>CAYNFC010000016.1:2609-5490 GCA_964396395.1 uncultured Gammaproteobacteria bacterium | reverse complement strand
CATCCTAAGCACTCGTCGAAGTATCATTCCTTTTCTGGTCGGGGGGAAGTCGGCAGGAAGACAGGAGACAAGAAGAAGACTTGGGCGACTGACAAAGCAGTCGCCCTTTGACCGGAAGTTACTCAACCGGTCAAGTCAAAGAAATTTTAATTTCGGTCATTTTTCTCTGTCGTTCGGTTCACTCCAGTTGTATTTGAGTTGATCCGTTCACCTCTCTCTGTCGAAAGACTCCCTTGATAAAACTAAGGTGAAAGCATACTGGGGAATAAGGAATCTGGTCACCAAGAAAATGCCCGTCCCTAAATCTATAATAACCTTGGGGGAATACTTGAAGAAGTTTGGTCTTATCTTTCTCTCTCAGTTGATTTGGGATAGTTAAACCAAAAAGGTAATCATAATCCAAATCAACTCAGAGAGATATGGTTGTAGTTTGTTTCTGTAGTTGGGTAGATCAAAGATTATCGGGATTCGCTCCATTGCGGGTGGCAAACCCCGCAATCGAGCGGCATTTTCAGATCGACCAATTGTAACTTCCTCACCCCTTTTCCCCTCTCCTCCTCCAGCAGGCGGAGAGGGGAACTTATCATTAATGGTTTTCTGTTCCGGTCGGTCAATCTTCAATTTGCTTTTGAGTTAGTAGTCCGACCGGCAATGTTCAAGTTATGGATTTTAGAAATAGTAAGGAGTAAAATAAAAACATCATGAAGATTATTAGAAAGATTACTTCATCAGGTAAATACTCCAAAGTTATTACTATCCCTCGTGAATTTCTTAAGGCTTTAAACTGGAGACAAAACCAGAACCTTGAGTTTGAGTTGGATGAGAAAGGTAAAAGGATTATTATCAAAGATTCAAAAGATAAATGAAAAATAAAGTTGTTTTAGGAATCGCTGTTCTGCTTTTAATGATTGGCTCATTCTTCGGTGGAAGCTACTTTGAAAAGCAAAAGATTAAAACTTTCCCAGACCCCTTATCTCCCTCATATCCCTCAAATCAAAATTTGACAGTTGTAGAAGTTTCAGACGGAGACACTTTAAAGTTAAGTGATGGGAAAACATTCAGGCTTTACGGAGTTAATGCCCCAGAAGTTAAAGAACCGTATTTTGAAGAAGCAAAAGCTTTTACTGAAAATTTAGTCTTAGGTAAAGAAATATCTTTTGAACAAGAAACGAATTACAAGGTTGATAAATTTGGGAGAATGTTGGGTTATGTGTTTATTGACGGAGTTAATCTTAATATTGAATTGGTGAAAAATGGACTTGCTCGTGTTATCCTTTATGAGAAAAGAGCCAAGATAAAATATCAGGATGAATTGTTGTCTGCGGAGAATGAGGCGAAGGAGAAAAGGGTGGGGGTTTGGAAAAAGTAAATTTAATAATTATTCAATAGTCTTTTCCAATCACCTTTTATTTTCGCAACTTTTAATATTTCAATAATCTTTTCAAAATCTTCTCCGACTTTTTTAAAACTATTAGGAGTATTCTTTACAACGTGACCTAAGGCATCTATAAAATTTTGTCCTTCTTGAACAGCTAATTTATTTTTCTCAGCATTTGGTGATAATTCTTTAAAATATGTTTTCAAAAAATATATCAGTGACCACAATAAAAATGTTGAATAGTTGATGCAAATACTCGCTAATTTTTCATCCACTTTTAATTGAAGTCCGATTAAATCATGTTTTGTATTTTCTTTAAGTTGAGTAATTATTCTTGTAAAATATAGTTTTCCATGACTACTACCGGAAGAAAGACTATATAAAAATTTCCAGCCCAATTTTAAATCTGTTTCTAAAAAATTTGTTAAGTTGAAAGCTCTTTTCCCTTTTTCCGATTTGTTGAAAGTTGCAAAACAATCATCTGGATAACACACACAGAAAATTGATTTAATAAGCAATTCAAAAATAACTCTAGATAATGTTATTGATTCCTCATAGAATCCCTCTAAACACAGAGTATATGATTTGAATAATGGATATGTAGTATTTCCTAAATATATAAAAGGTAAGGTTTTTGACCATTTCCAGTCCTTTTTTTTGACATAGTTTAAGGAACTTATTATTCCAATATAAAATTCAAATCCTTCCTCAAAATATTTTGTATACCCGCTGTATTTTTTTGAAAACCAAAGAATATGCTCATCTTGAAATTTATAAATTCCACTAATCTCTTTTGAAGGTGGTTTGTTCCAGATATCTCTAATTTTTTTATCAACTGAATTTTTATAAGAACTACTCATTTAAGTTTGCCTATGAAACCTATTCTAAAATTTTAATTAGAATCCTCTTAAATTTAGTTTATTTAACTCCAGCTCTTTTCCATTTGCCTTCCAAAATTTCTCTTGACGTTTCTGCTTGTTTAGGTAAAATGTAAAGACTCCTAAAAACTCCTTCTATAATATTTATACATAGTGATAAATCATCACGATGATGTTTTTTGATTTCATGCGTTGCGAAATTTCCAAAATCCTTAACTAATAGTAGAAGTGTTGCTCCAGCGGGTGTAATTATTTTTAATTCTTCCATTTTTTTTATTTTTGTTTTTATACCTCTAATCTTTATTTTTTCTTCAATAGCAATCGCTTCGATTGTTGTTCTAATTCCTATAGCTGCCAATATCATCAATCCAGAATTAAATGCTTTTATTGTTTCTTCGTAAACAGTTCTTGCAATTTTAGGAACATAGTATACCCTCTCAATTATTTCTCTATCATTTTTGTATGGTATTGGATAAATATTTTCTTGCGTTTCTAAATTTCCTGTATTTGAATCAATATTTTCACTACAAACATATTGAGTTAATAAACAAACATTTTCACAACCTAAACATTGAAGTGTAAAAAATTTATTATTTTCC
Source organism: uncultured Gammaproteobacteria bacterium (assembly GCA_964396395.1). Classification (GTDB taxonomy): domain Bacteria; phylum Patescibacteriota; class Microgenomatia; order UBA1406; family GWC2-37-13; genus GWC2-37-13. The sequence continues at coordinate 2,635 of CAYNFC010000016.1, read as the reverse complement.
CATATTTCTCCTTCCTCATCACTGTA
>CAYNFC010000016.1:0-2599 GCA_964396395.1 uncultured Gammaproteobacteria bacterium | reverse complement strand
TCTACTTCATTAAGAATAATATGCCAGGTTTGTTGTTGGCACACTTTACACAAAATTTTTGATTTAAATTTTTTATTTTCTGGAATATTTTTCATTTTTTTAGTTTGATCAGCCTTGTTTAAATAATTGTATTTTATCACTTTTTGTTTTTTATTCTAATAAAATTGCTATAATTATTTTAGAAATCAATCTGCCTAAACTCTAAATATTATTAGAGCATGGCAGAAGAGAATCCAGTACAGGAAACGAGAGCTCCTCGTTCAGTTCACCTGTACTGGTCATAACTCGAAAGGGTTATGGGAATCCGAAAGGATTCCGGCTGACGGGGAGCTTTGTTTGTTATAAGGCCTATGGCAAGAAATCTGAAAAGGTATTATCAGGCATGGGAACTTCGTCAACAGAAATTGACTTTCAAGGAAATTGGGAAAATAATGGGTATTACCGGAAGCCGAGCTGCGGTTTTATCAAACTATATTGACTTTAAAATTAAATATCAAAAACGACGGAGAATCAGTAACGAGTTAAAAGAGTTGGTTAAAAAATATTTTTTTCAGATAATTTAGTTATTTTTTTATATCTCCATATTTAATTAATCTTTTTGCTTCAATCTTTAAAGCTTCAGGAATAAGTTCCTTATATACCAAACAATAAGGAGAGTTAACATCATATTTTCCCTTCTGATCTTTTGTTAAAAGAGGACAGCCACCACAACAGATATATTTCCACTGACAATCTTTACAGGGTGTTTTTCCTTCAACAGTTAGCCCTGTTGGTCTTATAAAATTCCCTTTCCACATAGATTCAATTATATCTGGATCTTCAATCGATCCAATTATTTTATTTTGTGTCATTTGACAGTTTAATAATTTTCCATCATGTCGAATTACCAAATAGTTTAAACCCATTCCGCAGGTATAAAGATGTGGTCCCTTAAAAGATACTCTGTCAAGTAACCCATTAATAAAATTATATTGAGGCGGATTTTCATAAATTAATTTATAAGCTTGTTTAAGATATTTTACTAATTTTTTATCGTCTTCTTCTAATTCTTCTTTTACGTTTGGATTTTCACGGTAAAAATTAAATGCAAAAGGAACCTTCTTTTTTAAAAGATATGAAGTTAATTCAGGAATATTTTCAATATTTTTTGAGGTAACTGTGATTGAAATATTAAAAGGAATCTTATGTTTAAGAACTAAATCAATTCCTCTTTCCACATATTTAAAAGTTCCTAAACCATTGGTAAATATCCTAGTTTTATCATGGTATTTTTCTAGACCATCAAGAGATACCGCAACTCGAATATTATCATCTTTTAATGTTTGACAAACTTTATCTGTAAGCAAAACTCCATTAGTTATTACAACAAATTCAAGGTCAATGTCATTATTTTTTCCTAACTCTTTTGCTTGTTGAACAACATTAAGAACCTTATTAAATTCAAGTATTGGTTCACCTCCGGCGAATTTAAAAATAATTTTCTTAAACCCGTGTTTTTTAGCAGAAAAAAATATTTTATCAACCGCTTTCTTTGCTGTTTCTGCACTCATTTTATCGGGTGTTTTATAAACATAACAGTAAGTACAACGGAGGTTACATTGATTGGTTATATGAAACCAAACACTTAAAATTGTTGGTTTATTAGTAAAAAGAAATTGATTAGTTTTAGGTTTATCAAAATATATAATTTCTGAAGAAATGAAATTATTAAAAATTTCCTTAATATTTTTTAAGGTAGCTGTTTTGTCTTCCTTTTGAACCAACTTCAATATATCTAAAACTGTTTTTTTGTTATCAATCAGAGAGTATAGAAAAGAAGCTTCTTTATTTAATACTGTAAGTCCTTTTACTGAAAGTGGATTATAAACCGTCAAATAACCATCAACAGACTCACAATAAATATCCCTATATTTTTTTGGTGTACTAATTTTCATTCATTTTAATTTATCACATTTAATGTGCATGATTACGTCTTAAAGGTCTTGAATGTCTTGAATGTCTACCATTATCACTAGGTCTTCCTCCACCGGCATCACAATCACAATCACAATCACAATCACAATCAACTCTACCAATCGTTGAATTGATATTATTGATTAATTTTGCTTTACTAATTCTCAAACCTCGTAATCCTGGTTTATTTTCTATTGCCATACGTCTTAATCACCTCCTATCGATTAATTTATATGGAATTCTACTACTACTACTACCTAAAGTCAAATTTAGACTGTTAGAACAATCTATTACTATTTATGTATGAGTTTGTTATATCAGTGAACAAGCACAATCATCATATTGAATATTATGTTTGCTTGTTCGAACTTTATTTTCACTAATTACTTGTGCTTGTTTTATTTTTAATTCAGGTGCTTTGTTTTTTCTTTGTTGTCTGACAGGTTGTCTTTCAGCTGGCATATTTAAAATCACCTCCTTTGATTAAACTTGAAGTCATTTTACTTCTTCTTCTTCTTCTTGTCAAGAGGCGGTGAAACGATTATTTAAATTATGATCAACTTTAAACATCGTTGATTAATTTTTAAAAAATGCCGACTTCCCCCCGACCAGAAAAGGAATGATACTTCGACGAGTGCTTAGGATG
>CAYNFC010000015.1:0-18425 GCA_964396395.1 uncultured Gammaproteobacteria bacterium | reverse complement strand
GTGGGAACCCTCCCCTTTTCGGGGACTCCCAAGTCGAAAAAAGTTCAGCGTCCCGCTTTTACTTAAGTTATTATTGATGGTCATTCCCGCGAAGGCGGGAATCCAGGCTATATTTACATTATGTTTTTTTCAGAATTAGCACGATATTTTGAAAGAATTGAAAAAAATTCTTCCCGCTTGGAAATCACGAGAATTTTGGCGGAATTATTTAAGTCTTTGAACCATAAGGAAATTGGAAAAGTCGTTTATTTACTTCAGGGAAGAGTAGGACCTGCTTATGAAGGAATTGATTTTGGTATGGCGGAAAGAACCATTATTAAATCGGCTATGTCTGCCTTGAATATTGACCGGAGTTATTTTGAAAAAGAATTTAAAAAGAACGGGGATCTAGGGCAGACAGTTGAAAATTTCAAAAAACAATATAGATCATTTGAAGAAAAAGACATAGAAGTGTTGGCGGTCTTTGATTTTTTTTACCGGCTGGCAACGGCTTCTGGAAACGGATCGCAAGAAGTTAAGACGAGCCTTTTATCTCAGCTTATTCGTCAACTTGATCCTTTATCCGGCCGTTATCTGGTTCGTTTACCAACGGGAATAATTCGTCTTGGTTTTTCGGATATGACCGTTTTAGATGCTTATTCCTGGATGTTGGCGGGTGACAAAAGTCTACGGCCGGTTATTGAAACCGCTTACCACGTCAGGCCGGACTTAGGATTTATTGGAACAACGTTGAAGGAAAAAGGTATAGATGGTTTAAAAAAAATTGAACCAAAAGTTTTTACGCCGATTATTATGATGAAGGCAGAAAGAATGTCGTCAGCTCGTGAAATTATAAAACAAATCGGCAAATGTTTTGTCGAACCGAAGTTTGATGGGTTTAGGTTACAAGTGCATTATTTAAGGTCAGACCCTAAAGGGACTGACCTTATTGGGACGGACCTTCCTCAAGTTAAGCTCTTTTCCCGTAGTCTTGAAGATGTAACATACATGTATCCGGATATTGTTGAAGGAGTGAAAAAAGAAGTTAAGGCTGACGAATTAATCATTGAAGGAGAAGCGATTGGCTATAATCCTAAGACCGGCGAGTTTCTTCCATTTCAGGAAACCGTTCAGCGGAAAAGAAAGTATAACATTAAAGAAAAAGCCTTAGAAGTGCCTTTAAAACTTTTTACTTTCGAACTGCTTTATTTAAACGGAAAAAACTTTATTAAACTGCCATTTATTGAACGTCGACGCGCTCTTGAGAAAGTAACGATAAGGAATAAAGATATAAGTAAACAAATAATTATTGTCGACCATCAGGAAGAAGTGGATAGGGAAGAACGACTCGAGGAAATTTTTAATCGTGCAATTGTCAAAAAATTAGAAGGGGTGATTGCCAAAAAAATTGATGGGATTTATCAGCCCGGTGCTCGGGGATGGAACTGGATTAAATATAAAAGAAGTTATTCTTCAAAAATTAACGACACGATCGACTGTTTAGTGATGGGCTACGATTTTGGTAAGGGAAAGAGGACAGATTTTGGTATGGGAGCTTTTTTAGTTGGAGTATTAGACAAAGATAAAGACGCATTTGTTACAGTGGCCAAAATTGGGACAGGGTTGACGGATGAAGAGTGGAAAGAATTGAAAATTAAGAGTTTAGAATTAAGAATTAAAAACAAACCAGCTAATTATTTGGTTGATAAATTGGCCGAATGTGACGTTTGGATTGAACCTAAAATAGTGGTTGAGATTAGGGCTGATGAAATTACTAAATCACCAACTCATACGGCTGGTTTAGCTCTTCGTTTTCCCCGGTTGGAACGATTTCGAGATGATAAAAAGCCAGAAGATGTAACTACTCTAGAAGAGCTTCAGCATATGACTCGTTAAGTAAGGTCCGACCTTAAAAGGACGGACCTTATATAAAACTCAAACTAAATGACGATGGGATTTAAGCATTTTGATCAGGCGTAAAGGATACTCTAAAAAGAAAGACAAAGGATTATATTTAATTCTTCTTCCAGATATTTTAACAACCACATCAGGTTCAAAAAAAATCTCACCATATTTTTTTATATGAATTGTCAAATCAATATCTTCATGAACTTCTTTATCGTCTACGCAAATTTCTTTTTTTACTTTTAACCAAATTTTTTTTGTTATAGCCATGGAAGGACCAATGAGAGCGGGAAAACCCAAAATTATTTTTGACGTGTAATGGAATACATCTGAGGGAAGATTGGATTTATTGACAATTGGCAGATCATAAAATATTACTGAATTGGTAAAACCGACGACTTGACTGTTTTTAAAAAATGCTTTTTTTATACCTTTTATCCAATTTGTAGGAAGAATGCTATCAGCGTCACAACGGGCAATAATATCACCAAAAGCAAAATTAAAGCCAGCATTACGTGCCGAGGTCATTCCTTGAATTTTTTCTTTAAGTATTTTTATATCTGTATATTTTTTAACTATTTTAATAGTTTTGTCAGTACAGTTATTGTCAACAACAATAATTTCATCGGGTTTTTCCTTCTGCTTCATGAGAGAATCAAGGCAGTTTTTAATGTACTTTTCTTCATTGTAAACCGGTATTACAACAGAAACTTTCATAATTGTCATTTTACCAGATGTTATAATATAAGCTGTATGAAACCATTCTTTTCGGTTGTAATTCCGACTTTAAATGAAGAAAAATTTCTTCCAAAACTTCTCAATGATTTGGTAAAACAGACAGAAAAAGACTTTGAGGTGATTATTGCTGATGGCTATTCAAAAGATAAAACAAAAAAAGTAACCAATGAATTTAAAAGAAGGTTGAGAATAAAATTCTATCAGACAAAACTAAAAAACGTGGCCGCACAAAGAAATTACGGAGCTACAAAATCAACGGGAGATTATTTGGTATTTCTTGATGCTGACACTCGAATTAATAAATCCTTTTTGAAAAAAATAAAAAAAATAATTTTAAAAAGGAAAGGCTTAATCTTTATTCCTCATTTTTTACCCGATAGAAAGTACAAGCAATATAAATCTTTATTTGACCTGTTAAATATATTAGTCGAATTTTCCCAGAATTTACCCAAAAGATTTTCTTTAGGCGGAAACATGATCATAGAAAGAAATTTTTTTAATATTGTTGGAGAATTTAATGAAGATTTATTTATGGCCGAGGATCATGAGTTAATACAAAGGATTTCCCAATGGGGAATCGAGATAAAGTTTATCAAAGAAGCAAAAACATATTTTTCCCTGCGGCGTATGAAAAAAGAAGGTAAGATAAGATATTTTTATAAGTACCTTGTAGCCACGGCCCAGCGTATTTTCAGAGGTGAAATCAAGGATAAAATATACGATTATCAAATGGGTGGGCAGGTGTATGAAAAAGAAAAAAATGTTCAAAAAAAAGAGGAATTTATTCAACATTATCTTAATCAGATAAAGGGACTCCTCAAGAAACTGCTTGAAGATTAAATCTTAAAACTGGAAATAATCGGATAATGGTCGGAGAATCGAACTTCGATTCGATCGGTTTTGATAAGTTTGACTCCTCGATAATAAATATAGTCGTTTTTCATCTGATTTCCAAAAAAATGATTAATTCTTCTGACAAAAAAGCCTTGTAAAAAAGAAAAATTCTCCTTTTTCCCATGAGGAGAAAAATCCACAGTTTGACGTATATTTTTTGTTGCTTCAGTCAGATAATACTTTTTCATTATATTGTCTAATTTTTTTCTTTGATAAGGGAGATAGTTGAAATCACCGGCAATGATTAAAGGAACTTTAGTATTAATATCTAATGAGCTCAAGGCCTTACTGATATGCTTGACTCTAACTGAATTTGAAGCAATAACAATCAAATGAGAATTACAAATAATAACCTTTTTATTATCAATTTTGCTAATAAAATCGGTACGAAGAACAGTTTTTGGTTTATTAATTCCAAGAATAAGTTGGGGGATAGTAAATAACAATTCTGATAGATTAGAACCGATTTTTAGGGAATGAGTCTTTGTTAACTTAAATTTTTTGGGATTGTAATAAGTAACGACTCCAAAACCTTTCCCGAATTGAATAAATGTGCCTGAATAGTCCGCTAATTCATAACCAAATTGCTTAACAATTTCCAGATTTCTTCCTGAAATATCAACCTCTTGCAAACAAAGTATATCAGGAAAGTATCGTTTGATAATCAGATCAAGTCGCCTAAAAGCTTTATTAAAAAGAGTGTTGTAAGTGAGAACGGAAAAATTCATATATTTATTATACTAAATTTAGATAAAGAGGTATAAACATAGTTATCCACCGATTCTGGATAACTTTTTTTATATTGTTGTATTAATCTAATATGGATTATTAATACTATAAGTTGTCCTATAGACAATATGATTTTCTCTATAGGTCTTGACAAACTGTTTTCCTTTGTTTATATTAAGAGTTATGAAGAATATTAAAACAAAATATCAAAAGAAAAATGAGTTAATTGGATTCGTTGCAGATCAATTCAAGAAATTAGCGAAAAAGAATTTAAGGATACCGGTAACCTTATATCATTTATAGGGATAAAAAAGAGCATCACTACCGCTCGTATTTGAGGGAACGACGTATAGTAATGCTCGGTATTACATTAGCAAAAAAAAAATGGTTTGTCAATCCCGATTTTCATCGGGATAAACCCCAACTTAATCGGGGTTTTGTGTTTATTGATTTACCCTGTTAAATAGTCTAAAATTTTAGAATTTAACAGGGTTTACTTTGTACAAAGCTCCAAAGCCATTAGAAGACCGGAAAATTAGTTTGCCGATTTTAGACCATTTTTCTTCGAACAAATTTGGGTATTTTTGCCGTTCTAACCGTGAGATTACCACATATTTTATTTGATATTTTTCAATTAACGACTTGGTTTCATAAATATTTTTTGATTCATAAAGAGTGACCACTTCAGGAATTCTTTTTCCAACAATATCAGAAGATCCCCGCCAAAGCCATTCATGGACCCACCAGCCGGCAACAGTCGGTAGTCCGGTAAAAGCGGAGATTCTTTCATAGTCGGTGTAAGAATCACCCTGGGCTTCCAAAATAACCGATTGTCCCTTTTCGTTTTTGTTTAAATAATCAATAATTTCATTATCTTCTAAATTATTATCTTTTAGCCAAACCTGACCATCTAATTGCACTGGACGGTTTAGCGAACCGTAATAAGAAGGAATAGAAAAATATGGATAGATAGAGGGAAAGAAGAGGAAAAAGATAAAAATAATTGTTAATAGGTAATTGATAATTGTTGGATGTTTATTATTTTTTTGTAGAAACGAGGCACTACCTCGTCTGTACTTAATCAGAAAGAATGTAATAATCGCGGCAATTCCCATCATGGAAAAAGCCTGATATCCGAGTTTGAACATGGTATTGGCGCGGAAATGAGCTGGATAGATGTCTTTTATGTAAAAAAACTCAGGGATGACTATCAGGAGTGTCCCAAATGAGAAAAGAATGAGAATAAATTTATTCAATTGTAGAGACAAAGCAGTGCCTTGTCTGTACCTTTTTATAATCAAAAATATCGCAAACGAGACCCAAAAAAAACCCCAGAGGACAAAGAGCATCCAAAGAGGTGAAATCTGACAGTTGCCGGCTTCAAATAAGAAAGGCCCGATTTTGCCAATTTTTGTCAGAAATTCAAGTGCACAATTAACGCCTATACCGCCGATAAAAGGTTTAAAGAACCAGGAAAAAGGTAATGAAAAAATGATAAATGAAGAAATGAGAATAAATGAATTTAAAAATAATTTATAAGAAAATCCAAACATAACAAGAAAAATAATTAAAGTAAGTAATAAATAGATAGGGCCGTCAAAAGCATTAGTCATGTAGTGAACGGCAGTCATAAAGCCGAGAAAAACAGATGAAATTAGATAGAATCGGATAGAATTGGATGAAATTAGTTTTTTATTTGTAAATATTATAAATAGAATAGCTATAGTGAGCAGTACAAACGGAATATCAAATACATGCCCGTGCAAATCAGCAACCACATAAGAATATGAAGGAAACTCATGGATGGTAAAAGGAATAAATCTGGTGGCGTTTGGATACCAATAAGCAGTCGGATTAAAGCTTGATAATATTTTCCAGAAAGGAATAGGGGTTTCATTGGGATAGCCTTTGGTAAAAAGATAAATCGTATGAAGATTGCCGCCGAGATTAACCAAATAAGCACCAATTAAACCATAAATTATAGCTTTAAACTGGCTCAATTTTTGATCATACCGTTTAATAATATTTATGATGAGCGAAAATACCTGAGTCACGCCTTGAGCAAAAATGGTCGCAAGAATCAGATTATAGCCAATTGAAGCTTTTATGTTACTGAGTTTTATTAGCAAAGCGCCGGTTAAATGACCAAAATAATAGTAATTAATAGGCAGGTTTGTATACCAGATATCTTTAGGCGGAAAAAACTGGGTGCGGAGTATTGAGTTAATGAATCCGAAGTCCATAAATTTTTCCAACGATCTGATTGACGGTTCCTGACTGCGGATAAAAGTCCAGAAGAAAAGACAGAAAAGGAAGAGTGCTTCTTCTATAACAATTGCGGTTAGGGGATAGGGGTTAGGGGATGGGGATTTAATCCGATTTTTTTTATAAATAATCCAATTAATAATTGCAAATAAACACAGAGCAAATATTAGACTAAGACGGCTAAAAGGAAGAACTTTTACTATTCCAAGAACAAAAACGAAATAACTTAAGAGGATTATTCCTAAAGTTTTAGCGAATGGATAACCAAAATCAAAAGTAAAACTTTTGAATATTTTTTTGGTAAGTGGAGTAAATATCAATCCAATTACAAATAAAGTTAAATACCATTGGAATGTAATTAAAATCCAGTTCATAAGAAATTATTATATAATAATGAACATTATTATGGATTCCAAATACCAGCCACAGTTAGTTGAGGAAAAAATTTATCGAGATTGGGAGGAAAAGGGACTGTTGAAACCTTCTTTTGATGAGAAGCCATTCACGATTCTTATGCCTCCTCCAAATGCCAATGCGTCGCTCCATGCCGGACATGGAATGTACACAATTGAAGACATTTTAATCCGTTACAAAAGGTTAATGGGTTTTTCTAGTCTTTGGATACCCGGGACCGATCATGCCGGTTTTGAAACCCAATTTGTCTATGAAAAATATTTAGCTAAGCAGGATAAATCAAGATTTGATTTTAGCAGACAGGCCTTATATGAAAATATCTATCAGTTTGTTCGGGACAATTCAGGTTTGATCTATACACAATTTAAAAAACTAGGGTTTCTAGCCGACTGGAAAAGAAGTATTTTTACTCTTGATAAGCACGTTTTGGAAACCGTTCTTGATACTTTTATCAAAATGGAAAAAGAAGGATACATTTATAAAGACGAATATATTGTCAATTATTGTACTCACTGTGGAACTTCATTGTCAGAGCTTGAAACAGTACACGTTGAACGTAAAGACCCTCTTTATTATCTTAAATACGGTCCGTTTGTACTGGCAACGGTTCGTCCGGAAACAAAGTTTGGAGATACGGCCATTGCAGTTCATCCTAAAGATAAGCGTTATAAAAAGTGGGTGGGAAAAGAAGTTAAAGTTGAGGGATTATTGGGTAAGTTTAAGATAAAAGTAATCGAAGACGAAATGGTTGATATGAAGTTTGGAACAGGCGTTGTAAAAATAACTCCGGCCCATGATCCAGCGGATTTTGAAGCAGGAAAAAGGCACGGACTAGAAATAAAAAAAGTAATTAATATTGATGGAAGGCTTAATGAACTGACAGGACCTTATGCCGGATTAAAAGTAAAACAAGCACGGGAAAAGATAGTAACAGATCTACAAAATAAAGGTTTGATTGAAAAGATTGATAATAATTACCTTCATGCAGTGACAGTTTGTTATAAATGCGGCCGGGATCTTGAACCAACGATAATTCCCAACTGGTTTATTAGGGTAAAAAATCTTAAAAAACCGGTCATAAAGGTTATTGAAGATGAAAAAATAAAGTTCTACCCAAAAAGATATAAAAAACAAATATTGCAGTGGTTATCCGTCATGCATGATTGGCCGATCAGCCGGCAGATTGTCTGGGGAATCAGGATTCCGGTTTGGTACATTATTAATGGTAATGAAAGAAAAATATGGTTAAGTTTTATTGACAGAAAAGGAGAATTTAAAAAGGGAACAATCAGACAGTGTTTTGACGAAGGATATAGTTTGCCTGAAATTAAACAAGGATTGCAACAAATTACCGTACCACTATATAAACAAGACAAAATAAAATACATTGTATCAGTTAGCGAACCACGGGACGGACAAGACTGGATTCAAGAAACTGACACTTTCGATACTTGGTTTTCGTCAGGCCAATGGCCTTTAATGACATTAAAAAATGATGAATATAAATCCAGGTTTCCAACCGATGTGATGGGAACTTTGTCTGATATACTACCCTTCTGGGTTTCCCGAATGATCATGTTTTCTCTTTACCGAAGAAAGCAAATTCCTTTTAGAGTTGTTTACCTTTGGTCAAAAGTGGTTGATTCTAAAGGCCAAAAAATGAGCAAAAGTAAAGGAAACGTCATTAATCCTATTGACTTGGTAAATAAATATGGAGCTGATGCGTTTCGTACTTCTTTAATTTTTGGAATTGGTTCAAGCGGTAATGCGCCTTTAGCTGAGGAAAAAGTCATCGGTATGAGGAATTTTATTAATAAGATTTGGAATATGGGTCGGTTCATAGAAATGAACCAGAAAGTAGTGGAGCAATTTATTGCTCCAAAAATTAATGGTGCGAGAGTTTTAAAAGATTTGGAAAAAGAATATAAAAAAGAGAAAAAACAATATCTAAAATATATGGATTCATATCAGTTTTCGAAAGCTTTGGGACTGGTCTATGAGTTTATTTGGCATCGGTTTGCCGATTATTATATAGAACAATTGAAAGATGAAGTAATTAATGGTAATATGGAAGCTCTTGGAGAATTGAAGCAAGTATATTTAGAGAACCTAAAGATGCTTCATCCGTTTATCCCGTTTGTTACAGAGGCGGTTTGGAAGGTGTTTAAAGGCGAGAATGAATCAATTCTGAATTCTAAATTATAATTTCTAAATTTTTATGAAGCGTACCTGGCAGCCGAAAAAGGCAAAAAGAAATAAAGTTCACGGATTTTTGAAAAGAATGCTTAGCCACAATGGAAGAAATGTTTTAAAGAGGAGAAGAGGGAAGGGGCGAACTAAGCTCACAGTATAATTATGTTAAATCCTAACTTTTTCAATACCGTCTTTGTCATCCCAATCCTTAATCTATTAGTCGTTTTTTATAAGCTGTTTTTATTAATAAAACTTCCCGGTGCTTTTGGATTTGCGATTATTGCTTTAACAGTGGCTATTCGATTACTTTTTCAGCCTTTTTTCAAAAAACAGATTGAGACGGCCAAGAAAATGCAAGAACTGAAACCTCATTTGGATAATCTTTCAACTAAACATAAAAACGACAAAAAACAGTTACAAGCCGAACAGTTAAAACTTTATCAACAACATGGAATTAATCCGACCTCCGGTTGTTTGGTCATGATCATTCAACTGCCGGTTTTCATTGCTTTGTATAACACTTTGAATCTATTTTTATTGAACGGTCAGGCGGAAAAAACGATTACAACAATAAATAAAGTCTTGTATTTTTCCTTTTTAAAAATAGATTCGGTTAATTCATGGTTTTTTGGACTGGATTTGGTTAAAACGCCAAAACAAGCCGGCACATGGATATATTTATTAATTCCATTAATTACCGGACTTTTACAATATTTTCAAGCTCAAGTGTCAATGCCGCCAACCGTGTCTCAACCCCAGGGGTTAGGACAGGATGGCAAAGATAAAGATAAAAAAGCCGAAGGTCAAGGGGATTTTCAAAAAGCGATGAACACGCAAATGAAATATATGTTTCCGATTATGATTGGTTGGTTTGCATATACTTTACCGGTTGGACTATCTTTATATTGGAATGTATTCTCGATTATGGGTATAATGCAGTACAGACAGGTAAATAACAAAAAACAGAAATTAGTTGATGGAAAATAGAAGATAGTTATAGAAGGTTGAAAGTAGAAGTTAGAAAATTATAAATTTTAAATTTAAAAAATGGATAAAGTAAATACAATCAAAACCGAGACGGAAGAACTGTTGAATAAGATGATTACCAAATTTGAGGTGGAAGTGACGGACGATGGAGGAATTTTCCAGGTAATTATTAAAACCGATGAGGAAGTGTCAACTGTAATCGGCCGCCATGGAGAAACAATCCGGGCTATTCAGAAAATATTGGAAGTGATTCTTTATAAAAAATTCAGCGAAAGAGTTGAAATTTTGGTTAACGTCAATGACTTCCGGGAAAAGCAGAAAGAAAGATTGGAAACAATGGCCCGCGAATATGCCGATCAAACCAAATCAACCGGAACGGCCGGATATATAAGATCCCTTTCATCTTTCGAGCGAAAGTTGATACACGAATTTGTTACCGCTAATTATCCGAACCTGACCACTTCGTCGGTTGGTGAAGGCAGAGAAAGACAGTTGGTGATTGAAGTGAAGAAATAAATATAATACGAATACCGCGAATAAAGAAATGCGAATATAGCGAATTATGCTAATATTGGGTTATGGGGAAGATTATTTACCCAGAACTTTCGTATAAGATTAATGGGATTCTGTTTAAAACACATAATACATTGGGAAAAAATTGTAGTGAAGGTCAATACTCAGATTTTGTTGAAAACCTTTTGATAGAATCCAAACTAAGATATGAACGTGAAAAAATACTACCTCCAATATTTGAAGGCGAAAAGATTGGAAGAAATAAAGTAGACTTTTTGATTGATAATAAAATTATCTTGGAATTAAAGTCAAAAAAGATTATTTTAAAAGACGATTATTATCAAGTAAAAAGATATTTGGCAGTATTCAATAAGAAACTAGGAATAATAGTTAATTTTAGATCTTCCTATATTTATCCAAAAAGAATTTTAAATTCTTCAGTAAACGAATAAGTTTTTATTCACATAATTCGTATCATTTGCATAAATTCGCAGATTCGTATTTTGTCAGTTGTTTAGCTTCTCTAAATTTGCTACATTTTTAGTATGGATACTCCTGAGCAACAAAATAAAGAATCAAATCAATTAAAGATGGAACAATTAGCACAACAGGCAGTACAGGAAATAATGAGTAAATTACAGGCGATTGATGCATCAGAAGCTACTCCTCAAGAAAAAGCTCAACAAAAGACTGAAGTTGCCTCTAGTATTTTAAATGAATATCGGCAGGCACAAAAAAATTTAGAAAGTTTAAAAGAAACTGCAAAATTAAGCGAAGTAACTGAACAACAAAAAAAAGATGTTCAAAAAGAACAACAAAATTTAAGACAGTCTTTAATAAAAATATCAACATTGGCGGATAACGACGTAGAAGTAGTTAAAAATGATAAAGCTCGAAGAATTCTGAGAGAATTATCCAAGGTTCCCCCAACGGATTCAGAAGCAGTGGCAATTCAAGATGCTTTAGGGGATTACCTTTTGGGAGAAAAAGCTAAGGACATAATCATATCAAAACCAGGAGAAACAAAAAGTGATTTCATGAAAAGGTTTGATAATTTAGCCAGTGAAAATCCGGGAGCGGCTAGAAAAATAAAGTTTGCAGTAGGAAGTAGGGCAACCGATTTTGGATTAACCCCGGAAGACATGTTAAAAATTTTTCAACCTGAGCAACAAGAATCACAAAAAACTTTGACACCAGAACAACAACAGCAGTTAATGGAAGAAATGGGTCAAAGTAGAGATAGACGATTTGGTCCAGATGGAGGATATTACGAAACCAGATTTACCGATACTCAAAAAGATTTGATCGCAACTTTCTACGATCCGGAAAAATTTGTTAACTACATGGAGCGTTTGAGTGATGGAGATCCAAAAGGAGATGGAAAAATTTTTTGGACACCAGATCAGGTCCAAACAGAAAAACAGAAAATAAAAGATAATATAAAAAATTACTATGAAAAAGATCATAAAGAATTTGAGCCGGGGGAAAACCTGGAAACATTAATTGAAAAGCAATGGGGCGAAGCAGTATCAAAAAGAATGGAGTGGAATATTTCAGATGTTATAAATCAACTATTCTTAGAGCTTCAGCAAAAATCACCCAATAAATTTTATGAGCAGATCATGCAGGAAGATATTTTCCAGGGGCCGGCCATGATTCAAAAGAGAATTCAAGCAGCCATTAATTCTTTAATGACAAAGGTCGATCAGATAGAAAAGGGAGATAGCCCTCTGGCGAAGAGAATGAAAAAGCTCAAACTATATGAACAAGATGTTCCAGCTTCGTATATCGAAGAACGCGGTAGTAAGGAAGATGGACAAGATAAAAAAATATATCCGAGAGTTCATCCATTACCGCATGGAGAAAAAATCGGAGTAACAGATTTTATCAGACATCTTTATTTAACAATTGATCATACGATTAGTAAAGCGGAATACTTTCATAATTCCCGGGCTATTTATGGCCATCCTCCGGGAGAAAAAGGATTTTATGGACAGTTGGGAGACTTTGCCGAACACATGAAAGGAGCGGAAATTGATGAAATTCTGCTTTTACCCGATGGGCAACATATCATGGAGGCCTATCAGCTTTATGAAAAAATGCTCCAGGAAGATTTTGCCCAGATGGATCACCGTCATCGTCCGGATCAACTTAGTAATAAGTTGGAAAGAGTCAACAGCAAGATTGAACTGGAGGTTTTTAACCAGTTGAAAGCTTTTTATCCGGACTTGACTGATGAAAGATTGAGAAATGTTGTCAACTCCGGTGTAGGGATAAGCAGGGGAATATTTTTGACGGAATCGGAGAAATCAGCTTATGCTGATCCGATCGATTCGGAAGGAAAAGGAATGATTGCTTCTTATTCAACAAACGATGCCGGATCCCTAAATGTCTTTAATCCGATGCACACAATTTTGAGATGGCAGGGAGAACATAATATGAACCTTATGTATTTTATGCCGGTTAATGGTGAGCGTGGAGCTTGGGATCATCACAAAGCTATGAAGAATGCCGCCAAATACATGGATTCACTTATAGTTGGTCAAGGCCGGGGAAAAGGTAAAGATGCACTGCCCGAAGAAACATTTGCCGATGCGATGATGGACATCGGTAACGTCGGCGGTCCGGCAAAAAGAAGAGGTTGGCGAATGAAATACAGCTTAGACGGACATTTTATCTATGATGATGATGGGACAATCAATGCCCCAAAGACGTTTAGAGCGATGGAAGCAATTGGTTACGAAGCAATTTATAACTTTTATACGAATCGCCAAGCAGGAGACGATCTTCTTAAGGCGACTGAAAGCACTGCTCCAAAACAAGTAGAAGAAAGGAAAGAACTTTTTAAGTATATTTTTGAAAAATATTTCTCAAAAGACCCAAAAAATTTTCAGGAATCAGAACTTGACAATTATTGGTCAAAATTACTGATAAAAGGAGAAGAACGAGCCATAGAACAATTAGAAAAGAAAGGCTCACCTTCTCTTGGCCATCTTGGCGGCTCATGGGAAGAGCAAGTAGCTTTTGAAACTTCACAATTGTTTATGGAAAATACTTTAGCTCGTTATACAGCGGCCAGATTTCCAACAATATTTTTGAGAATGGATAAAAACAGACTTCATGATGACGGTATCAGTCACTGGGAGAAAATTTGGAGAGAATTTAGAGATAGAGATAACGATCCTTGGATGGAGAAAGGGAAAGAGAAAGAGGGACGGGCACGTTTTGACAAATCGATGAAAGATTTAACGATGGCAGAGATGCTTTTCCGCCGGCAGATAAGCGAAAAAATAAGAAACAATGTCAATCTTGACGAAAAATGGACTTTGGATAAATTTGATAAGATAGATGATCTTCATTATCAATTGGATGAAAATAGAATCAGAGAACTGCTTTCGAAAAATAAAGAAAATAAAATGTTTAAATCGGAAAAAGAGATCAATGATGCAGTTGAAGTTTTCAAAAAAATTAAAGAAAGTTTTAAGGAAAAAGATTTTTTGGACGACGAAGCGTATAAAAGAATTAAAAATTATACTTTTACCTTTGGAATGGAAGATACAGATATTTCTTTAATGAACTTCCGAGGAACCGGGCCAAGGATGATCGCTCGCGCAATTAAAGATGTGGCGTCGATTGAGCAGACAGTCACTCCTTGGATTCTTAACATGCCAATGGTCTTAAATGAGATAGCCATCAATGGCAAACATGATTTTTCACCGATTATTGAATATATGAGAAAAGCCCAAAAAGCCATTACTGATATTAATGGAGTCACTGACACTTATCAGCATATGTATAAAATGGCCGGAACGATCATCAATTATTTCAAAAAAGACGGAATGGCAAAGCCGTTATTTGGATTATTGAGATTGGGAAAAAGAAATTCAGTGGCGGCTGAATATGCGGGCAGGTCAACGGCAGTCTGGGAATGGGACTCACGCGATATTGACCGATTTGCCGTCACTCTTGAATCATACGGACTACTAAAAAATAAACCTTATGATTTAGCGCCATATGCTGCCGGTAAATCTGGAGGCCAGTTAGAAGACAGGTGGATAAAAATACCGGGGCTTAAAAAGCCGATTAAATTCGGAAAAAAAAGACACGTTGATTATGAATTTAATGCTTTAAAACTCCGGAAAGAACATGGAGCAGATTTGAAGGCAATTACATTTGATATGGTAAATCAGTTCTTACCACTGGCCCTCGTTTTCTTATTATGGAAATACATCAAGGATGCGATGGACGAGGCAGGTGGAAAAAAGAAGCAATAAATTTGGTATCTTGACTACGATCGTCTACTAGATATACCTATCGACAAAATTTTGTTGTCTTAACAATCTAAACCTTCGCTTTTGTAGGTTATAAGCGGTTGACAAGGTTTTGTAGGTGTTATTAAATAGGGTCGGACCCTCCGGGAGGGTCCGACCCTAAATATGCCGGCAAAAAACTCTGTAAAAACTTATATAGCGAATGGTTTTTATCACGTCTATAATCGTGGCGTTGAGAAAAGAAATATATTTTTAGACGAACAGGATTATCGAGTCTTCTTATCTTATTTAAAACTATACCTCTCTCCTGTGGAAGAAATAATCAAAAGTACAAACGAAAATATAAATATAGACTATGAAGAAAAAAGTTCAAAAATATATCGATTGAATGAATTAAGTAATTTTTATAATAAAATTAAACTCATTTGCTATGTACTTATGCCTAATCATTTTCACATAGAGTTACAACAAACTGGAATCAAAGATATCGAAAATTTTATGCGATGCTTGATAACAAAATATACGATGTATTTTAATAAAAAATATAAACGGGTTGGGCCATTATTTCAAGGAAGATATAAAGCTGTACTAATTTTAGGACAAGAACGCTTAGTTGATCTGAGTAAATATATTCATCTAAATCCAATTGAATTGCTCGAAAGAGATCAGAGTTTAGAAGCTTATTCGTGGAGTAGTTATCCAGCGTATACTAGAAATCATCAGGTGAAGTGGCTGAGTAGAGAGATAGTTTTGTCGAGCTTTGAGAGCATAGAATCATATCGGAGCCTTGTGATGAGTTCGGTAGGGTCGGACCCTCCCGGAGGGTCCGACCCTGTATATATAGATATAGACATGAGATAAAGAAATCTGATATGATGGGAATAGAGAGAAATATAGTATCATAAAATTATTTATATTGAGCGTTTTACCCTGAGTTAATTGAAGGGAAGTCGAAATATGAAGAAAATATTTTTGGTTTTATTCATTTTACTAAGCTCGTTTTTGGTTTTTTCTCCAAATATTAACGCTCAAGAGTCATCTTTTTTGGTTCCTGGCGTTAACTGCGGCATTGCAGGAGATATAAAAACCAATAAATGCTGTGCTCCTGTAAAAATTAATTTTTTAGATCCACCTGATTTTGGTTCTCCGTGGAGAGTGTTGAGAGATTTATTATTAGGACCAGGAATGAATTTTTTTAAAACTTTTACTAATCCGTTAGAAGAATTTCAAACAAAAATATTAGTTCCTTGTCAGATAGGTGTGCAGTCAGAAAAAGATGCTTCAAGTGTAAATTGTCGATGCGTTTTGGATGGTCTAACTCCTACTCCGGGACCATTACAAGTTTTAAGTAAATTTTGTGATAAACAGACAAGTAAGGGCGACCAAACAGGTTGTACGACTTGTATAGGTGGAGGTGGGGTTTGGACAGGTTTAGGATGTATGCAAGGAAGCCTTGATCAATTTATAGGAAAAACTGTTTTTGGTTTCGGTATTGGATTGGCCGGCGGATTTTCTTTGCTATGTATAATCTATGCGGCTTTTATGATGCAGTCATCACAAGGCAATCCGGAAAAACTGAAGAAAGCTCAAGAAATGATTACAAGTTGCATAATGGGATTAATGCTCATAATATTTTCGGTGTTTATTTTGAAATTAATTGGGGTAAATATTCTAAAGATACCTGGATTTGGGTAATATTAAATTAGCCTTTTGCTTTCGGATCAATAGGTGGTCCCGGTTCAGTGCCAAATTGGCCTAGCAGTTTTTGAACTTGTTGACCTATCTTTGTTTTTCCAAAAGCTCCACCCGTACTAAATGCGCCAAGAGCCAAACTTATGCTACCAAACTGTCCGACTCCACCCATAGCAGCACCTCCAACAGCTGCAGCTCCACCAAAGAATGTACCTATCCCTATATTAATTGGCAGATCTTTTATACCAAGAGCTTCTCTTATTACCTTAACTAAATCAGGTATAAGAATAATAAGACCAAGACCGATTAATATCTTAAAAGAACTAGGATCGATTCCATTTAAGTAAGGTAATCTTAGATTAGCATATCCTTGATCCACAGAGCTATTAACTATAATATAACCGATAAGAAATACTGCAATAGTAACTGGAAAAGCGAGTAAGTTTCCAAGGATACTTTTTAACCACCAGGCAAAAACATTTTTTCCTGGAATAGCTTCAAAAATAAGTAAAAACGGACCAACTATCACAAGTAATAATAATTTTAAGTAAGAAACAAAAAGCAAAGCAAAAATTCTAAAAACAAGAAAAAGAAGAGTCCCAACTAATAAAATATTTAGAATCAAAGTAAATATAGCCGTAAAACCAAATAAAAATAATATAAAGTAAGCCAATAAAGCTCCTCCTGTGCCAGTGATTGCTTCCCATATATTACCAAGATTAACTGTTGCTAATCCAACACCGGTAAAAGCTGTAGTAAAGGGTCTAACTAAACTAATATGAACTAAATTACCAATCCAAACTGTAAAAACTAAACCTACTATTGTTTTTATTCCAACCGAAATAATTGGGGGAAGTATCCCTAATATAGAATCAGAAAGAACCGGAAGAATGCCTAATTGAGTAAACCAGGGTTGGCCAGCAGAAACATCTTTAAATAATTGAGTAGTACCTGCTCCTATGTAGTTATTTTGAAATTGAGTGACATTATAATTATTACCATTACTCCCTAATAGGGCAACTAATAATACTATTGACATATACATGAGATCAATCAAAAACCCAGCAATGGCAAAAGAAAAAGTAATTAATATTAAAGCAATAACGATTTTTGGCAGGGCGTTTTCGACGGAAATTACTGTTTGGGGATTGATTTTGGCGCGGAACATAATCATAAAACCAATGGCGATCAAAACGATGACGAGAAGCATGTAGGAAAGATCGCGGAAGATCTTCCAGAGATTGGAAAAAGGTTTAATAGCGGCAAAGCCGATGCCTTCAGCCGCAAGAGTCTTTGGAACAAAACCGGCATTTTGTAATCCTTCATAAGCCCACATAACGCCTGAGGCGGGGGGATTAGCATAGGGAATTATTATCAAATTGCTCATAAATCCAAAAACGCTTTTGCCATAGTTTTTATCAGCGTCAGCTGGATTATCAGTACAGGCTTCACCGATCATAGAGCACATGGACATTTTATAAAGAGCGATTGTCAATTTACCCTCTTTGGTTTTATTAAGTTCTTTGTCATTGATGACTTTGTAGATCTCGGCCCGATTTTTTTTGATTGGGTCGACAGTCTGCATTTGTAATGATTTTTTATCTCCAGCAATAAAATGAAGAAAAAGGACGATGACTGCAGAAAAAACGATAAAGACGAGGAAAACTTTTTTAAGAAAATTTAGGGTTGGTTTGAGAAATGAGAACATAATTTGATTATATACAATAAATTTAGAATTCAGAATTCATAATTCAGAATTAAATTTAAAATCTAGAATTTTTTGTCATCCCTGTACATGTTCACAATTTCGATGACGAAACTAATAATGATTGAATTGGTTTACGT
>CAYNFC010000014.1:0-18696 GCA_964396395.1 uncultured Gammaproteobacteria bacterium | reverse complement strand
TTGGCGGACCGGGCGGCATTGAAAAAGAAAGAGCTTCCTTTTCAATCCGCGATATCTCTTCATCCCAGTATGGAAGAATCTGTCCAATCCGCAGTCCGGAAGGACCAAATATTGGTGTAGTTACATATATGGCCCTTTTTGCCAAAGTTAATAAATACGGATTTTTAGAAGCTCCATATAAAAAACTAATTAAAGAAAAAGTAAACGGTAAATTAAAAATAAAGGCTTCCAGTGAAACCATTTATCTTCAGGCCGATGATGAAGAAAATTATTATATTACCTCCAACGATATTAACGTCGACGAAAAAGGCTACTTTACTGACCAAATGATTACTGCCCGATATCACGGCAACTTGGTTGAAATTTCTATCGAAAAAATTGACTTAATTGACGTTTCTCCCCGACAGGTTTTAGGCGCATCGGCCTCACTCATTCCTTTTCTCCAAAATGATGATGCCTCAAGGGCTCTAATGGGTTCTCACATGCAGTGTCAAGCCGTACCTTTAATTAATCCTGAAGCACCGATTGTTGGCACCGGACTTGAAGAAAAAGTCAGTATTGCTTTAGGCCGAACAATTAAGGCGGCGGAAGACGGAGTTGTTAAATATGTTGATGGACAAAAAATAATTTTTAAAGGAAAAAGTGGAAAAACTTATCAATATCAGTTGGAAAGATTTATCCGCACTAATAAGGATGTTTCCTTTGATCAAAAACCAAAAGTCAGCCCCAATCAAAAAGTAAAAAAAGGTGAAGTGATAATTGACGGACCGTCTACTGATCAAGGTCATCTAGCTTTGGGAAAAAATTTGTTAGTTGCTTATTCTTCCTTAAATGGCCTGGGCTACGAGGATGGTTTTGTTATTTCCGACCGATTGATCAAAGAAGATGTCCTTAGCTCAATCACAATGGAAGAATTTATTGCCGATGTGATTGATACCAAGCTCGGACCGGAAGAGTTGACGCGTGACATTCCCAATGTCCGAGAAGAAATTCTTCAAAATCTTGATAAAGAAGGATTGATAAATATTGGCACCGAAGTTGAAGGCGGAAATATTTTAGTTGGTAAAGTCGCCCCTAAAGGAGAAAAAGAATTAACAGCTGAAGAAAGATTACTCCGGGCAATCTTTGGTGAAAAAGCCAAAGACATCAAAGATACTTCGCTCCGAATGCCTTATGGAAAAAAAGGTTATGTGGTTAATATTGAAACTATCAATGGGAAAAAAGATCCTAATGAACTTGAGCCAAGTGTTTTGGAAAGAATTATTGTTAACACTGCTCAACTAAGAAAAATATCCGTTGGAGACAAATTGGCCGGACGTCATGGTAACAAGGGAGTGATTTCAAAAATTCTTCCCACATGGGATATGCCTTATCTTGAAGACGGAACACCGGTTGACGTTATTTTATCCCCTCTTTCAATTCTTTCCCGTATGAATTTGGGTCAATTATTTGAAAACTTATTGGGAGTAATAGCCAAACATACTAATACTAATATCTCTATTCCTGTTTTTGAAAAAATCAAGGAAGATTTTATTATTAATGAATTAAAAAAATCCGGACTGCCAATTGATAACAAGGTCACCTTATTCGACGGACAGACCGGCCTGGCTTATGAAAGAAAGGCTTTAGTTGGAACCAGCTATATCATAAAATTAATTCACATGGTTGAGGATAAGTTCCATGCCCGCTCGGTTGGACCTTATTCACTAGTTACTCAACAGCCGTTGGGCGGCAAATCACAATTGGGTGGACAGAGATTTGGTGAAATGGAAGTCTGGGCTTTGGAATCACATCGAGTTCCATATACTCTTCAAGAGCTATTGACCATTAAAAGTGATGATGTCCGCGGACGGACTAAAGCTTTTGAATCGATCATTAAAGGAGTTGATATTCCCCAATCGTCGGTTCCTGAATCATTCCATGTCTTAGTCAAAGAACTTAACGCTTTAGGATTATCGATTGATTACGCCAAATAATTATGGAAGATATAAATACGGTTGATTTTTCTGGACTAAGGATTACTTTTGCCTCGCCCGAAACGATCATTAAATGGTCGCACGGTGAAGTTATTAAGCCGGAAACAATTAATTACCGAACTTTTAGAGCCGAAAAAGACGGTCTTTTTGATGAAAGAATTTTTGGACCGACTAAAGACTATGAATGTTATTGTGGTAAATACAAAAGAATGCGTTATAAAGGTATCGTTTGCGACCGCTGCGGTGTAGAAATCACCACTTCGGCAGTCCGTCGCGAACGGATGGGTCATATTAAGTTGGCTTCTCCAATTGCTCATATCTGGTATTTCAAAGGGACTTCTTCCATTCTTAGTACCATTCTTGATGTTCCTCCACAAGCTCTGGAAAGAATTATTTATTACGCTCTTTATTTAGTTAAAGAGGTTGATAAAGAAGATCAGAAAAATACCTTAAAAACTATTGATCAACTTCAAAAAGAAGAATTAAAAAAAATTGATGAGGACTTCGTTCTGAAAGAGGAAGAAGTTAATAAAAATTTTGAAAGACAATATCAACAGTTGGAGAAAAAAATCACCAATCGTGAACAATGGGAAATAGCCAAACAAGAAGTTGAATTTAAAAAAAGAGAGCAATTAAAACTGTTGTCAAATGAACTAACTGATACTAAAACTAAAAAATCTGCTTATTTTGAAAGGGTTTTAAAAATCGCCCGATCAATCAGGCCTTTTGATGTCATTGAAGAAGATGATTATCTATTTTTCAAAGAAAACGGCGTTAGTGAATTTTTACATGTTGGTATGGGTTCGGAAGTTTTATACGAAATTCTTTCTAACTTTGATTTGCAAAAACAATATTCCCAAGCTTTAGAATTTCTAAATGATGCCAAAGGAGAAAAACGCAATAAACTCCTTAAAAAAGCCCGCGTTCTTGAAGCTTTTATTAAAGCTAAAATTGATCCAAAGTGGATTGTTTTGACTGTTTTACCCGTCATACCGCCTGATCTCCGGCCGGTCGTCCAACTACCGGGAGGAAAGTTTGCCACCTCCGATCTTAATGATTTTTATCGCCGTGTTATTAACCGCAATAATCGTCTTAAACAACTTATTGATCTGGGAGCTCCGGAAATAATATTAAGAAACGAAAAGCGCATGCTTCAGGAGGCGGTTGATTCTTTAATTGATCTGCAAAAATCCCGTGGTAAAAGCCGGACTACCGGAGCCGCCACTAAAATACAAAAGTCTTTATCAGATATCTTAAGAGGTAAACAGGGTCGTTTCCGCCAAAACTTGCTGGGAAAAAGAGTTGATTATTCAGGCCGCTCTACCATTATTGTTGGCCCGGAGTTAAAACTTAATCAATGCGGTTTACCTCGCGAAATGGCTTTGGAACTTTTCAAACCCTATCTTCTTCATGAGGTTATTATCCGTGGTTTGGCTCCAAATATAAAGAGTGCTAAGATATTTTTGGAAAAAAAAGAATCTATTGTTTATGATATTTTAGAAGAAATTACTAAAAATCATCCCGTTCTTCTTAACCGTGCTCCAACTTTACACAAGCTCTCTATTTTAGGATTTTATCCGGTATTAACCGACGATTACGCCATCAAACTTCACCCGGCCGTCTGTTCCGGATATAATGCTGATTTCGATGGCGATGCTATGGGTGTGTTTTTACCCCTGTCAAGTAAGGCTATAGAGGAAGTTAAGTCCCGGATGTTCCCTTATCACAATCTATTAAAACCGTCTGATGGTTCGCCGGTCGTCCTTCCAAATAAAGAAATGGCTCTTGGTTGCTACTACCTAACCACGATTGACAGCCATTTGGACATAGAAAAAGATGAGGATCTGAAATTTTATTCAACCGTAAACGAAGCGATGAGATTTCATGCGGTTAATAAAATAATGCTCCGCCAACCGATAAATGTAAAAATTAACAACAAGATTATTAAAACAACGGTTGGACGGATAATTTTTAATCAGGCTTTGCCACCGGAACTTCAATTTATTAATGAAGAGGTAAAAGCGGCTGATTTGAAAAATATTGTTGTGACGGCCATGAAACTATTCGAAAATGAAAAAGTCGGTGAATTAATTGATAAGATTAAAGATATTGGTTTCTGGGCTTCAACCATTGCAGGAGGTCTGTCTCTTTCTATTTTTGACTGTCAAATAATTCCGGAAAAGAAAAAAATCATCGAGGAAACGGAAAATGAAATTAAAAAAATTACTAAAAATTTTGAGCAGGGATTGCTTACTTCTGAAGAGAAGAAACGTTATTCAAATAAACTTTGGATTGACGTTACGGAAAAATTAGCTGATAAAACTTGGAATGCATTGGATGAAGAAAATCCGGTAAAAATAATTATCAAGTCCGGTGGTGCAAGAGCTTCAAAAGAACAGCTAAAACAATTGGCGGCTATTAAAGGGCTCGTTGTTGATCCGTTGGGAAAAATCATCGAAGTTCCTACCAAGTCCAACTACCGTCAGGGACTTTCAATATTCGAATACGTTATTTCTGCCCGCGGCGCCCGCAAAGGTCTGACCGACTCAGCCCTGAAAACTGCTGATGCCGGATATCTAACCCGAAGATTGGTCGACACTTCCCACGATATGATCGTCCGCGAAGAAGACTGTCAAACAAAAGAAGGATTAACCATTTCAATCAACTCATCTCGAGGAGATAAATTTAAAGAAAGAATAAAAAATCGCTATTCTCTTAACAATATTGCCGGTGAAGATAAAAAAATTATTATTAATGCAAATGAATTAATTGATAATGAAAAAGTTATTCTCATTGAAAAAAATAAGATTAATAAAATCATCGTTCGCTCTCCTCTTTACTGTAATTCTACTTATGGAGTCTGTCGAAAATGTTATGGAACCGATCTTTCGACCAATAGACCGGTAGAAATCGGGGTTCCCGTTGGAGTCACCGCCGCCCAATCAATCGGCGAACCGGGTACACAGTTAACCATGAGAGTCAGACATTTCGGAGGAATTGTTATTTCTGATGTTACTCAAGGTCTTCCCCGGGTTGAGGAATTGTTTGAAACCAGAACCCCGAAAATCGTTTCACCGATCGCTGAGATCGCCGGCAAAGTCTCAATTATGGAAGATACCGAAAAAGAGATTTATGACATTACCATCACTTCAGATAACAAAGAATCAACTATCAAAGAACAAAAATTTACGATTCCAAAAGCCCAAAAGCTTAAAATCAAAGATGGTGATTTAATTAGTGTCGGTTCACCTTTATCCGAAGGTTATCTTGACGTTGATGACATTTTGGCAATTAGAGGTTTGCGGGCCGCCCAAATTTATTTATTAGATGAAATTCAAAACGTTTATGAGTCTCAAGGAATTGCCATTCATGATAAACACTTTGAAGTAATTATCAGAAAAATGAGTGATAAGGTAATTATTGAAGATGAAGGTAGTACTTCACTCATTAAAGATGAGATTGTTTCAAGAATTCGTTTCGGAGAAGAAAATAAGCGTGTTTTGGCAAAGGGAGAAAGACCAGCAACCGGGAAAGTTTCCATTCTTGGGATTACTCGATCGGCTATTCATACTGACTCCTGGTTATCGGCCGCATCATTCGAACAAACAACCGGAGTCTTATCTTCAGCCGCTATCAAAGGCCAGACGGATTACTTGTTAGGCTTAAAAGAAAATGTTATAATTGGCAGATTAATTCCGGTCACAGCTGAATTAATCGAAAAATATTACGGTAAATTTACCAATCAATATGCCGACCATCAATCAACTGATAAAAAAGAAGAGAAAAAATAGGATTAGAAAATCCAAATCAATTGCCCTTAAAATGAGTTTTAACTCATTAAAGAGGCGATATAATAAAACCAATAACCCTCTTAAACGCGGTGTTTGTACGATTGTCAGAACGATGACGCCAAAAAAACCAAATTCAGCTTTAAGAAAAGTTGCCAGGGTCAGACTATCAAACAAGATGGAGGTGACCGCCTATATTCAGGGAGTCGGTCATAATCTGGCCGAACATTCAATTGTATTGGTCAAAGGCGGAAGAGTAAAAGATTTACCAGGTGTTAAATATCATATTGTCCGCGGAAAGTTTGATGCGGCCGGAGTTGAAAAACGAACCAGCTCAAGATCAAAGTACGGAACTAAGAAGCCGCAAGTTAAAAGCACATGATCGTTGAAAATAGTTGTTGGAAAATAGAAAATCGTTATAGAAATTGGAAAGTTGAAATTAGAAAAAACCAATTTCGAATTTCTATTTTCAATTACTAATTTCGAGTCACTAACAACTAATTTCTAATTTAATAATATGCCCAGACACAGTTATAAAAAAAGACCGGTTAAGAAAGATAAACTTTTTAATAGTTTAGAAGTTGCTAAACTGATAAATTATTTAATGCTTAATGGAAAAAAATCCGTTGCCGAAGGTCTTGTCTATAAAGTTTTTGATGAATTAAAAAAACAGTCAGACGAACCTTTAAAATTATTACATCAAGCAATTGAAAATGTTTCTCCCATTCATGAGGTTAAACCCCGTCGTCTCGGAGGAGCTTCCTATCTTGTCCCGATTGAAGTCCGAAGAGAAAGAAAACTCAAGCTCGCTTTAAACTGGATTATTGACGCGGCAAAAGCACGACCAAATAAGGAATTTCATACCTTTGACAAAAAATTATTGGTTGAAATTATTGAAGCTTCCAAAAACCAAGGTTCAGCCGTGGCAAAGAAAGCCCAAACTGAAAAATTAGCCGAAGCCAATAGAGCATTTTCTCACCTGAAATGGTAAGATTTCGAAAATGGTTGTTAGAAAATCGAAAATAGTTATAGAGAATAGAAATTTGAAATTAGATAACTATTTTCCAGTTTCCAATTTCCATAACTAGTCACTAATTTCTAACAACTAATTTCTAATTCTAATATGGCTCAACAACCTGTTGTCACTAAAAATCGTAACGTTCCTCTCGATAAAATCCGCAATATTGGTGTGATCGCCCATATTGATTCGGGGAAAACCACGACCAGTGAAAGGTTTCTTTTTTATACCGGCCGCACCTATAAAATCGGCGATATTGATGAAGGGACAACTCAACTTGATTGGATGCCGCAGGAGCGGGAACGCGGAATTACGATTGTTTCTGCCGCCACAACTACTTTTTGGGGTGACACAAGAATTAATATTATCGATACTCCCGGTCATGTGGATTTTACTGCCGAAGTTGAGAGATCATTGCGGGTTTTGGATGGTGGTGTCGTCGTTTTTGATGCTGAAGAAGGAGTCCAAAGTCAGTCGGAGACGGTCTGGCGTCAGGCTGATAAGTATAAGGTTCCCCGGATTTGTTTTATCAACAAAATGGATAAACTGGGAGCCGATTTTGAAGCCACGGTTGAGGAAATCAAGGAAAGATTGGGGGCCAATCCGATTATTATGACCTTTCCCATTGGAAAAGAGTCGGAGTTTAAAGGTGTAATTGATCTTTTGACTTTAAAAGTCAAACTTTGGGATCAAGATCCTCAGGGTATCAAATATACTGTAACCGATGAAATCCCTGCCGATATTAAAGATAAGGTAATAAAAGCCCGGGCTAAACTGGTCGAACAAATTGCTGAACACGATGATCATCTGTTAAATAAATATTTGAATGGGGAAGAAATAACCATTTCCGAACTAAAAGTGACTTTAAGAAAAGCAACCATTACTTATAAAATCGTTCCTGTTTATTGCGGTACTTCACTGCGAAATAAGGCCGTTCAACCTGTTTTAGATGCTATTGTCGATTATCTTCCCTCGCCACTTGACTTAAAAGAAATAACCGGAATTAATCCGATTACTCAAAAGTCCGAAAAAAGAACTCTTAATCAACAGGAAAAATTTACCGGCTTGGCTTTTAAAATTCAACTTGATCCTCACGTAGGAAAATTAACTTATGTCAGAATTTATTCCGGGATATTGGAATCGGGCTCATATGTCTATAATGTCAACCGAAATAAACAGGAAAGAGTTAGCCGGATACTACTGATGCATGCCAACAATCGTGAAGAGATCGATAAGGCTTATGCCGGCGAAATTATTGCCGTCATCGGACCGAAAGATTCAAAGACCGGTGACACTCTATCTGACCAAGATCATCCAATTATTCTTGAACAGATTGTTTTTCCTGAACCAGTAATTTCTTTAGCTATAGAACCTAAAACCAAAGCCGATCAAGAAAAATTGTCTTATTCCTTGCAAAGATTGGCTGAAGAAGACCCCACTTTTAGAGTCAAAGTCAATCATGAAACTAATCAAACGATTATGTCCGGGATGGGCGAACTCCATCTGGAAATTTTAGTCGACCGGATGAAACGGGAAATGGGAATGAATGTCACAGTCGGGAAACCTCAAGTAGCTTACAAGGAAACTGTCACAAAAAAAGTCGAAGATATTGAAGTTAAATATATTAAGCAAACCGGCGGACATGGACAGTACGGGCACTGTGTTATAAATATTGAGCCTTTAGCTCGAGGAGAAGGTTTGAAGTTCGTCAATAAAATCAAAGGTGGTTCAATTCCTTCCGAATTTATTCCCTCGGTTGAAAAAGGCGTCATTGAAGCGTCCGAAAAAGGAGTTCTTTTAGGCTACCCTGTCACTGATCTTCAAGTGACACTGGTTGATGGAAGTTATCATGATGTGGATTCGTCTGATATTGCTTTTAAAATTGCCGGATCGATGGCACTACAGGATGGTGTCAAACAAGCCGGACCAACATTAGTTGAACCAATCATGAAACTGGAAGTGACTATTCCTGAAACTTTTATGGGTGTTGTCATCGGTGATATTTCTTCAAAAAGAGGCAAGATTTTAGGAACGGAAAAAAGAAGCCGAGCCGTTGTCATCAAAAGTCATGTTCCTTTATCCGAACTTTCCGGTTATGCGACGATTATCAGATCTTTGACTGAAGGCCGGGGTGTCTTTTATATGGAGCCATCTCACTACGAAGAAGTGCCAAAGAATGTTATTGCCATCATGTTAAAAAAATGAATATTTTAGTCTTCTCTGATACCCATTTATACTTACCGTTTGACCAAAAAAAGTTTGACTATTTGAAAAAAATCATTGAACCGGCTGATCAAGTAATAATTAATGGCGATTTTTTTGATGGTTACATGGTTAACTTTAACGACTTTGTTAACTCTCAATGGAATCAACTTTTTCCTCTTCTTAAAAATAAAAAGACAATCTATATCTATGGTAATCATGATCAAAAAATACTCTCTGATCAAAGAGTTAATCTATTTTCGGTCAAACAAACTAAGCAATTTAAATTAAAAATCAACAATAAAATATTTATCTTCGAACACGGTCAACAACTTAGAAAAACTCTTGATTTATTATTTAAAGATATTAGAAAGATTATGTTAATTGTTCATCTAATAGTTAGATTAGCTCATTTTCAAGTGAGAACCTTAACTAATATGTTCGGTAGAAAATATTTAGAATTTAGATTCAGTCGTCGAAATAATCTTGTTAGGAAAAAAATTAAAAATAAAATGCCTGAAAATAATTTTTTAATCATCGGCCATAATCATTGGGCCGAAGTGGACGAAATAAACAGATTCGCCTGCTGTGGAGCTATCCTCTACGGCTTCGCCCAATATTTAATAATAAACTCTTCAACCGCCAAAATTAAACTTCATGAAGATTGGTATGACCGATAATTTCTTTTTTTATTGATAATGCGATGTAATATTGAGAATTTCTATGGCATTTTTTTCTTTACGAAAAATAAATAGAGCTCTGTATTTTTGATCTATTCTAAAACTATAGATTCCATATTCTTTAGGTTGTAAAAGTTCAGTATGGAGACTGGGATGATGAGGATTTTGAGAAAAAAGAGCTATCTGTTTTTTAAATTTTTTCTCCAAACCAAAAGTTTTAACTTTTTTTAAAACAATTTTGCTATAAGGCAAAATTTGAAGCATATTTTTATGAGCTAAAATAATCGCTTTGATTTAAGCCTTCTTTAAGATCTTTTAAAAATTCTTTTGAATAACGATTGTCTTTGGAAAAGGAAGCCATTATTTTTTTTGTTGATTTTTCTTTTGGAATCATAAAAGGAAAAGTTGCAGCGTCTTCAACTAAATTAGGTTTATAAACAACCAATCTAATAATTGAACGGATAAATTCGCTTCTGTTGGCAAAACCATATTTGACAACTAACATGTCAATAAAGTTAGCTTGCTTCTCCGGTAAAGAAATGTTGACTGTACTCATATAAGTGATATATTAGCAAACTTTGCCAATCTTTGTCAAGAGTAAATTTTTAACTTATCTCCAAGACGGCCGTCCATAAGATAATTATTTATTCTTAACAATTTCTGAAAAAACCGTTTGACAAGAAGAAGAAGAAGAAGAAGAAGAAGTAAAATTTCGTTTATATGGATGAACTAGACCAATCACTAATAAGGACAGATCCAGCAACTTCCGAAGAAGCAGTAGCACAAGCATTAAAATCAGCCGATTATAGAACCAAAGAAAGAATAGAAAAAAGATGGAGATCTTTCTTGGAAAATGGCAGATTAATTGAATCCCTTCCAATCTCTCATCAGGCAAAAAAAGAAGACAATTATGAAAAAAAAGATTTTCCAGATCAATATATTTCACTTCCTTTATTGGGAGGTGGTGAAATTCGATTAAGTAGAAATAGTACGGTCTGGGAAGGAGGAGTCGAAATTAGTAATCTTATATTAAGCGTAAAAACAACTGACGCAAAAGGAGAGCAGATTGATATTCCTGATTTTGAAATGTCAAAATATGGTCATTCTTACGGTTATGGACCTACAGATTTTTTAGAACTTAATTCTCAAAGAAAAATTGGTTTATCTGACAAAAAAGGAAACGATAATTTTGAAAGAAAAATAAAAGGAGCTAATAAATTTCTAGCTCTTTT
Source organism: uncultured Gammaproteobacteria bacterium (assembly GCA_964396395.1). Lineage (GTDB taxonomy): Bacteria > Patescibacteriota > Microgenomatia > UBA1406 > GWC2-37-13 > GWC2-37-13. Next base: position 7,800 of record CAYNFC010000014.1, on the reverse strand, counting down.
TGATCCTCAAAAAGATATTGATTTAGAAAAATTGGCTCATCCTACTCCTGTTCAACAAGCCTGTCTCAAAGCATTTAAGATAACTCCACCTAAAAAATAACAAGAATTTACAGCTATTATCTCTTCCACGATCGTGATATAGTTAATATTTTATTATCTTTAAGACGACAAGATAATTTTTAAACTTATAATAATCTTCCCTTGTATTAGTGAACAAATGTTTACTATAATAGCTTTCTATGATCGAAGACAGACTTGCCATTATCAAAAAATTTTTCCGAAAAAATCGCCGCCTACCATCTTATTCAGAGATGCTTAAGCTTTTTAATATCTCCTCCAAAAATGCCGTCTTTAAAATAATTAATAAATTAATTGACTTGGGATTTATTGACAAAGACAGTAAAAAACTTTCCCCTACTAAAAAGTTTTTTGCTTTACCTTTACTTGGAATCATTAAAGCCGGATTTCCAATTCTTGCCGAAGAAAATAAAGACTACTTAACAATCGATGATTATTTAATAGAAAATCCACAGATTTCTTTTCTTCTAAAAGTGTCCGGCGACTCGCTGACCGGAATTGGTATTTTTGAAGGAGATATTGTCATTATAGAAAGAAAAAAAGATGTTAATACCGGTAGCATAGTTTTGGCTCAAATTGATAATGAGTGGACTCTAAAAATTTTGAAAACCGACCGGAAAAAACACATCAATTATTTGGAAGCGGCCAATCCTAAATACCCGCCCTTTTATCCTCACCAGGAACTACAAATTTATGGTATCGTACGCGGCGTCATCAGAAAGATTAATTAGTTTTATCAATTCTTTTTCGGTCGAAGTGACTACGGTTTGATAATTCCCGATTAAATTGAATATTAATTTTTGATTATTGTGGTCCAATTCTGAAAATATATCATCCAGCAACAGAATCGGCTTTTTCTTAAAAAAATCTTCTAAATATTTTAATTCATTAATTTTAAGCCAGAACAAACTTAATCGCTGCTCACTACGGGAACCGTACATGTGGATATTTTTTTTAACTGACGATTTGTCAACCATAAAAATATGGTATTCGTCACGATGTGGACCAATGATTGTTCTCCTAATTAATAATTCTCTGGTTAAGGATTCATTAAAACGGTCAAGGCTCAACTGACTCGGTTGATAATTAATAAAAAATTCTTTGGAGTCAATTTTTTTATTGGTATTTAAATATTTAATATATTCTTCTCTTTTTTTAATCAAATATATTCCCTTATCAATCAAATACTTATTCCAAAAATCCAATTCCTGTTTGATATTGATATTTTTAAAACCTGATTCTAAAATCTTATTTCTTTTTCGCAGTGCCTGAGAGTAATTGGTCAAGCGTTTTTTATATTCCGAATCGATCCCGGACAAAAATTTATCAAAATATTCACGCCGGATTGACATTGTTTTATTAATAATTTCAATCTGTTCCGGAGAAAATAATACAACTGGTACTAAATTTTTTAAATATGAGTAACGGCCTTTTTTTGTCTTTTCTAAAAAATACGTTTTACTTAAACCAAAGTCATTAATAGTTAAATCTATTCTTAAATTACTAATATCTTTATTTTTTTTGTCTTCTAATTTTGCGTCAACATAACCGTTTTTTTCATTAAAGATAATCAGCTGTTCTTCGCGACTTTCCCGAAACCCTTCCCCTCTTAATATGAAATAAATTCCCTCCAGTAAATTAGTTTTTCCCAAGGCATTGTCTCCAAATATCGCTGTCAAACAAGGATCAATATCAAATTGTTTTTTTTTAAAATTTCGAAAGTTGTGAAAGGAAATTGATTTAAGAATCATGAGTTTGACTTTATGACTGTCCCCTTGAAAGATTCCTTATTAATAATTTTTTTAATATTTTCCATATCATTACCATTGGCTATTACCACTGTCAATTTAAGTTTTTGAGCCATTTTGGTGGCAACTGGATCAAAAGGTGTATTTATTCCCGATGAATGTTTGTTTCCTACAATTTTTATCATTTCCTCCCATGTAATATTTTTCAGCGGTTTGGCATCTTTGAATTTAATCGGATCGCGGTCATATACGAAGTCAATATTTGACATATTTATAATTAATTTACCGCCAAAATCTTTGGCGAGTTGCACTGCATCATAATCCGTTGTCCAACCTGGTTTCCAGCCGGCCCCGATAGCTATAGGTTCCGTCCAATTTTCAAGTTTTCTGTCATAATGCTGGATCACCCGTGGATTTGCAATGTCTTGAAATATTGTACGAAGTAGATGACCATTAAGATGAGTTACATGAATACCCAACCAATCAAGATCCTCTTGGGTTAAATTTCCTATAACCGCTTTTCCTGCTTCCTGATAATGCCGGCACAATTTCCCTCCACCGGCAATTAATAAAAAACGCCTGCCTTTGGCGACTTCTTCACGAATCAAACGGTTAAATTTTATTAAAAAATCAGTGTTAACACCACCATTGGGGACAATTAGACTGCCGCCGACGGAAATCACTATTGGAGGTTCTTGCATATTGGATATATTATACCTTAAAAGATTCCACCGCCAAGACCAAAAATTGTGGCTATCAATCTGGTAATTAAAAAGGAAGCGATCAAAAGAATAAAACCAATAATTCCGGAAGTGATCTTTGCTTGAGCCGACTTCATTTTGTCCGCGTTACCCTGTGACATTATATAATCATAACCGCCGGAAATTAAGACAAAAAGAAGGACAATTCCTGCTATCGGCATGATAAAATTTAAGCTTTTGGTAATAATTTTTCCCAATGAATCAACGCTCGAATCAAGCGGACCTTGAATCGTTTGACTGCCTAAATTAAGAGATTGGGTAAAATATTTCATATACGTCTCCCACATTTTGGACAAATTATTGTTGAATTAGCCACTATCTCATTTTCAAAATCCCACCCACATGCCTGACAATGATATTTTTTAGTTATTTTTGGCTGAAAAACAGTTTTTTCAATTTCAAAAATCAGTTCATCTTTGTCAACTCTTGTTCTAATTAAATCTCCAGCCTTGGCTTTTCCATCAATAATTAAATTGGAAATTGGATTTTCAATTAATTTTTGAATTGCCCGTCTTAATGGCCTGGCCCCATATAACGGATCAAATCCCGCTTTAACAATTTCTTGAATAACTTCATCAGTATAGGCAAACCCCATATCTTGTTCTTCAATTAATTTAATTATTCCTTTCATTTGTAATTTAACTATTTCCACCATGTCTTGGAATCTTAATGGTTCAAAAACAATTACTTCATCAAAACGGTTAATCAACTCCGGCTTAAAAAACTTAGTTAGCTCAACCATGACTTTGTCTTTTATCCCTTTAAAACTGTTTTTATCTTTATCATCTTTGTATTTTTTCTTCATCATCTCATCTTGAATTAATTTAGTCCCAAGATTTGAGGTACAGATCACGACTGTATTTTTGAAAGAAATCACGCGACCGCGATTATCTGTCAGCCGCCCGTCGTCTAATATTTGCAATAAAATATTAAAAATATCCGGATGGGCTTTTTCCACTTCATCAAATAAAACAACGCTGTATGGTTTTCTTCTTACCTGTTCAGTTAATTTTCCACCTTCTTCGTACCCTACATAACCTGGAGGTGCTCCGAGTAACTTTGCCACTTCATGTCTTTCCATATACTCAGTCATATCAAATCTAATCATTAAATCTTCACTGCCAAATAAAATATCAGCTAAAGTTTTGGCTAATTCTGTCTTTCCAACACCGGTCGGTCCTAGAAAAATAAAATTACCGATTGGCCGTGCCGCTGATTTAAGTCCGGCCCGTCCACGCCTGACCGCTTGAGAAACTGATGCGACTGCGCCCGTCTGATCAATTAATCTTTTATGAATAATGTCTTCCAAATGGGCTAATTTTTCCGTCTCGGAAGAGGAAATTTTTGCAACCGGAATTCCAGTCCAGCGGGCAATAATATCTTTGATAATGTCAACTGTTACCGCTCCGGTTGACTGGCTTTTTTTAAGATTAAATTCTTCTTTTTTTTCGCTTAAACCGGAGTCAATTTCATCTATTTTTGATCTTAAAATTCTTGATTTTACTTTGTCAATTTTTTTCTCTGATTCTTTTAATTCCTGGTTTAACTGGGCGATTCTTGTTTCAAGTGATTTTATTTCTTCGGGCAGTGAAATAAGAGGAAGACGGACAGCCGCGGCCGCCTCATCGATGAGATCAACCGCTTTATCCGGTAAAAATCTATCTCCTACGTAACGTTTGGATAAAATGACAGCAGCTTCAATCGCGTCTGCTGGAATCTTGACTCGATGAAAGGCCTCGTATTTATCTTTGATTGCTTTAAGCATCTTAATTCCCTGTTCTTCAGTTGGCTCGGGAACTAATACCGGTTGGAAACGCCGCTCCAAAGCCGGATCTTTTTCAATATATTTTCGGTATTCCGTTAATGTGGTTGCGCCGACGATTTGAATTTCGCCTCGAGCTAAAGCCGGTTTTAAAAAATTTGAAGCGTCCAAAGAACCTTCACCGGATGCACCGGCGCCAACGATATTATGAATTTCGTCAATAAATAATATTATTTGACCTTGACTGGCTTTGACCTCTTCAATCAAATCTTTCATTCTCTCTTCAAAATCTCCCCGGTGTGAAGCTCCGGCTAACATGCTCATTAAATCCAGCTGAAGAATTCTTTTGTTTAAAAGAGGTTCCGGAACTTCTTTGGCAACAATCTTTTCGGCTAGCCCCTCAACAATGGCAGTTTTTCCCACACCTGCTTCTCCAACTAGTGAAGGGTTATTTTTTGTCCGTCGTGATAAGATATGGATTACCCGCTCAATCACAGCTGATCTTTCAACAACCGGATCAAGTAGTCCTTGAGAGGCCTTGGCTGTCAAATCAATTGTAAATTGTTCCAGGGCTTTTTTTTTGTTTTGGGCTTTTTTTTCTTCTTCGTTCAAACCTTCCTTTTTACCGACGATTTTTTTATTTAATTCTTCTTTATTTAAACCTAATTTAACCAAAACTCTGGCTCCCACTCCTTCACCCTCTTCAAATATAGATAACAACAAATGTTCCGGAGCAATAAACTCAAATCCTAATTTTCTGGCAATCACTAAAGCGTCATTTAGAATCTTCTTAATCCTCGGAGAAAACTGGACCACCCGATCAACTGTCCCTCGTCTATAAACTTTATTAAGTTCATCTAATATTAACTGAGGTTGAATTTTGCATTCAACTAATAAGTTGTATATTTCGCTGTCTCCAACCAATCCAGCTAAAAGATGTTCGCTGTCAACTAAATCGGATTTCAACTCTTTTGATTTAGTTTGCGCCGCCATCATTACCCGGTTAGAACGTTGAGTTAGATGGGTCATTAAATCTAGATTGTTAGAGGTTGGAGACTTGTTGGCTTGTCCTGAGCTTGTCGAAGGATTGGTGACTGGTGACGGATTTGGTGTTGCATTGTCCTCCGGTTTTTTAATAAAATCAAAATAGTCGGCCATATTTTCATTATCAGAAAAATGACACTGAAAGTCAAATGTTTCACAAAAAAATTCTTATAGGTGTCACGAAGTAAATAGATTAGGATAAGCGAGCGTGTTAAATTTTTTTCGACTTGGGAGTCCCCGAAAAGGGGAGGGTTCCCACGGAGAAATAAAATTTAATACCGAGCTTATAACGTAGGATTAAATTAATTATGAAACGAATTTACATAATCATCGCCGGAGCCTTTTTAATACTTTTAGTAATTATTTCCGTTATTCTCTCTTTTCAAAAAAAATCCGCCACAAACAATCCCTCAAATTCTCCTTTTCCGACCAGCATCCCTTTCTCTCAATCTTCCACCTTCCAACTTCCTAACCCGCTTCCAAACCCATCTTCTACCTTCATTGATATTTCAACAATTGAACCGGTGGAAACAACTGACTTTAAGCTTCAATATTCTTTCCAACTAAATAAAATTGTCGTTGAAAAAAAAACTTCCCAAGCCGAAGAACAATTTATTAATTGGGCTGGCGAAAACCAGCTGTACCAGTTGATTGAAAATCCGGAATTAACTTTAATCGTTGATCAAGGAAAAAATCCCGACGATTTTAATCCGCTGCTTGAATTCTTAAATATCTTTATGAACTTTGGCCAAGGTATTGGATCGTCAAATTCCCTAAGCCCTAACGGTCTAGTCCCTAATCCCTCTTCTTCTCCCCCCCTAGTCCCTAATTCTCTAACCCCTAATCCCTCTTTCACCTATTTTCCCCAATGCGGCGAATTTGGCAATACTTCTCTTCCCAACGGCTGTAACTTATGCAAAGCCGGCTGTGGTCCAACCACCGTTGCCATGATTGCCGCCAGTTATTTGGGAGAAGGCATTACTCCAAAAACTATTGTTGATATATATCAATCTAAGGGTTATTTTCTTGGTTGTACCGGCTCTTATCCTTCCAACGCCAAACAGGTCTTCCAAAGCCTGGGATTAAAAACCACCGACTATCTTATTTTTAACTTAGAAACCGCCGATCAAATCGTTCCGGATCTCCGAAAATATATTGCTGCAGGCTGGACGTTTTTTACTTTAGCGCGTTTTTGTGATGATCCCAAAAAAAGTTATTGCGGTCATATTTTTTGGATTACCGATATTGACAGTCAGGATAATATCTGGGCCTATGATCCGGCCTATGGCCGCTATGAAATCCCCTATAATGAAAATAGCCGTTACCCATACCCGTTATACAGGCTGGCGTTTGGAGTAAAAAGATAATTTAGAATTAAGAATTTAGAGTTAAGAATTAATTATGAATTCTAAATTTTATTCTGAATTCTGAATTATAAATTCTAAATTTGATTATGGACAATTCTAACATTAAGGTCTACCTAGCTATTTCCTTCGCACTAATAGTGTTATTTATATTAATATTAATAATTCCTTTTTCCAAAAAATCTTCCCCCCTAACCCCTAACCCCTATCCCCTAACTTCCCCCTTCCCCACTTCCGTCACCACCGGCTCTTCCCCCCTAACCCCTAACGGTCTAACCCCTAATCCCTATTCCGTCCCCGCCGACTTTACCGGCGTCGCCGAAGAAGAACTTCCTCCCCAAGTAATTGATACTTCTCTGCAAAAAAAAGATTTAAGAGATAATACTCCACTTAATCTTTCCACTTTTGCGATTGATTTTGACTACAACGAAGACAAATTCGTAGTCACACTCCTTGACCCGAAAGATCAAGCCCAAAAAGATTTTGAAAGCTGGAGGACAGCTAACTATCCGGGATTGGGTGCAGAACAATTTCTACTTAAATAAAAATTTAGAATTTAAAATTCAGAATTAAGAATTCTCTCTCTTGTCATTCCCGCGGAGGCGGGAATCCAGACTAAATATTCCTTTTTATAAAATATCTTTATATAAATCTTTCCAGTTTGGATTCTTTTCTTCAATTAGTCTTAATTTCCATAGTCTATTCCATTTTTTTATTTGTTTTTCTCGAATGATTGCGGATTCAGGATTATTATGTATTTCGTAATAAACAAGGTGATGGATCTCATATTTTTTTGAAAATCCATCTATCTTTTTATTTTTATGTTCCCAAACGCGCCTTTTTAGATTATCAGTTATTCCAACATATAGAGTTCCGTTTCTTTGAGAAGATAAAATGTAAACACAATATGTTTTATAAAACATATAATGTAATTATAGACTGGATCCCCTCCTACGAGGGGATTGTACATGTTCAACTAATCGATGACAGATTTGGTAAAGTAGAGCTCTATGAGCGATAGCACTTTAACACGTAATTACGTG
>CAYNFC010000013.1:0-26509 GCA_964396395.1 uncultured Gammaproteobacteria bacterium | reverse complement strand
TCTTCTTAATCTTTACCGGGCCGGTATTATTTCCAAAGAGACGGCTTTTTCCTTTGCTATCAGACCGAAAGAACTTGAAAGATTCATTAAAATAGATAGAGTTTAAAATTATGTTTTTTCAATATAAAGCTTTAAAGGACGGAAAAACCGTTGTAAAAAGAATTGAGGCGGCCAGTTCCCAGTCGGTAATTGATTATTTACAGAAAAACGGTTATTTCCCCATCTCGGTCGACAAAGTCCGGGAGCAGGGAATAAGCTTTCTTGATAATCTAACTCAAAGAGTGGATTTTAATGATATTGTTAATTTTACCCGGCAGGTGGCCATTATGCTTAACGCCGGTCTCACTTTGATTGATTCACTGGAAATTCTGAAAAAACAGACAAAAAAACTTCCATTAAGAAAAATGATCGATGCTATTGATACCAAGATTAAAAGCGGCTCATCCTTTTCCCTTGCCCTCCAGGACTACAAAGATAATTTTTCCAAATTATATATTTCCCTGGTAAAATCCGGTGAAGCCTCCGGAAAATTAGGAGAAATTTTACTCAGATTGGCTGATAATCTGGAAAAGGAAAGAGAGTTTAAAAGCAAACTCAAAGGAGCTCTTGTTTATCCGGCAATTGTTATCGTGGGGATGTTTGCCGTTATGTTTATCATGGTTACTTTTGTCCTACCCAAATTACTTGGTCTTTATCGGGACTTTAATGTCGAACTTCCGCTGTCAACAAAAATTTTGATCGGAGTTTCAAATTTTTCTACCAGGTTTTGGCCGCTGGTCTTGGTTTTGATTGTAGTAAGTATTTATTTTGCAAAAAAATATTTGGCAACCAAAGCCGGAAAAAAAGCCTTTGATAAATTTGCTTTAAAGCTTCCTGTTTTTGGTAATATAATATCGGTTTCCGCACTGGTTGAATCAACCAGAACTTTGGCAATTCTTATTGCCGCCGGAATTTCTATTCTTGATGCTTTATCAATCGTTGTTGATTCAACTGACAATTCTGTTTTTCAACAGGCGTTTCAGACCGTCAGTCAAAAAGTAGAAAAAGGTCAGTCGATGGGTGTGGCATTTGAACAGGAGGAAATTTTTCCGCCGATTTTAGTTCAGATGAGTCAGGTTGGAGAACAGACAGGTAATCTGGATGATACCCTTCTTAGGCTTTCAAAGTATTTCGAGACGGAGTCGGAAATTGCTACCAAGACGATGACAACCCTAATTGAGCCGTTAATCCTTGTCTTTTTAGGCGCAGGTGTTGGTTTCTTGGTTTTGTCCGTTATAACGCCGATCTACAATTTGACAAACTCGTTTAAATAAATTAATCTCTCGATATCATTCCTCCTTTATAATTCCCCACCCTTTTATTTAATTCTATCCAATCTTTAATATCGTATTTTCCCACAAAATACTCAACCGCTTTTTTTGTTTTGTTTATTAGCTCATAATCTGTCAGTGAGGCGATTTTTAGATTGACAAATCCGTGCTGTTGTGTCCCGAAAATATTTCCGGCCCCGCGATTTTTAAGATCATATTCAGCAAGTTTATTGCCGCTTTTGGTTTTTGCGAAAAACCCTAACCGTTCCGATATTTCCGGATTTTCCTTCTCACTAAATAAAAAACAATAGGACTGTTTATCTGACCGGCCGACCCGTCCGCGCAGTTGATGAAGAGAAGCCAGGCCAAAACGCTCTGCTCCTTCAATAATCATGATAGTTGCATCGGGGATATCAATTCCCACCTCAACGACCGGTGTACTGACCAGAATATCTATTTTTTTGTTTTTAAAATCAGACATTATTTTATTTTTTTCTGCGGATTTCATTCGGCCATGTAGTAGAGACAAGGCACGCCTTGTCTCTACATCAGAAAATATTTTTTTTAATTTTTCAAATTCACTTTTTGCCGCCTTAATTGATTTTAAAGTTTCCGATTCCGACTCTTCAATCAGAGGGCAGACGATAAATACTTGAGACTTGTAACTTATAACTTGTAACTTGATCCATTGATAACAGTCATTTCTTTTTTCTTTAGGAACGAAATATGTTTTTACCGGCAGACGGCCTTGGGGCATTTCCGAAATATAGCTTAGATCAAGTTCCCCGTATAAAGTCAAAGCCACGGTTCTTGGTATGGGAGTGGCGGTCATCGTCAAAAGGTGGGGATTTAAGGCTTTTTCTTTTAAAAGAGCCCTTTGATTGACGCCAAAACGGTGCTGCTCGTCGATGACGACTATTCCAACCTTTTTAAATTTTAAATTAATATTTAGCAACGCATGCGTTCCGACTATTAAATCAAAATTATTTTTTTTACCATCTTGAGACGATCGGCTCAAAGATGGTAAATGTTTTTGTGATGACGTTTGTAAACCGATTTTTACAGGATAATTTTTAAATATTTCATTTAGTGTTTGATAATGCTGATTTGCCAATATTTCCGTTGGTGCCATGATGATCGATTGAAAGCCATTAAGAAAACTTAAGTAACATGCAATCGCAGCAACGACAGTTTTACCCGACCCCACATCCCCTTGCAAAAATCGGTTCATCGGAGTCGTTTTTTTAAGATCATCAATAATTTCGTCCGCGGCCTTGTTTTGGTCGGCGGTTAATTTAAAAGGCAGATTGGTGATAAATCGTTGTAAAGACGCAAAATTTTGCGTCTCTACATTAAACACATTCCCCACCCGTTCCTTCTGCCATTCTTTTTTAATTAAATTATTGGCCAACTGCAAATTAAATAATTCGTCAAATGATAATCTATCTCTAGCCCGATTTGCTAAATCCAAATTATCCGGAAAATGAATTTGCCGATACGCCGTATCCTCGTCAATTAAATTATTAAACGAAATAATTTCTTTCGGGACCGTCTCCGCCACCCGTGTCTCAACCCCAGGGGTTAGGACAAGGATGGCATGGATTTTATCACGAATCGTTTTTGTTGAAAGACCATTTTTTTCCGAATAGATGGGGACAAGTCTGCCTGTGTGAATTTTTTTGCTGCCAATTTCATATTCCTTAGGCTCGAGCGTAAGCTTGGAGCCGAATTGCCTGACGACGCCGGCAACAGAGACTGTTTCACCGATTTTAAATACTCTAATTAAATACGGCTGATTAAACCAGTTGACTTCAATCTTTCCGGTTTCGTCGGCAACAATAACTTTTTGAATTTTTAATCCGGTCCGGGTATATTGATTTTTTGCTTCAATTATTTTTCCGGTGACGGTAACTGTTTCCTCCGGCTGGAGTCTGTCAATTGTTGAATTAATTGAATAGTCTTCATAGCGGTAGGGAAAGTAATTAAGCAAATCAAAATAAGTGTTGATGCCGAGGAATTTAAATTTTTTGATAGTTATGGAGCTGGTAGCGGGTAAATTTTCAATTTTCATGTTACATGTTTTATTTTATAAATAGCGGCGCAAACGACGACAGTATCAGCAATATCGAAGAAACAATCACAATCGCTTTCCAAATACTGTCTTTCTTTATCTTTTTCCCAAGGATTTTCATAACTGATTTAACTGATTCAACTGACCCCGCCTTTGGCGGGGACTGATTTCATCTACTTTGGACAGTCACTTGATTTTCTAAATCCAGCTTTTTTAGCTTCATCTTCGCTACAAAACCAGCGGTCAGATGTACCAGGTTTAATCGTTATTCTATCATAGTTGTAGCAGTCGGGAGTATGGTAAATTCTTGAATTTCCGGCAGAACGATAATTTCCTTTGATAAAACAATTTTCTTTTTTTGTTTGACAAAATGATGACCAGACTCCCCGACCGGCCAGTTTTGCTTTGTCCTGCGATTGTTCTATCTTTAACGAATTTTCCGTCATAGTTTTTCCTTTTTCAAAATAGGCCAGGCCCTCGTCAGTCATTGTTTCGTTGATCAGTAGTTTGTCAAGATAGACATAAGCCAATGTTCTGCCAAAATTATCCCTTCCGATTTTTTCTAAAAAAATTTTTTTGTTCAAAACAAGATCTTCCATTCTTGTTTTGGCATCAATTCCCAGACAATCTTTCGGATACTCCGGCGCATTGATTTCATAAAAGCGGATCCGTTCACCATCAATGGTATCAATCGTATCTCCATCAATGACTTTCGTTACCGTTGTTTTTACGGTCACTTTCTTTTTACTAAAAAGACTGGTTGTTTTAAGGATAATAAAAAGATTAAGAATCAAAGAAGCCGCTAAAAGCATGGATAAAACTATCAAAAATATTTTTTTCATTCGATCAGTACTATAAATAATATCACAATTTAAAAGGATGTTTTCGCAGAAGTTTTTTTTAACCTTTTACTTTAAAGCGATTAAGTTTAGGAACAGCTCCCATAAGTTTATAAGGATTAAGTACAACATAGGTTGGTAAAATAATATCAAAAGGAGATTTACAAAATTTACCGTCATTATTAGCTGAAAAAGTTACATGATCACCGTCTCGATCAGAAAAAGAAAAAGGATGTTTTATGCGTTTTTTATACTTCATTCCAGTGTGAACTAATGTTAGATAATCTGGATCTAAATCAAAATTTGGTGGAACTAATATATTAAGCCTATAAACACCCAAATCAAAATCTGTATTGTACTGAGTCTTTCTGGCTTTCTCTGAATTATTGGGATACCCATCTAAAAAAGAATCTTCTTCTGGAAGCGAAGCAACCTGGATACTTTTAAGATGTAATATATCTTGATTTTCTTTTGATGTAGGCGTGTAATCAAGTCGAAAAAAACGTCTCTGATTTTGAAAAGTTACGCTAACTGTTCTACTATTATTTTCAGAGTTATACGCAGCTTGTAATTCGACGACCTCATTTCTTTCAATTTCGTCTTTATCTACAGGTCGTATAATACGAACGGTTACCCCAGCACCAGCAGCTTGAGAAGTTTCAAAAGAAATATTGAGACCATCAATCCCCGTAACTCCAGTCATAGTTTCAAGATCTTTGATAGAAAGATTTCCAAAAGGTTCGAATAGTTTCTCAATAAAAGCCACATTATTTTCGTGATCCAGTTCTTTATATGTCATTTAATGAATTATATCATAACAACAAACTATATTCAACTAAAAACAGTTAGAGTAAGAGTTCACAAGTCTTGACACAGATTGTCATTCCCACGAAGGTGGGAATCCAGACTAAAATCACTATTTTCTTCCTACTATTTTGCTATACTTTTCTTTATGCACATCCCCCGCCGCCTGCGATTTCGGTCTCAATATACGAAACAAAAACTCATTGCCAAACTGCTTCTTTTTTTGACCGGTGCCGTCATCATCGGTTTTATTTTTTCTTTTTTGGTCTTTGCCTGGTATGCCAAAGATTTGCCGTCGCCTTCCAAACTTTCCCAACAGACCGGTTACTCAACAGTTTTTCTGGACCGGACCGGCAAAGTGCTTTATGACATGTATAAAGATAAAAATCGCGTCCCGGTCACTTTTGAAGAAATTCCGGAGACTCTAAAGGAGGCTACCATCGCCATTGAAGACAAAAATTTTTATTTTCATAAAGGCTTTTCCCAAACCGGTATGATCCGGGCCGTTTTCAATATGTTTTTGGGGCGGGGATTACAGAGCGGTTCGACCATTACCCAGCAGTTGATAAAAAATGTTTTGCTGACCAATCGCCAGACCATCACCCGCAAAGTCCAGGAAATAATTCTTGCTTTTGAAGTCGAACGCCGTTATAAAAAAGACGAGATTTTATTGATGTATTTGAATGAAGCTCCATATGGTGGAACTTATTGGGGCGTCGGGACGGCCGCTAAAGCCTATTTTGATAAATCGGTCAAGGATCTTAATCTGGTTGAGTCAGCCGTTATAGCCGGTTTACCCCAGTCTCCAAGTCTGTACTCCCCTTTTATAGGACAAGAAAATGCCTGGAAAAACCGGACAAAAAGTGTTTTACGCCGGATGCGGGAAGATAAATATATAACCCGCGATCAGGAAAATGCGGCTTTGAAAAAAATCGAGCAAATAAAATTTACTTCACCAAAAATATTGATTGAAGCACCTCACTTTGTTTTTTATGTCAAAGATAAAATAGAAAATCAGTATGGTTCAAAAATTATTGACCAGGGAGTAAAGATCAAAACGACTTTGTCTTTGGAGGTTCAACAAACGGCTGAAAAAATTGTTAAAGAAGAAATCGGCAAATTAAAAGATTTCAATGCCACCAATGCCGCCGTTGTCATTCTTGATTCCAAAACGGGTGAGATTTTAGCCATGCTCGGTTCCTATGATTTTAATGATGAAAAATTCGGTAAATTTAACGCCGCTTTGGGTCTGCGTCAGCCGGGAAGTGCCATGAAACCGTTTACTTATGGCTTGGCTTTTGAAAAAGGCTACACTCCGTCTTCAATATTTATGGATGTCAAGACCGTCTTTCCCGACCAGGGTGGTAAAGAATATATCCCGGAAAATTACGACGGAAAATTCCGCGGGCCGGTTCAACTGCGGTTTGCTCTTGGTAATTCAATTAATATTCCTGCGGTTAAAATACTAGCCGTGAGCGGACTGCGCGATTTTTTAAGTAAACTAAATGATCTTGGGTTGACGACTTTTGCCCCAAACGACGAGAATTTACGGCGTTTCGGACTATCTCTGACTTTGGGAGGAGGAGAAACAACTTTGTTAAATTTAACTTCTGCTTTTTCATCACTGGCAACAGGCGGACTAAAACATGAACTTAGTTCAATCACCGACGTTTCTGATTTTAAAGGCAAAAATATTTTCAAAAAAGTCAGAACACAGGAAAAAAGAGTTTTTTCATCAGAGATTTCTTTTTTACTTTCCCATATTTTGTCTGATAACAATGCCCGGCTGGACGAATTTGGCCCGAATTCATATCTTAATATTCCCGGTAAAACCGTAGCAGTCAAGACCGGCACGACCGATGATAAACGGGATAACTGGGCCATCGGATATACCAAATCGATTACGGTCGGAGTCTGGGTCGGCAATAATGACAATAGTAAAATGAATCCGAAAATCGCTTCAGGTGCCACCGGTGCTTCGCCTATCTGGTACCGGATTATGCGTGAGGTCTTGAAAAAATATGATGACGGAATAATGGATAAACCAGACAAAGTCAAGGCTTTGATGATTGATTCATTTTTGGGTGGACTTCCAAAAGACGGTTATCCCACCAGATCTGAATATTTTGTTGAGGGGTCGGAGCCGAAAGATATTTCTCCATATTACAAAAAATTGAAAATTTCAAAGTCAAACGGTAAACTTGCCAATGAGGTCGAAGCCAAAAGCGGCGCTTTCGAAGAAAAGGATTTTATTGTTATTACAGAAAGCGATCCGGTCTCGACCGATGGCAAAAACCGCTGGCAGGAAGCGATCAATGCTTGGGCGGGACAACAAGGAGATAGTAAATTTAAACCGCCGACGGAAACTTCCGATGCCTCTTCCGAATCGGTGATCGTTTCGATAAAAAATCCAATGGGTCAGACGACTGTTTCTTCGGGTAATCTTAATATTAAGGCAAAGATTGTTTCTTTGGATAAGTTGAAGAACGTTAAAATCAAATTAAACGGAAGTGAAATCAGAAGCTGGAATGAGGATAAAAAGGAAATTGACGAAACAATCTCAATCACCGAAGACGGAGTTTACGAGCTTCAAGTGATTGGAACAAATGAAAAAGACAAACAAGGCGAATCCACCATCAAGTTTGGAGTCAACAAACCGTGGGATTATGTGACACCGACCCTGACACCAACTCCTACATCTATTCCTTGAGGTCCGTCCGCGAAGGTCCGTCCCTTTAGGGTCGGACCTTATTTAATTCCGCCTTCGCCTCTTCTTCGGTGATGTTGCGATCTGGTGAGGAATAATAAAAACGAAGGCTAAATTTATTTTCAAAAACTGAGACAACCTCAATCTTTTGCAACAATTTTGATTTTTCAAATGCAATTTTTTTGATTTGAGCAAAACTTGTAGGGGCGAATTTTATATTCGCCCTTAAATCAAAAGTTTTATCTAATTTTATGACAGCATAAGGGTGAAGGGGGGTATATTTCGGCACCAATTGACAGTTATCTATCAGCGATTGAAGATTAATCTCGGTCATGAAAATTCCAGCCCGTTCGATAATATCAGGTACGGAACAAAAATTTTTGTTCCCAACATTGATATTCAATTCCCCGTAAACCGCCTCAACAATGCCTTTCAAATCGGAATATTCTGTATTAACGGCGATGCCCAACCGGTAGACCTCAGCGCAGGGACTCTCCTTATAAGGACTGACCTTATACGGACTGACCCTTTTTAAATAAACCTTGGCAATCTCAAATAACTTTATCGTGTCTCTCTTCCCATTATTGTCAGCCATGTTTTTCGCTAACGATGGAAGAAGGCTTATCCTCAAATATTCAATATCTTCGGAGATACTGTTTGACAACCTCAAGTGATCTTCTATCTTCAATCCTCCATCTTCTATCATCGATTTTGAAATCATTGAATAATTAATAACTTCATTTAGGCCTAAATGTTTGAGAAACAACTTGATTTTATTTTGAAAAACAAACAAATCGTCCATATCTTTTGGCTGTTCCACATAAGCCGGTGCCTGGAGACGAGACGGAATATTTTGATACCCATATACACGTGCCACCTCTTCAATGACGTCTTCGGGAATACTGATATCATTTGTTCTCCAAGACGGCACAATTATTTTTACCATCTTTGTACGATCGTTGTTGAGATGGTCAATCCCAAATCCTAAATTATTCAATATTAAATTAATGATTTTTTCCGATATTTTTACTCCTATTTTCTTTTCAAATAATTCATAACTCATGACCAATAACTTTTCTTTCTTTTTTTCGGGGTATATATCATATAATTTTGAAGCTATTTTTCCTTGAGCGTACTTTTCCAACAATTCAACACCATAAACCAAAGTCGGTTCAACTCTTTCCGGATCAAGTCCTTTTTCAAAAAACGTTGCGGCAACAGTTCTGACTCCAATTGCCATCGTTCTTTTTCGAATCCTTACCTTGTCATAAATTTGAACAAAAAGCACAACGTTCTTTGTTTTTTCAGTGATTGCTGAATTCAGTCCGCCCATAATTCCGCAAAGATCAATTAGTCGACCAGAGCCGTCTTCAATGACGATATCTCCGCCGGGCAGTATCACCTCTTTTTCGTCAAGAGTAATGATTTTCTCGTCTTTTTTACTTTCTCTCATAATCATCGTCTGCCCTTTTATTTGGTCATAGTCAAAGACGTGAACCGGTTGTCCTAATGCGAGCATCAAATAATTTGAAATGTCAACAACGTTATTTATTGATTTAATTCCACAGGCAATTAATCTTTCAGAAATAAACTTTGGTGACGGCGTAATTTTGACATTTTCAATAACGATAGCGGTAAAACGAGGACAAAGAAGTTTATCTTTAATAACTATATTAAGTTTTTTATTATTTATCCTGCGATCGTGGGTAAGATAATATTTGTCAAATTTATACTTAGCCAACGGGTTAATTTTCAATCCCGCCCTCTTTCCGAACATCGGTAAAATTGCAATGGCTTCTTGGGCAATACCAAGGACCGATGCATAGTCAATTCTGTTTGAAATTACTTCAATATCAAAAACGTAGTCGTTGCCAACTTTTGTAACGCTCTCGATCGAGGGTCCGCACAAAGAAAGATACTCGCGAATTTGATCCGGCGTCGCATCTGTTTCCAGGTATTCAAGAAGCCAATTATAGGTAATTTTTATGTTCATACTTTTCGATTTTCGCGGATAAATAGCTGATTCTCACAGATCTGTGTAAATCCGCTTTTAATCTGTGGTAATCTTCTTTACTCAGAACTGTTCTAAAAACCTTATATCCCCCGAATAATAATTTCTAATATCATCCAATCCGTATTTCATCATGATTACTCTTTCAATACCGAATCCAAATGCCCAGCCGGTAAATTTTTCAGGGTCAATTCCACCTTCTTTCAAGACATTCGGGTGGACCATACCGGTCCCGCCAAGTTCAAGCCAGCCGGATTTGCACACCTTACAACGTTGTACGGACATTGCGCGCAATGTCCCAACAGATCCCGTACCTCCGCACACATTGCAGGAAATATCCACCTCAAACGACGGCTCGGTAAACTGGAAATGATGAGGTCGTAATCTGGTTTTTGTTCCGGCCCCAAAATATTTTTCAGCAAAATAATCAAGAGTTCCTTTGAGATTGGCAATGGTTATATCTTTATCTACACACAGACCTTCAAACTGGTGAAACATCGGCGTATGAGTAGCATCCCAGTTAGGTCTATAACATTTAGAAATGTTTATCATTCTGATCGGCGGCTTACCGACTCTTTTCATCTCGCGGTTTTGGCTGTTTGAGGTATGGGGGGTCAGGACCACTTTTCCGAATTTAGGATGGGCGGGTACGTCGATGAAAGATGTCTCGACGTCATCTCGGGCCGGGTGATTTGCCGGCATATTTAGCGATTCAAAAGCTCCGTATTCCCAATCAACTTCGGGGTACGAAACTCGGATAAATCCGATTTTCTCAAATATTTTTGTAATTTCTTCGATTGCATAAGAAACTATGTGAAGGCTACCTTTCGGATAAACCTTTCCCGGCAGAGTTTTATCAAAAAAAATCTCCAATTTTTGTTTTGAAAATTTTAATTTCTTAATTTCTATTAATCTCTTAATTTCTTCTTTCAGTTTATTAACTTTCTGTCCGTACTTTCTTTTTTCTTCATTAGGAATATTTTTAATCTCCGAAAGTAGCTTATTTATCTCGCCATTTCTGCCCAAATATTTAATTTCCAAGGCTTCAACATTGGTTATATCTTTTGAATCTTTATTAAATTGATTTTTTATTTCTTCAAAATTAACCATATCACAAATTATAATTGATAAAATACCAGTTGACAATCTTTCTTTTTTTGGTAAGTTTATAGACTAACTATGGGCGAAAGACAAAGTTCAATTTCAAAACATCAAAATGCATTAAGTGAGCTATCTCATTTAATATCTGATGCAGGTATGCCACCTTGTTTAGGAAGTATTATCGGTAAAAAAATTATTTCGCCCTCTCAACTACTTTTTTGAAGATTCCGGGGTGTTCGACGGCGATTTGAGAGAGGATTTTGCGGTCTAATTCAATTTTATTTATTTTGAGTTTATTGATAAAGATACTGTATTTCATTCCCAATTCTCTTAAAGCCGCATTCATCCGGATAATCCACAGCTGTCTGAAATCTCTTTTTCGCAGTTTTCGTCCCATAAAAGCATATTCGCCGGCATGAAGGACGGCTTCTTTGGCTTTTCTAAACTGCTTATGGCGGGTCATCCAATAACCCTTGGCCATTTTTAGAACCTTTTTATGTTTCGCCCTTGTTCTGACTCCACCCTTTATTCGTACCATAGTTGTTTAGAAATTTGTTGTTCGAAATTTGTGACTGGTTATAGAAATTAGAAACGAGAAATTATCATTTTAAAACTAATTTCTAATTTCTATCTTCTATTACGATTTTCTATTTTCCAACAACTACTTTCTATTTCCTACCTAGCATCATCAATACTTTCCTCTTCATTCTTCCGGTCACTTCCAAAGTTTTTTTCTTTCTTCGCAACCAGGCCTTACTCTTTTTACCTCTCAAATGTCTGAATCCCTGCCCGCGATTAAGGACTTTGCCTTTAGGGCTGATTCTAAATCTTTTTGCCGCTGATTTTCGCGTTTTTTGTTTTGTTTTTTTCATATTTATTTCTTTTTTGCTACCACTGCTCTTAATATTTTTCCTTCAAGCTTTGGCTCTTTGGAAATATTGACTTCACCCAAGCTGACAATAAATTTGTTGACTAAAGCAAATGCCATATCCCGTTTGGCATTTTCCCTACCCCGCAGTAACAAATTTATTCTTACCTGGTGTCCTTCAGATAAAAATTCTTTTGACCGTCTTTCCATCCTTTCCAAATCGGCCTGTCCGATAAAAAGTCCGAGATTAATATCCTTGACCACGCCTTTTTTAATCCCTTTCCTGGCTTCTTTTTCTTTTTTTTCTTCCTGATATAAAAATTTTTTGAAATCGATTATTTTGGCTACAGGCGGCACTGCCTTTGGTGCAATTAACACCAAATCGCCCGATAGTTCCTGGGCTTTGTTTAAAGCTTCCTGTTTAGTCAGTATTCCGATCTGCTCGCCCTTCCCGTCAAGTACCCGCAAGGTCGGCGCTTCGATCCTGAAGTTTATAAAATAAAACTTTCTTGGCGTAAATTTTCTTCTATGAAAAATTCTCAATTTGAGATTTTAATTGATTTATAAACTTATTAACTTCAATCGAACCTAAATCTTTTCCCTCCCTAGTTCGAACGGAAATTGAATTAGATTTTAATTCTTTCTCTCCTATTATAACCATATAGGGAATTTTTTGCAAGGTTGATTGACGGATCTTTGCTCCCAACGACTTATTATCCAAATCTATTTCGCATCTTATATTATTTTCATCCAATAGTTTTTTAATTTTTTGCGCATAATCTAAAAATTTCTCGGAAATTGGCAACACGATCGCTTGAACCGGCGAAAGCCACAGAGGAAAAGCGCCGGCATAATGTTCGATCAAAAAAGCAATTGTCCGCTCGAAACAACCAAGGGAAGCCCGATGGATGACAACCGGCTCTTCTTCTTTACCCTTATTGTTGGTATACGACAGCTTAAATCTTTTCGGCATGACAAAATCATATTGGACCGTAAAAGCCGTTTCTTCTTTGCCACTGATATTTTTAATCTGGACATCTATTTTTGGCCCGTAAAACGCCGCTTCGTTTTCCGCTTCGTAAAAAGGCGTGTCCTGATTTTTTAACACTTCCCTCAAAACATTCTCAGCTTCGTCCCAGGCCTTGTCATCCTTGTAGTATTTTTTATTTTTATCGGCCCGGTCGCCCAGTGAAAAACGGTAACGGTAATCTATGCCTTTTTTCAAACCTAAAACTTTATTAACATAATTAATCAAATCAAGAACTCTAAAAATTTCTTCTTTGGCTTTTTCCTTTTGAGTAATAATATGGGCATCGGCCAGCATAAACATACGGACACGGATCAATCCGGTCAGCTCCCCGCTTTTTTCATAGCGGAACTGTGGTGAAATTTCCGCAAATCGAACCGGCATCTCATGATATGAATAGGGTCGAGATTTAAAAAGAGCAAAATGATGCGGACAGGTCATCGGCCGGAGGATCAACTCTTCGTCATCAACGATCATCGGCGGATACATCGTCTCTTTATAGTAAGGATAATGGCCCGAGGTTCTGTAAAGATCGACTTTGGCAATTGGCGGAGTGACAACGTGTTGATATCCTCTTTTTATCTCTTCATCAACGATAAACCTTTCCAATATTCTTTTTATCGTTGCTCCCTTGGCTGTCAGCATCGGCAAACCTTTACCAATCAAATCGGAAAAAACAAATAAGTCCAAGTCTTTTCCCAGTTTCCGGTGGTCCCTTTTTTTTGCCTCCTCAAGCATCTTCAGATGATTATCCAACTCTTCTTTGGTCGGGAAACAAGTTCCATAAATTCTTGTCAACATTTTATTTTTCTCATCTCCATGCCAATAAGCACCGGCGATTGATAAAAGTTTGAAAGGTCCGACTTTTCCCGTTGACGAAACATGTGGGCCTTTACAAAGATCGACCATCGAATTTTTTTCTCCCGGTTTTCCGGTCCAATAAATAATGATTTTATCTCCCTTTTTGACAATATCATCAACCCATTCAAGTTTATAAGGATTACCTTTAAATAATTTTCTTGCTTCAATTTCACTAATTTCCATTCGGGTCAATGGAAGATTAAGGTTCACCAGCTGTCTCATTTTTTCTTCAATTTTACGAAAATCGCTTTCAGAAATTTTAGCTACTTGTCCTGAGCTTTTTAAAGAACTTGTCCTGAGCGAAGTCGAAGGATCAAAGTCAAAATAAAATCCTTCATCAGTCGCCGGCCCCATCGCCAAATGAATTTGCGGATACAATTCTTTAACGGCTTGATGTAACACATGCTCAGCCGTATGTCTCATCGCCCAAAGACTATCTTTATTTTTATCATTCATAAGATTCATTATATAGAACTTTTAATAAAAAACCGAAATATAATTTTCATTCGATGTATCGATACATCGAAGTTTACTTCAATCGTTTAATCGGTTGAAGTAGCTTTGAACACCGGGTATTGTTTATTTTTTATTTGGTTATTCATATAACAAAAAAAATCCCTCCTTTCGGAGGGTTACTTTTACACGAAAGCACTCCCTCCTAATGGCGGGTGGTGCAAGTGCAAATTAAAACATTTTGAATTTTCATAACCTTAAATATACACCTAAATTTTTCAAAATCAAGCACTAATTGAAAAAACCTTTTCCTCAAGTTTTTCTGTTCGCTTCTCGAGATTTTTAATCGAATCAAAGTCATCGCTGAGATGCTCAGATATCTTATCAATTTTTTCGCTAAGATTTTCATTGACTTTATCAATTTTATCACTTAACTTATTATCTAACTTTTCTATCACTGTATTAGTAGCAATAAATAAATCAACTACGTCTTTAGACAAAGTATTAATCTTTTTATCAACTACCCCAATCTTTTTATCAACCATCTCAATCTTTTTATCAACTACCCCAATCTTTTTATCGAAAAGTTTGTCTAAATATTTTTTATCATCTTGGGTTAACATGACTTAATTGTAAAACTATTAATCTATCTTTGTCAAATTATTATTAGATTTTATTAAGTGCCTGTTTTAAATCTCCAATCAAGTCTACGATATTTTCTATAATCCTCGCAAAGTTAACCAAGAATCAAAGGGAGAAAGAATGGCTCCGATTAATAATTTTGTATTTTATACCCTGGTTGCCGGCGACGTTTACTATAAATCTATAAGGCCGGAATCGGGAAATATCACGACGACTAAACCTTTTTTTAAGCTTTTGGATACTTTCCAGTTTTAAAATACTGATAAAATATTGATCCGATCGGGTCAACGCCAATAATTTTTATATTTGAATTTTTCTTTTTTAAAAATTTGCCAATTCCTGTAATTGTTCCACCCGTGCCCATTCCAACCACAACATGGGTGACTTTTCCCTTTGTGTCTTTCCATATTTCCGGCCCGGTCGTCATAAAATGGGCTTTTGGATTATCCGGATTATTGTACTGATCCGGCTGAAATGCATTGGGAATTTCTCTAACTAATTTTTCGGTAACTTTATAATAGCTTTTTTTGTTTTCAGGTGGGACTGCAGTTGGGGCAATGACTATTCCGTTTTTCAATAGAATTTTCTTTTTCTCGGCTGATTCAAGCATCGCCAATCCAATCCTATCTTTTATACTTCCTCCGGGATTAAAAAATTCCAATTTTGCTAACAAAATGACTTGATGATTAGGACTTAATTTGTTAATTTTTACCAATGGCGTTCTGCCTATCAGTCCGAGTATATTATTGTAAATCATAAAAAAACCCTCCTTTCGGAGGGTAACTTTGCGCAAAAGCACTCCCTCCTAAAGGCGGGTGGCGCAAGTGCAAACTAATAAATTTTTCAAAATCAAGTGCTGATTATAAAGACTTTTTCCTCAATTTTTTCAATGCGACGATCATGAGTTTCAACAAGATTATTTATATCATCAATTTTTTCACCCAATCTATCTTCTACTTTTGCAATAGCAGAATTTGTAGATTCAAATAGATCAACAACATCTTCGGTTAATTTATCAAATTTTTTATCTATGGAATCAAATCTTTTGTCTAAAACCTTATTGTTTTTAGTGATAGCAAAAGTCATTGTTTCTAAAATAAATTTTTTATCATCTTGGGTTAACATGACTTAATTGTAAAACTATTAATCTGTCTTTGTCAAATTATTATTAATTAAAAATTTTTTCTTCTTTAAACGCTTTTACCAGTTGATCAATATCATCTTTTGTATGGACGGCTGAGATCTGGACTCTGATTTCATCGCGGCCTTTGGGGACGACAGGATAGCTGATGCTGGTCACAATAATATTTTTTTTAAAAAGCTGCTTAACCAATCCGCTGGTTTTTAAAGGATCGCCGATTAGGACCGGCTGGATCGGATGAGATGATTCGGCAGCAAATAGATATCCGACTTTTTTCATCTCCTTTTTAAAATAAGCAACATTTTTTTTGGAATTTTCCAATAATTTTTTCCCGACCGGTTTATCCAAAATTTCGATAGACTTTAAGGCGGCGGCGGCTGTCCCCGGCGGGATAGAATTGGAATAAATATATGTAGCGGCCGACTCTCTCAGGTAATCAATTATCGTTTGACTCCCAACCACGTATCCACCGTCCGCCCCAAAAGCCTTACCAAAAGTGCCAATCAGAACATCGACTTTGACGCCCTCAATCTCCTCAACCCCGCGTCCGGTCTTTCCGGCAATTCCAACTCCATGAGCATCATCAACCACAAGCAAAACTCCATTTTCATATTCCTTGTCATATTTATCAATGATTGTTCTAATTTCTTCAAGCTTTTGATATTCACCCAACATGCTGAAAACTCCATCGGTCACAACCAGAGCTCTTTTATAGATTTTTTTGTTGGCTTCGAGGATTGTTTCCAGATGACCCGGGTCCATATGCTTAAAAATTGTTCTCTGCTCTTTAGGCAGATTGGCGATTCTTATGCCGTCGATGATACTGCGATGATTTAGGGCGTCGGAAATAACAACCACATTGGAATCAACCAATGAATCCTTATTTTGTCCGGCTATAAGGCAGAAAAGAACCGCCATATTGGCGGCAAATGAAGAAGAAAAAACCATCGCATCATCTCTTTTGTGAAAATGGGCAAGGGCCTTTTCAAGATCACGATGTACTTTTAAACTACCGGAAATAAATCTGACCGCTCCCGGACCGGTGCCAAAAATCTCCGAAGCTTCTCGTTCCGCTTTTTTCAAAAGAGGATTATGTCGAAGTCCCAGATAATCATTGGAGTTGAAAACATGGTATTTTTCTTTTCCTATGATTGCCTTCGGTGACTTTTCCTTTGTAAAACCGTTAATAATTTTTTCAAAACGTTTTGAAGTTTTGGCTTTGTCAATTCTATCTATCTCCTGACTTAAAACTGAAAAAAAGTTTTTGCGGGACATATTATTTATTTAATTTAATTTTTAACTGAGTGAACATAACTTCTGTCATTTTTTTTAGATCATACTTATGATTCCAGCCCCAGTCGCGTCTTGCCCGTGAATCATCAATCGATTTGGGCCAGGAGTCGGCAATTTTCTGCCGGTGATCGGGTCTGTAATCGCATTTAAATTTTGGAGACAATTTTTTAATTTCACGGACCAGTTCTACAGGAGTAAAATTAATTGCTCCAAAGTTATAGCTTGTGCGGACAGTAATTTTTTTGGCCGGTGCCTCCATCAGTTTTATGGTTCCGTAAATGGCATCGTCAATATACATCATCGGCAGGCGGGTGTCCTTTTTCAAAAAACAGGTGTATTTGTTTTTTTTAATCGCTCCGTAAAAAATATGGACCGAATATTCTGTTGTCCCATCGCCCGGGGGTGTTTTATAACCAATCAGACCCGGATAACGAAGGCTGCGGCTGTCGACTCCGTACCTCAAAAAGTAATACTGGCATAAAAGTTCACCGGCCACTTTATTAACTCCATACATTGTGCTTGGTTCAAGAACCGTTCTTTGAGGAGTGTTTATTTTGGGAGTGGTTGCTCCAAAAGCCGCAATTGAACTGGGCCAAAAAAGCCTGAATTTATATTTTACTGCCAGATCCAAAATCGTTTTTAGGCTGTCAAGATTGATTTCCCAGGCAAGGGCGGGATTTTTTTCGCTGGCGACCGAAAGAAGACCAGCTAGATGATAAACCGTATCAATATTATATTTTTTAATAATTTTTTCCAAATTTTTTCCGTCACGGACATCGCCATTTTCTGCAATAACGTCAAACTGATTATGAATAGTTTTGTGGGAAAGAGTGATAATGTCATTTTTTTTATATTTTTTGCGAAGAGCCAAAACTAAATCTGTGCCGACCAAACCATACGCACCGGTAACTAATATCTTTTTCATAGTGGACGATACAGGACTTGAACCTGTGACCTTTACAATGTCAATGTAACGCTCTAGCCAACTGAGCTAATCGTCCTTGTTTAGATAATTCTACCAAACAATCTTCCTTTTTTATATTCAATAATTTTTACATTGGTTAACTGGCCATTCAAGTTCTTATTCGTTTTTACTAAAACAATCGATTGATTATCAATGAGAGCTTCCTTATGGTCACTTTCTCTTGTATTGATAAACAGAGCTTGACTTGTTCGGCCAACATTTTTTTGAAGAAATTTTTCATATTTTTCTTTACCTAATTTTGCCAACATTTTTGCTCTTTTCATCTTTTCCTGATAAGTTGGCTCTTTTAAATTTTTAGCCATATAGTAGGCCGCCGTGTTATTTCTTTTGGAAAAACGGAAGATGTGAAATTTTGAGATAGGCGACTTTTCAAGAAAATCATAAATATCTTGAAAATCTTTGTCTGTTTCTCCAAGAAAACCGACGATTACGTCTGTTGCAATCAATGCAAATGGATTTAATTTCTTAATTTCAATTAGTTTCAACATAATTTCTTTTCTCGTATATCCCCTCTTCATTAAATTAAGAATTTTATTTGATTCCGATTGAATCGGCACATGAAAAAAGTTTACCAAACGTTTTAAAGGAAGAATTTGTTTGTAGTATTGGATAAATTCGTCGTTAATACTCCAAGGGTGAATTGACCCAAAGCTAATCCTTGGAACTTTAGTCGCTTCAATCGTCTGATCGATTAAAGTGACGAGTTTTTCTCCTGTATCAAAACCAAACGCCTCGGTATTGACGGCTGTCAAAATAACTTCATTGAGGTTTTTGTATTTATTAATTTGCGAGACAATTTCTTTGATTTTGTAAGATTTCGGCACTCCACGTAAATAAGGAACAATACAATAACTGCAAAATCTCTGACATCCATCTTGAATTTTAATCAAAGCCCTCCCCGAATTTAAATATTTATTTTTTATATTATTCCTGCCAATCGTGTCCCAACCCCAGGGGTTAGGACAAGGTTGGCTGAAGAGGTGTTTTTGAAGTATTTTGACGAGAAATTCCTTATTTATATTGTCAATAACCAAATCAACCGGTAGATTTTTGAGTAAGTTATTTTTTTGCCAATAGGTGGCCGAACAGCCGGTAATAATAATCTGACCGCCGGGATTATCTCTTTTCAACTTATAGATCAGCTGTTTAGCCTCACGCTCAGCCTTGTGCGTGACGGCACAAGTGTTGACGATTGCAATATCCGGCCTCTTATCTCTTATCTCATATCCTTTATCCTGCATTTCTTTATCAATTACTTCCTTTTCCGCCTGATTGACCCGGCAGCCGAAGCTATAAGTGTAGAAAGTTCTTATCATAGAAACATATTATAATTTACTCGTTTGAAATTAGTTATTCGTGATTAGAAATTTGAAAAAATCTAATCTCTATTTTCTAATGTCTATAACTATTCACTATTTTCAAACAACGATTTTCTACTATAAGCCATATAATTTATCAACTTGACAAACCCATAGTCTTCTGCTATAATACTGACTGGATCCTAAGGTTCTTCTAATTTTTAGAAAAGCTTTAGGATTTTTTTGTGAGTTGTTGCCAAATTAAAAATTTGGCTTACAAATCACAAATCCACCAAATGTCGCTCTTCAACACGACGAGCGAATAGCGAAGAGTTAAGTGCTGAAGTAAGACATGGTGGATCAATTCGAGGTGAACCTGAACGTAGGAGGATCTGTTAACAAAACTTTATGAAAAACTTAATTATCATAACAATCTTTTCCCTTTTCTTTTTTTTCTCGGCTATTCCTGCAAGTGCCGAAACCATTGCCGGTGCTTCGGCCCCCCTCACTCATCAGTCATTTATTAATGATAAAGACATCGAGTTGATGAAAGAAAAACAACTGAAGATAGTCATCGAGTCAGTCCTAAACAGATACAATTCCCCATTGGCCGGAGAAAGCGAAATTTTTGTTAAGGCCTGTATAAAATATCAAATTGACTGTTATCTTTTACCCTCTATTGCCGGACTCGAATCCACTTTCGGTAAATTCGTCTGGCCAAACTCCTACAATCCTTTTGGCTGGGCCCGCGGTTATATGATGTTTGAAAACTGGTCGGAAGGGATCGAAACCGTCGCCAAAGGTCTGAACAAAGGTTATTTGAGCAAAGGAGCCAAGACAGTTGAAGATATCGGGCCGATTTATTCGGAAAGTCCCACCTGGGCGGTCAGAGTTAATTTTTTCATCAAACAGTTTGAAAAAGAAGAGGAAAAATTAACATTGCTTTCGGGCCAATTTCCTGTACAATTGTAAGTTATGTACAGCTACAAAAAAGAAAAACTTCCTAAAAATACCATCCAGCTGATCGTCGATATACCCAAGGCCGATATCAAAAAAGAGGAAGAAGAAGCTTTTTTGCGGCTACAGCAAAGGTTAACCGTTGAAGGTTTCCGTCAGGGCAAGGTTCCGAAGGACATCGCTCAAAAACATATTCATAAAGATGAACTTTATCAGGAACTTGCACAAAAAATGATTTCCCGAATTTATTCGGAAATAATTACCAAGGAAAGTCTTAAGCCGATCATTAATCCCAAAGTCGATTTAGTTAAAGCTAAAGGGGGTGAGGATTGGCAGATAAAAATTTCACTCGCGGAGAAACCGATCGTTACACTGGGAGATTATAAAAAAGTTATTAAAGAAGCTAAAGCCAAAGTTGAAAGATCCAATATCTGGGTACCGGGCAAGGACAATCCGTCAGCTGACGGAGCAAAAAAACCCGAGGAAGATAAAAATAAACTTTTAAATGAAATTCTGTCCGCTCTTCTCAAAGAAATTAAATTAGAAATTTCCGATTTGGTCGTTGACGAAGAAATAAATCACCGCTTGACTCATCTGGTTGATGAAATTCAAAAGATAGGTTTGACCACTGAAAATTATTTAAAATCAAAAAATTTGACCATGGAATCCTTGAAAGCCCAGTTTAGAAAAGAAACCGAAGATACCTATAAAATGGAATTTGCACTCGCTGAAATCGCAGATAAAGAAAATATTAAAGTTGAAAAGTCTGATTTGGATAAACTTTTTATCAATATCAAAGATGAAAAAGAAAGAAAGAAAGCCGAACAAAACAGCTATTATTATGCAGCGATTTTAAGAAAACAGAAAACTCTTGACTATCTGATTAGCCTGTAGTAAAATATGGGCATGGCAAAAATTCAGAACATGAAAGCAAAAAGTCAAAATGACCCGGTAAAAAATCCTTTGGAGAGTCTTCGTGATTTGGGTACTTCAACTGCAAAAAATACCGCTGATGCATTTGGTAAAATCGGCGGGGGAATGCTGGATCAATTTTTCGGCGGGGCCGATGATCATGAAGATGATGATTTTGGGAGCGAATTTAATTTTAAAAAAGAAATCAATAAGGGTAAAGCAAAAAAACAGGAAGTCAAGATTTTCAACTACCAGGAATACTATGAAAGTACTCTCATAAAGAAACAGATCAAGGAACTAACGGATGCGATTAGAAAGGAAATAGAGATGATCAAACGGGCCGATGCTTCGCTTTTAAATGATGTCCGGGATGTGGAAAAGCTGACGATCAACGATCTGCCGGAAAAACCGGGAATCTATCATATCCGTTTTCTGGAATTGGTTTTGAGCATCCTTCGGACTTTAAGAGCCAAGGTGGGCGAGTCAAAGACCTGGCTTCAGGCTTTGATGTCTAAAAAGAAAAAAAGAGGTTCTTTATTTGTTGTCCGCAGTAAAAAACAAGGCACTCAGTACTCAATGTCACAAGAGCTTTCCAATTCAAGATCGGTACAATAATCTCATTCCAGGGCTTTCAAAAACGTATTGACTCCATTGGCCCAGCTGCCTTGAGAAGGCGGAGTATATTTTTCCATAATCGCGGAAGCCGTCACGAGTCCCTTATCAATATAATGTTTCTTGATCCCCTTTCCAACTGTTTCAATTGCGTCATCATAGGAATCAAACCTCGTTACCGTTGTCCCATAAATCCCCCATCCCCAACAATTATAAGAGTCCTCCGGAATCACCCGGCAGAGATTAGATTCCTGCATGGCGATAGCCGGTAGAAGCCGGTAATCAAATTGATATTTATCGGCGACCTCAACCATTTTACCGGCATAGTTGTAAAGTTCAGAACTGTATTTGCGGAAGAACGCTTTCAAATTAGCAACCCTTGAATCACCGGGCTTGATTTCAGCCGTATAACCTTCGGATAAATCGGCATTATAAGAAGCGGAAAATTGATAGTTGTTATTTTTTCTTTCGGAAATTTCACCCAAAATGTTTTCTAAATTTTTTCGATTTTTATCATAAATAAAAGCTTTATCAATTAAAAACAAATTTAATATATTGAGAAACAAATACACGACAAAAAGGGCAACAACTTTTCGTACCATAAATTCAATATAGAGGAAATAGAAAAGAAATTCAATAGAAATGTGAGTCCGGGGAGACTCGAACTCCCAACCACCTCCTTAAGAGGGAGATGCTCTGCCAGTTGAGCTACGGACCCTTCGCTTCGCTCAGGGTAAACCCGCTAACTTTCTCAGGGTAAACCCGATGAGCTTTTCTGAGCGAATTGATCTACCAATGTTATTTTTTTCTGTCTATTCCAGCCTTTAATTTCCCTTTCTCTTTTTGCTGCATCAATCTGACTATTATATTTCTGAATATAAACTAATACAACAGGTAATTTTCCTTTTAAAGATTTTGCTCCTATTTTATTATTATGCTCATATACCCTTCTATTAACATCAGTTGAAATTCCCGTGTAAAACGATTTATCCCAACACTTCACTATATAAACATACCAATCCATAATAGTGTTTACACTGAGACTCGATAAAATCGAGTCGAAGTGCTCCCAGAGGGAATTGAACCCCCATCACCTGTTCCGAAGACAGGTACTTTATCCGTTAAGCTATGGGAGCAAATGTTTTTTAAAATTATAGCAGAATATTGCGGCTAATTTGAAGAAACCGTTCATCGTTACATAATTAACATTTTTTTCAACTGTTTGAGAGACTCTTCATTGTAAATTGAAACTGCCAGAACGTCTTTATTAAATATTTTTAATTCCTCAATTTTTTTTCCAACTTCTTCTTTGTTAGCCAAATCTATTTTCGTCAGTAAAATTATTGATTTTTTTGTCAGAAGTTTCGGATTATATGTTTTTAATTCATTAACAACGGTGTTATATTCCAACGCGATATCTTGCGTCTCTACCGAAATACAATGAAGGATCATATCAACTTTTTCAATATGTTTTAAAAACTTTATTCCTAAGCCCTTGCCAGTTGAAGCGCCTTCAATTAATCCCGGAACATCGGCAATCACTTTGCCGTTATAGACGCCAAGGTTTGGCTCAAGTGTCGTAAAGGGATAGGCGGCCGTCCTTACATTAGCGGCCGTTAATTTATTTAACAGACTGCTTTTGCCGGCATTGGGTAATCCGATCAATCCAAAATTGGCAATTAATCGAAGAATTAATTTAAAATTTCTTTCCTGACCCTCGCGTCCCTGTTCGGCATTTTTCGGAGTCCTATTGGTGGGTGATTTAAAAGCGGTGTTTCCCAATCCCCCACTGCCGCCTTTACAAAGAAGGTATTTCGGATTTTTTTCACTAATTATTACTTCACTTTTTGTTACCTTGTCAATAATTGAAGTTCCAATCGGCATCTTGAGATACAGGTCTTTTCCGTTTAGTCCGGTTCTTTTGTTTGGTCCACCAGGACCGCCGTTTTCTCCGATGTATTTAATAATTTCTGTATAAGGTTTAAGATGGGTAAGGTTGGAAGTGGCCACGGCCCAGACATCGCCGCCCGGCCCGCCATTGCCGCCCGAAGCCCCTTTTTTATTGCGAAAAAAGGCCACCTTTCCGGCTCCGCCATGACCGCCTTTAACCATAATTTCCGCCTCGTCGATAAACATTATGATATACATTATACAATTAATAAAGCTGTTCTTCGGAAGTTATTTCTTTTATGTTATAATATAAACATATAACATATGAAAAAAGAGGCTAAATTATGGGTGGATTTAGCAAAAGAAGACTTTCAAGACATGAATTATATGCGGAAAGAAAAAAGGTATCGTGGAGCTGTTTTATTTGCTCAACAAGCAGTTGAGCCATTATTAAAAATGGCTCGTAATTTATACTTATGGGTAGAAAAAAAATTAATAAAGAAATAAAACAATATATTCAACGTTTAAAAAAGGTTGTTAATCCAGAAAAAGTAATTCTCTTTGGTTCATTTGCGCGGGGAGAAGCAACAAAATGGAGTGATATTGACTTATTGGTAGTCGCTCATTTTCCCAAGACTAGCTATGATAAACGGTTTGATATTTTATATGACCTTCACGAAGGTCTTGTTAAAAAACACGATATTCATGCATATGGTATTACTCCTCGAGAGTTTAACGACGTGAAAGAGTGGTCAATATTAAGCGATGCAAAAAAAGAAGGAATAGTGATATATCAAAATTAAAATAATCTGTTTTCTTCTTTCTTATTTATTTTTAAATGCATTAAAGCCTTTTGCGTTAAAAGTCTCCCTTTTGTCGTTTTTTTGATAAAACCCAAACGTAATAAATAGGGCTCAATGAATTCCTCCACGGTCCGTTTGTCTTCGGAAATTGAAGAAGCAATCGTCTCGACACCAACGGCTGTGTTACTAAATTTTTTCCCCAATATCTCCAGATACTGTTTGTCAATATCCGTTAACCCGATTTCATCAATTTCCAGTAAAGAAAAAAGTTTATCCAATAAATTTTTGTCAATCATTTTGTGTTTATCAACTTCAAAGACATCACGGGCCCGCTTTAAAATCCGGTTGGCCAATCGTGGAGTCCTTCGTGACCTCAATGAAATTTCATGGGCCGCCTCTTCAGTCACCGGAATTTTCAAAATCTTTGAGGAGCGGATAATTATTTTTTCAATTTCCGCTTTGTGATAATAATCCAAACGTAATGTTAATCCGAAGCGGTCACGTAGAGGAGCTGATAAAAGAGCCAGCTTGGTCGTTGCGCCAATAATGGTAATTCTCGGGACAGGCAGACGAACTGTGCGGGCTGACGGTCCCTGACCAATAATTATGTCAAGCGAATACTCTTCCATGACCGGATAAAGCATCTCTTCAACCGGTTTGGGCAAACGGTGGATTTCATCAATAAAAAGAACATCATTGTCTTTTAAGTTGGTTAAAATTGCGGCTAAATCTCCTGTTTTGGTAATCGTGGCTCCTGAAGTCACTTTAATTTCGCCTTTAAGTTCGTTAGCAACAATATAGGCTAAAGTCGTTTTTCCAATTCCGGGCGGGCCATAAAAAAGAATGTGCTCGGAGGGTTTGCCGCGTTTGTTGACCGCATCAATAAACATCTTAAGAGTCTTGACGACATTTTCCTGACCGATGTAGTCCTTTAATAATTTGGGTCGCAGATTTTCTTCAACTTTAGATATAATCATTATAATAATTATAACAATTATAAACTTATAAAATACTGTTGAAAATTCAAAGAGCTTATAGTATAATGCTCCTTATATGATTGGAAAGGGAATTCTAAATAGATATAGGAGAACTGTTGGTGGCGGACACAGTTCTGCTGAATTGGCAGGTGTAATGGAAACTGGTAATTTATCAGCAAGTGCTCGTAAATTTTTTGATATCTGTCAAAGACACGCCATCATGGCATTAAATGAATCTAGAATTGGACATCAATTTATACCTGCTTTTACATTATTATTTACCGTAGCCAATCCATTAGTGGCGAGTTTAGTTTCCAATCCCCATACATTGGCTTTAGGACTGGAAATAGGGAAAGTTCCTATTTTAGCGACTGTATGGAGAAGTAATAAAAGTGGAGAACCAAGAAAAATAAATCTAAGATTATTTTCAGAAACTGACTATGAAGACGAAGCTAATCATAGCGTAAATGTCGGAGAGCTATTCAAAAGAGATTAATAATTACTTTAAAAATTTTATTTTTTGTTCTTCAGCGCTTCTTTGATTTTTTCTTCAACACTCAGATTTTTCGGTAATTTTGAAAGAAGTTTTTTGGCATCATAGGATTTGTAGCCAAGAGAAATAAGAACTTCAATGACGGTTTTATCTTCATCGGATAAAATCATATTCTTCATATCAAAATCCGTCTTCAGCTTACCGGAAAGCTCAAGAATGATTTTCATGGCCGTCTTTCTGCCAAGCCCGGGCACTTGCGTAAAAGCATTGACATCGTTAGATTGGACATATTTTACCAATGAGTCCAGTGAAACATGTGATATCACATTAAAAGCCGTTTTTGAGCCGACCCCGGGGACTGTCAAAAGCAGTTTGAAAAAATCATGTTCTTTTTTAGTTTGGAAACCGAAAAGGATAAGGGCGTCGTCGCGGACTTGAAGATAGGTATAAAGCT
>CAYNFC010000012.1:0-28336 GCA_964396395.1 uncultured Gammaproteobacteria bacterium | reverse complement strand
TTCCCGGTCGACAATATTTTTGATATGGTGAAGATAAGTAGATGTGGCTAAATCGACCGCATACTGATCAAGAATAGGGGTATAACCAACAGCCCAATCGCGGGCTAAAGGCGGATATAAAAATAAGTTCGTTAATTTCCACCAACTAACTCTCGCAAGATGTTGTTCATAATATTTTTCAAACCAGTTCTCAACAGATATTCTATTTTCTTCATTCAAAAGATGAGTTGATAAAAACTTTTCTTTTAAAAGCTTTTTTTGTTCATCAGAAGAGTTTTTGAAAAGAAATAAGAGATAAGGGATAGGAGATAGGAAGAAAAACAAAAGAGCAAAAAAAGGAAGGGCAATCATAAAGGCGGTTTGAAGGATAAAATAAAAAATAATAATAGACAGTCTCATAAGAAAACCAATTGACCTTGAAATAAGGTTAAAAGTCAATCTATTGCCCCAATCGGTCAAAGTAAAACCAACAATGGTTTTTTTAACAATCAAATTTCGCCAAGGTTGGAATAAAGTTTTCAACAGGGATGAAATTGAAAAAAAATAAGGAAGAAAAATAAAAATATTAATAACCGCTTCGCCAAAATTGTGAAAACTATCCCGGTAGTATTGCCAGAAGTTTTTTCTCATAGTTTGAGTATAACTAAAATACCGTCACTTGACAATTGGAAACGAACAGGAAATAATGTAGTATTTTTTGTATGAAAAAAAAGACGATCGTTGTTCTTTATTCTGACGCCAAGAGAAAATATTTTGCTTCCGAAGAGCATTATAAAACTGAATTGGAGGTTTTTGACAGAGCAAAAATTATTGAAAATCACCTCGTTAATTTAGGATATAAAGCCTTGCTTTTACCGGGTGATTATAATTCATTAATTAAATTAAAAAAAATTAATCCATATTTAGTATTAAATCTAGTCGATTCAGTTTATGGAAATGAAAAATTAATCTCTTTGGTGCCGGCCGTTTTACAGTTGTCCAATATTCCTTACACCGGAGCAGGTATATCGGGATTATCTCTTAATGCCAGTAAATTTTTGACCAAAACAGTTTTAAAACAGTCCGGGATTCCGGTTCCGAAGTTTCAATTATTTAACAGTCATAAAACCAGGTTGGATAGGTCATTGAATTTTCCTTTAATTGTTAAATTGAATGAATCCCATGGAAGCTTGGAGATTGACCAGGGAGCAGTAGTTGAAAATGAAGGAAAGTTAAAAAATAGAATTAAGTATCTAACAAGTAAATACAAACAATCAGTTATTGCTGAAGAATATATTAGAGGTAAAGAAATTACAGTTTTATATATTAATTCCGGCAAAAAAATAATTTTAGCTGAAGAAAGAATATTCTTTAAAAAAGAAAAATATCCTCTTTATAGTTATGAAGCTGCCTGGGGTGAAAAAGAAATATATGACTGTCATCCTTTTAAGTTAAATAAAGTTTTAAAAGAAAATATTGTAGAAGCTTTTGAAATACTACAGTTTAAAGATTATGCGCGATTTGAAATTATTTTTGATAAAAAAGGAAACTACTATTTCATTGATCCAAATGCAAATCCTGCCTTTGGTCCTTATGGAACAACAAGTGGGCCTTTTGGATATTTACTGCATATGAATAATATTCTTTTTGATGATGTCTTAAAGGACATAATAAATAATGCTCGATTAAGGTTTAATAAATAATTTTATAAGATACTCTTGACAATTAATAAAAATTATTGATAATTTTGATATTGGAATTAACATGAAAAAAAAAGAAAGAAGAGGGGGAAAAAAAACTCCGTCTAAAAAAAGATACAAAAAAATTATTCATAAAAAATCGAAGAAAGAATTAATAATTTATATTTACAACGTCGTTGAAGACGAATGGTCGTTTTTTTCCTCAATCCAGCCGATTGAAAAACGTTACGAATTGATAAATGACTGCAATCTTTCTTCAGAATGCTATCTTTTTGCCAACGCCAGCGAAAGTGAATTTATATATATCTCTCCGGTTGAAATTTCCAATTCATTCAAAAATTATTTTCAATCATTAACAAATAATAAAAAGGTTGATATTTATGTTCCCCAAATGAAGACTGCCTTGATTTGCAAGGATCTTTATACAGACAAACAATTATTTGGTGAAATTATCAGTAAAGCAAAAAAATATAAAAAAGTTACCATATATAGTTATGCCACTTCTCCGGAATTTTTAGAATTAAAAGAGAGAATGATTCAACTAGGAATAAACGTAGTCACTCCGGAAGCTCCAGAAATAGAAAATGCCTGGACGGTTAATTTCTTTGGCAGTAAGTCTGGCATCAGACAGTTAGCCCAACAAAGCGGAGCTGTTGAACCAGATTTCATTATGCCGGACGGAGTTATTTGTGTCGGCAAATTGGATGCCGCAAAGATCGCCGCCAATCGTTACATTAAGGAAAAAGGTGTCGTTTTAAAAACCAATAAAGGCAGTGGCGGCCATGGAGTATTGATCTTCCGCGACGGAGAATTGCCAAAAGATTATAAATCCTGTGAAAAACGGATCTATGAACTTTTATCCGAAGATGGTTATTGGGAAAGATTCCCTATCATTATTGAGGAATTGATCAATGTTAATTATTCGTCACCAGGTGCTTTTCCAAATATTGAATTTAAAATACATAAAAGCGGGAAAATTGAAATGCTTTATTACTGTGTGATGATGGTTACTAAAGAAGGTAAATATTACGGATTGGATATTCATGAAAATGTTATCAATGAAAGAACCGCTGCCAGAATTATTGATACAGGTTATTATATTGCAGAGAAATATGCGGAGGCCGGTTATCGAGGGCATTTTGACATAGATATGATAGCCAGCAATAAACATATTTATGTTTGTGAATCAAATACAAGAAATACAGGGGGAACTGATATCTATAAATTAGTTTATGACTTGTATGGCGAAGATTTTATGTCCGATGTTTATGTATTAAACCGAAATAATTTTAAAATCAACAACCAGGAAAATATAAATACTAAAAAATTATTGGATATTTTAAGACCAATTCTTTATGATAAAAAAAAGAAAGAAGGATTAATAATATCGTCATTGGAATATTTAAAATATAATATTTTTATGTATACAATTCTAGGAAAAAATAAAAAAAGAGCCTATGATTTTCAGGAGCAATTTTATAAATTACTTGAGATATTCGGTCAACCTAAGTTTTAGACTTTCTGATTAATAATCCAACATATGAATATTGCTTTTTTGTACAACGTCCGCCACCATTATCCCGATCCCAAAGATTCCAGAAGTCAGTTGGAAGCTGATTTTGATGATCCAAAAACAATTGAGGTTATGACAAATCACCTGAAATCAATCAGTAATAAAGTTTTTCCGATTGAAGCTGATGAAAAAGCTTACTTTAAACTTTATCGTTTAAAAAATAAAATTGACATTGTTTTTAATTATGCCGAAGGAATATTTGGCAAAGACCGGGAAGCACAAATTCCGGCGATGCTGGAAATGCTAAAAATTCCTTATACCGGCTCATCACCTTTAACTTGTGCAATTGTTCTGAACAAAATCAGAACAAAAGAAATATTGAAAAATTATCATATCCCCGTGTTGGATCAGTGTGTCTTTGAGAATGCCGACGTAAGTAATTTTAATCTTAGATTCCCGGTAATAGTCAAACCGGTGTCAGAGGGATCATCGGCAGGAATCACGAGAAAAAGCGTGATTAATAATATTAATGATTTAAAAAGACAAATCAGTTTTATTATAAAATCTTTTAACGAACCAGCCATGGTTGAACCTTTTTTGACGGGTCGAGAATTTTCTATAGCCATGATTGGTAATCCGCCTGAGATATTACCGATCATCGAACCAAATCATAAAATATTACCTAAAAAATATCTGCCTTTTGATTCCCTGGAGGTTAAATGGTATTTTGAGGAAGAAGGTCATAGTGATTATCTAATTTGTCCGGCGCAAATTTCCAGCCGATTAAAAAGAAAAATCGAAAAAATCTGTTTTACTTCGTGGAGAGCTTTAAATATTTTTGATTATTGCCGAATTGATATTAAATGTGATGATAAAGATAATCCTTATGTTTTGGAAGTCAACTCACCGCCCGGGATGATTCCACCGGAGGCGTCGTTGAGTTCTTATTTTCCATTAGCAGCTCGAACAGCCAAAATTGATTATAAAAATCTTCTAAAAAAAATGATAGAAACTGCTTTAAAGAGATATTAGTGGACGCTGAGGGGCTCGAACCCCCGACATTTGCGATGTAAACGCAACGCTCTACCAACTGAGCTAAGCGTCCTGTTTTAGGGTGACCATCACTCTCCCGCCTAATTTGTGGGCAAGGATAGAATCGGACTATCGGTCTCATCTTTATCAGAGATGTGTTTTACCATTAAACTACATGCCCTTATAAGCTATGCACCCTAAAAATACAGAAAAATTATAGCATATTGTTTCCAAATTTTATATATAATAAACACATGCTTTACTTCTCAGAAATTGTAGGAAAAAAAGTTTATACCGAAGATGAAATTCATATAGGTTATTTGGAAGATCTGATTTTTTTAGCCACAGAAAATCCTATCGTGACAAAGATCGTTATCAGGGATAAAGCTAACCAAAAATTGATCATCTCTACCGATTATCTCCAAAAAATCAACAAACATCTGACGATTGAAAAAGAATTTTTGGTGGCCTATCTTGAGGAAAACGAACTTTATTTGGTTAAAAATTTATTGGATAAACAGATAATTGATCTTAAAGGCAATAAAATTGTCCGTGTCAACGACGTTGCCCTGCACTATAAAGAAAAATTATCGATCGCCGGTGTTGACATCGGAATTTTGGGAATATTCCGCCGTTTAAGGATTGGAGCGGACAATTTTTATAAAATCGCTTCTTTCTTCAAAATTAAATTAGCTTCCCGATTTTTATCCTGGGTTGATATTCAGCCTTTAGAGTTAATCCGCGGCAATGTCAAGCTGCGGATGAAAGAAGAAAAATTAGAAAAAGTCAGACCGGAAGATCTGGCCGATTATTTGGAAAAAACCAACGTCATTAATGCCAGAAAATTTTTAAAGATATTGGATACGGAAAAGGCGGCAGAAGTGATCGGAAACTTAAATATTAATTATCAAACAGCTCTTTTCAAAAATTTTCAAACGGAAAAAGCCGCCAAATTAATTTCTTTTCTGGATCCCGATGAAGCAGTCGATGTCCTTTTAACCTTATCAAAAAAAAAGCGTGAAGAAGTTTTGGAAAAACTAAGTCCGAAAATAAAAGAACAGATTCTCCATCTTTTTGAATTGTCCAAAGAGCCAATCGGAGCTTTAATAACGACAGAATACTTAACGGTAAATCCCGAAGATACTGTCCGTGAGGTTATTGATAAGATTAAAAAAGAAACCGTAGATTTTTCTTCATTATATTCCGTATATGTTGTCAATAAAGAAAAACAGTTAACAGGAGTGGTAAGCTTAGCGGAAATTTTAAGACAGGATCAGGATCTACCTTTATATAAATTTATGACGCAAAATTTAGTAGTAATTCACTTAACGACACCGGTCGAAATTGCCATGAAAAAATTTCTTAAATACCGACTATCGTCTTTACCTGTTATTAATCAAGAAAAACGGATTGAAGGAATTGTCAACTTTGATAATATTACCAGTTATGTTTTGGAAAGGATAAAATAATCTTATGAAAAAATTAATTATCGTGGCCGATTGGGCCCGGGACAGTCTGACCAACGCTGAAGTTGGGCTGGCAGTTAAGGGATTTTTAAAAAAAGAAGAAAAGCCTGAATTTTATTTTGTTACTTCAACGCCATCAACGATTCATACCGGTTTTTTGGTCAATCAAGTAATTACGACCGAGGAAAGATACGGTAATCCATTAGAAACTGTCGTCTTTCAAAACACCGACCCGCGTCTTTTTTCCAAAGAAAAATTAGAAAAAGCCAAAGGATCAGACCCTTTGATAATAAAATTAAAATCAGGAATATATTTAACTGGTCCCAATGCCGGCTATGACTTTTCTTTTATTAAAGACAAAATTGATGAAGTATATACTTATCAGGGCGTTAACGAAGAGGGACAGTTTCATTCCCGAGATCTTTATTCAAGAATATCAGCTCATTTAATTGAAGGATTAGAAGATGAAATGAAGATGGAAGAAACATCATCAAATATTATTCCTGAATTGGATAAATATTATGTTGCCCATATTGATAATTTTGGCAATATAAAAACAACGATAAAAAAAGAAGTTTTAAAGGGAAAATACGAATACGGAGATCTAATAATAATAAAAATTGGAAAGACGGAAAATAAAGCTAAGTTTGTTGATAATTTATTTGGAGGAGTATTAGGTGAGTTAGTCATCTATCCGGGATCTTCAGGTGTACTGGATAATCCGTTTTTAGAAATTAGTGCTTGGCAACACTTTGACGAAGAAAATCCAAAAACCGGCCAAGACTTTTTTGCCAATCCCCGACCGGGAATAGAGATAGAATTACGCTAATTAAATTAATTTTTTTAAACTGGGCTGGATTTTTCTACTTTTTTGCAACAATAGTAAAGTATCTTGATTCGTCTACCCTTTTAATAATTTTAAATCCTAATAAGTTCAAGTAGTTTATAAATTCTTCTTTTCGATACATCTTACTATATGGATGTGGTGTAAATAGTTTGATTATTCTCCCATTCCACCCGGTTTTAACACTCTATATATCTCGTTTAAACATTCTTTCCAATCCGGAGCGGGAATATGATGAATCACGCTGTAGTCAAAAACTGCATCGAAGCTTTCATTTTTATAGCTAAGTTTTGTTGCATCAGCCTTTTCAAAAGCAACCTTTTTATTTTTAACATTTCTCTTGGCTAAAACAATCAATCTTCGATCAAGATCAGTAGCAATTATTTTTTTTGGGGAAAAATACTTTAGAATAAATTCTGTAGCGCCACCACTTCCACACCCTATTTCCAAAACTGTCTTCTCTTTTAATTCATTAAAATACTCAAAATAATATTTTCGAGTAGCACGATCTAAAAGCCATTTTCTAAATGGGGTATTTATTAACAATATATCCAGTTTATTCATTAACATAAGTTTCCTTTCGCAAATTAAATAAAACTGAGAAACAATTTTATCAACTCTTTAGTTTCAAGTCCAATTAATACCATTCTTATTTGTTTTGAATTTCTTGTGAGTCAAGAGTTTAAGAGTGAGAATTTTATTTTATCTTTTCCAAAAACCTCACTGTTTGTGCTCCGAAGTTTTTTAAATCATTAAGATCGTCTTTATAATCATGAAACAAAATTGAAAAATCAAAATTATTGTAACCATGAACGACTCTATTTCTAAAATCAGCTGCTTTTCCCATCCGAGAAGCTAACGTTTCATCAATGATTCCTTGTTTTCCAAGAACTAGAAATGCATCTTTAGAACTTTCTTTTCGCGGAAGGTTTAAACCAGCAATAATATG
This sequence comes from uncultured Gammaproteobacteria bacterium, assembly GCA_964396395.1. Taxonomy (GTDB): domain Bacteria; phylum Patescibacteriota; class Microgenomatia; order UBA1406; family GWC2-37-13; genus GWC2-37-13. The sequence continues at coordinate 20,853 of CAYNFC010000012.1, read as the reverse complement.
AGTGGCAATATCAATACATGTTTCAACAGCCTGTTGCAATCTAAATGTTAACAAATCCTGAATATCTGCATTTTTCTCAAGAACTGCTTCATCAAAACTCATACTATCAATTTTTGATATACATTCATTGAGAAAATCAAGTTTTTTTCCGATCAAATCTTTGTTAACTGGCATGAGAAAATTTTTGTTTCAAATAACTAAAATAAATATTTCTCATATGTGCATTGTCATAATAGGTTCTTAATACATAGGCTTCAAATGCGTCCGCTTGATCTTCATTTCTTGTGTAAATGCGCATGCCGGTGCTGATAATTTGGTATAAAAAAAGAGGTGAAGATGACTCCAAAATAAGAGAGATATCAATATCTCTTGGGAAAGGCAGATCTTGTAGTAACGCATATATCGAATCAATTTTCACATTTTTATCGTTGACGACAAATGCTAAATCTAGGTCGCTTTCTTTACCTGCATAATTATGTATCGATGAACCAAAAATATAAATGCTGTCTACTGTTTTCACTTTGCCAAACCTATTCTGAATTGTTTTGATTAATTTTGTTTGTAACATATGATAATTATATCTTTCTTAAATAGAATTACAACTTTAAATTTAAATTGTTTGAAAACTATTGGTTAGTAAAGTTACCAACCCCAATAATTTTGGTATTGACACTCTTAAATATTGTGATACAATGTATACATTGTAATTAAAGGAGGTGAAAAACATAAATAATAAGCAAAACAAAATATTACACACAAGGGTCCCAAAAGATCTCTACGATAAAGTCTCCGGTAAGGCAAGAAAACATCGTGTTACTATTTCTAATCTCGTGAGAAACATCGTCGAAGATTATTTAGAGATACAAGGCGATGTATTTGATGCCATAGATGGTAAAATTAGAGAGAAGTTAGATAAAAAAGAAAGTGTAATTGGATATCAACAAATTACTCTTGAAAAAAACACAATCTGTCAAATACACGGAGAGAAAATCAATAAAGGCGAAGTAGCGTTTGTTGGTTTTTTGGAAAACTCTACCAGCAGAATAATTGCTTGCCAGAAATGCAAACAAACCAAGGGATAAAAGCTTTCTAATCTATGTTAAACTATCTAAAACGACTCTTTAAAATAATCGATGTCTTTAGCGGATATTTTTGGCAAGCCTTTATTAAATTAAAAGGTTGTAGCCAAGAAATAACGAAAAGTAGAGCAATCCTTCTCAGGTATTGTTTAGAAAGATTAGGGTCAGTCTTTATTAAATTTGGCCAATTTTTATCACTCCGGCCAGATTTAATTCCTCCGGAATATTGTCGAGAACTTTTCTACCTACTGGAAAATGTTCCTCCATTTTCTGAAAATGATGTAATTAGAGTCTTTCAAGAAGAATTCAACACAACGCCGGAAAAATTATTTCCTATGTTTAAAATGGCGCCTGTTGCGGCAGCCTCCTTTGGCCAAGTGCACGAAGCGTACTTAAAAAGTGGCGAAAAAGTTGCTGTAAAAGTTCAACGTCCAAAGATTAAAGAATTGGTCAGTCAAGATATTAGAATTATGAATCTTTTAGCGAAAATTATTGATATCTTACCGCTTGGTCCTAACAAATTAAAACCGATGATTGATCAATTTGAAGGTTGGACGTTGGAAGAATTAAATTATGAGACAGAGGCAAATTATACGGAAGAATTTTATAATCGTTACAAAGAAAACAGCGATATAATAATAGTGCCTAAAATATATAGAAAATTTTGTTCTAAAAAAATTTTAACCGCTGAATTTATTGAAGGTATAACTTTAAGCAATATTCTTTTGGCGATTAGAAATAAAGACAAAGATTTATTAAATAGACTGAGTAGATTAGGATTTTCTCGAAGCAAAGTAGCTGAAACACTTCTAAAAACAAGTGTAAAACAGATTTATTTTGACGGTTTTTTTCATGCCGATCCTCATCCGGCAAATATTATCTTTACGCCAGATAGAAAACTATCTTATATAGATTTTGGGATAGTGGGCACGCTTGATAAAAAAAGCCGTTTTGCTTGTTTACGTTACACACGTTCTGTCTTATATGGAGACACTGCTACAGCTTTTGAGGCACTAACACAACTCTGTGACATTTTAAATTTAAGAAATATTGGGAGCTTTAAAAAAGAGCATGATCAAATTATTCTGGAAACACTCAATCAGGTCAAAAATTCTAAAGGAAACGGTGACATTCATAGTTTAAGGCAAATTATTGGCCGTAAACTTTTTAAGACAATGAGAATAATGCAAAAATATGGAGCAATTGCTCCACCGGACACACTAAGATATTTTCGAGCTCTTTCAACTCTTGATAGTACTGTTTTAGAATTAAATCCGGAAATGGAAATCAGTGATATTGCCAGAAAATTTAGAAACATATCCATTGCAAATTTGATTATGGAATTGCCTTCTTTGGTCAATCCCAAAAAATTTGAGGAAAATTTGCTTAAGTGGCTTAATCTTATAGAGAAGGAAATAGCGTCGAATGGATGATACGGAAAAGTGTTTCTGTATTTGAGCAGTCAGTTTCTCGTATTTTGCCGTCAGGAGTTGCTAATTTTAATTGTTAAACTGGTCGGGATTTTCGTCTTTTCATCAGTTTGGAATCGATGACGGAACGGCGGAGGATTGACATGGCTTCGGCCCGTTCTTTTTCGTCGGTAGACTTCGAAAGAATTTGTTTAGCTTGTTCAACGGCTTTGTTTGTTAAATCGTGGTCAATCTCATCTTGTCCATAAGCACGGGAAACTAGGATCGTGACAGTCTCTCCGTTAGTTTCCAGATATCCTCCGCCTATGGCTAACGCATCTTCATTATCATCCTTTTTTATTTTAACAATCCCTTCTATTAGCAGCGAAAATAAATGAGTATGATGCGGAAGAACGGTAATTTCCCCATCAACGGTAGGAACAGTCACAGAATTTACTTGTTTGTCAATGACGATTTTGCGGGGAGTAATAACTTTAAGACGTATTGTATTCATATTGAAAATTTTATGGATCCCCGCCTACGCGGGGATGACCGACTTTTTATATGAATTACGTCGGTCACTTCACTTCCTCAATCCCTCCAACCATATAAAAATTCATTTCCGACTTACTGTCATGTTTTCCCTCGAGGATTTCTTTAAAACCGCGGACGGACTCTTCAACCGGGACGTATTTGCCGGACCGTCCGGTAAACGGTTCGGCGACTGACATCGGCTGGGTCAAGAAACGTTGAATTTTTCGAGCCCGGGATACTGTCAATTTATCGGTCCCTGACAGTTCTTCCATCCCAAGGATGGCAATGATATCCTGAAGATCTTTGTATCTTTGTAAAGTTTTCAAGACATCGCGGGTTACCTGATAGTGCTCCTCACCAACAATATCAATATCAAGAGCCCGGGATGATGAGGTCAGTGGGTCAATGGCCGGATAAAGGCCCTGTTCGGATAGAGATCTCTCTAAAGTGATTGAGGCGTCCAGATGGGAAAAAGTGGCCACCGGGGCCGGATCAGTATAGTCGTCGGCCGGTACGTAAACCGCTTGAATTGACGTAATCGATCCCTTATTTGTTGATGTGATTCTTTCCTGCAAAGCCGCCATTTCCGAAGCTAAAGTCGGTTGATAACCGACGGCTGAGGGAATTCTTCCAAGTAGTGCTGATACTTCAGATCCAGCCTGAGCAAATCTAAAGATATTATCAATAAACAGTAAAACATCCATGTTTTTTTGATCACGGAAATATTCGGCCATCGTTACTCCGGTTAGGGCGGCGCGCAGGCGGTTGCCGGGCGGTTCGTTCATCTGGCCAAAAACCAAAGAAGTATTTTTCAAAACTTTGGTTTCCTTCATTTCCAGCCAAAGATCGTTTCCCTCGCGGGTTCTCTCCCCAACTCCAGCGAATACAGAGACGCCATGATGATTTTTAGCCACATTATGAATCATTTCTTGGATGATGACGGTTTTGCCGACGCCGGCGCCGCCGAAGATAGCCACTTTTCCTCCTTTAATAAAAGGAGCAATTAAATCAATCACTTTAATGCCGGTTTCAAAAATTTCCTGTTCAACTGACTGTTCGATTAATTTCGGCGGAAGAGAGTGAATTGAAGCGCTGAATTTAGATTTAATTTCTCCCAGCTCGTCAACCGGTTCGCCCAAAACATTCATAATTCTGCCTTGAGTGGCTTCACCAGTCGGGACAGTAATCGGTTTACCTGTGTTTAATACCTTCATGCCGCGTCGAAGTCCAAAAACATTGGCCATAGCAACTGTCCTGACAAGACCTTGGTCAAGGATGGCTTCAACCTCAAGAATAATTTTTCCTAATTTTTTTACCTGCCTGCCGGCAGGCAGGTCTTCAATAACAAGAGCATCATAGATTTTAGGGGTTTCATTTTCTTTGAATTTAATGTCAACTACGACTCCCCGAATGGAAACGATTTGGCCTGTGCTTAGATTCATATAAATATTATAACCCATGAACCAGAATAAATTCGGTTCAGGGTTACCCTATACCGAACAATAGTTCTGGTATACGGGTAAAGATTATAAAAATTATAATTAATTTGATTCCACCGATTCTTTTGCTGTCACCATGTCCAGTAATTCACTGGTAATTTTTTCCTGCCTGATTTTATTTCTAACCATAGTTAAGTTATAGATTACATCAGCGGCATTATCCGTGGCATTCTTCATCGCCATCATTCGGAGCGAATGTTCGCCTGCTTCACTTTGAATCAGGGCAAATCTTAATTTTTCTTCAACAAAACTTCGCAGTAATGAGTCAATAATTTGCTTTGGGTCGGGCTCAACTAAGTATTCTGAAGTCTTTTCCTTAACGGCTTTTTCATCAGTAATTTTTTGAGAAAAATTAATTGGCAATAAAGTCGTCAAAACCGGACTTGATTGAATAGTTGAGATAAATTGATTATGAAAAAGATCAATTCTTTTATACGTTTTATCAAGAAACTTATTTAGGGAAAATTTAAAAACGGCCGAAACATTGTTGATTGGAATATTTGACGAATAATCAGCCATGATGTGGGCGGAAAATTTACTCAAAAAATTGGCTTTTTTACCAATAATGATGAAATCAGTATTTTTAAAATCAGTATTTTTTACGATAAAACGAAGAAGATTAAAATTAAAACTGCCGCATAGACCTTTATTGCTGGCAATAACTATGGCCAAGTTTTTCCTTTCAATTTTATCGTCCGTCTGGGCAATCAAAGGGGAAAGAGAAGGGTCAATCTTTGGACTGACCGCCCGGATTATTTTTTCAATCTCTTCCTGGTATGGTCTGCCGTCAACGGCCACCTGTTGAGCCTTTTTCATTTTAATTGCGGAAACAAGCTGCATAGCTTTGGTAATTTTTTTAACGTTTGTTACCGATTTAATTTTTTTGCGGATCGTCCGAAAGTTCATATAAAATTTATAATTTTTATAATAATTATAACGATTAAGACGTCAAGTCCTTCAATATCTTCTCCAAATCCTTCCCATCCTTTTCATCCATTATTTTGTTTTTATTAATTTTTTCCAGCCACTTTTTCCCTTTTAATCTCAGGGCTTCCAGTAATTTGGTTTCAAACGCATCAATTTGATCTACGGGAATTTGATCAAGATAAGCATTGCTAGCGGCCCAAAGGATAGCTACCTGTTCGGCCAAACTTAATGGTTTATTTTTCTTTTGTTTCAAAATTTGAGTGACTTTGGCACCCCGGTTAAGAAATTTTTTTGTTTCTTCATCCAACTCCGATTCAAACTGGGAAAAGGCAGCCAGATCACGATACTGGGCTAAATCCAGTTTTAATTTTCCGGCCACTGCTTTCATGGCTTTGGTTTGGGCATTACCTCCGACCCGAGAGACAGAAAGTCCGACGTTAATTGCCGGTCTGATTCCGGCATTAAACAAATCAGTCTCCAAAGAAATCTGACCGTCGGTAATTGAGATGACATTGGTTGGAATATAGGCAGATAGATCACCGTCTAAAGTTTCTATAATTGGCAAAGCGGTAATTGATCCGCCGCCATATTTCTTATCAATCCGGCAGGCCCTCTCTAAAAGCCGGGAATGAAGGTAAAAAACATCGCCCGGGTATGCCTCGCGGCCGGCCGGCCGACGTAATATCAGAGACATTTGGCGGTAGGCCCAAGCATGTTTGGTAAGATCGTCATAGACAACTAAAACATCTTTCCCCTTATCCATAAAATATTCTCCGATGGCGGAAGCTGTGTAGGGAGCTAAATATTGCATAGCAACTGAATCGGCCGCCGAGGCGTTAACAACTATAGTATATTTGTCAGCCCCATTTTTTTTAAGAAGTTCAACTATGGCAGCTACTTTAGAATTTTTCTGGCCAACAGCACAGTAAATGCAAATAACTTCCTCGCCTTTTTGATTAAGAATTGTGTCTATGGCAATGGTAGTTTTACCGGTACCGCGGTCACCAATAATAAGTTCTCTCTGTCCTCGACCGATGGGAATCAAAGCATCAATCGCCTTTATGCCGGTTTGAAGAGAAACTTTGACCGGCTGTCGTTTGACAACGCCGGCGGCAATTTTTTCAACAGGGTAAAAAGTTTTTGATTTAATAGGAGTTTTTCCATCAAGCGGTGATCCAAGGGAATCAACCACCCGGCCGAGAAGCGCTTCGGAAACTGGAACAGAAAGAGTGTAGCCTAAAGCTTTAGCTTTATCTCCGGCGGCAATACCGGTATAATCGCCAAGAATAATTGCCCCGACTTCATCCTCGGTCAGATCGATGACATATCCAAGTAAGTTTTTCTTAAACTCAATCAGTTCACCGTAAGCAACCTGATCAAGTCCTTCCAAAATAACGACGCCATCCTTGACTTGGGAAACTATCCCGGTCTCAACAGTTTCAATTTTTGGTTTATTTTGCAACTCCTTTTCAAGAGTTTTTAGATATTCATCAATCAATTTCATATAAAGTGTTTGATAATTTAGATAATGATCCTAATAAGGATAAGTCGATCGTTTTTGATCCGACTTTAATGATAATTCCGGCAATTATTGATTTATCAATTTTGTAAACCGCTTGACTCCAATTTAAATCAGAAAATTTTTTTCCAGATAAATCTTTTTTTTCTTCACTACTCAATTCATCTGCACTAATAACTGTTATGCGATTTTGTTCTTTTTGGATCTTTTCCAATAAAAAGTTTTTTAAATCATCTTTAAGCTTCGGATTAATTTTCATGGTTCGACTTCGCAATATAATAATTAATTTAATTTAATATTACCTTCATAGTTCTTGATAATTGTTCCTGTGATTTTTTTTCGGGACGATTCATCCAGCGATTCTCTCAATGTGTTTTCTACAATCATCAGACTCGTTTTAACAATCTTATCTTTAACTTCGCGATACAAACCATTTCGTTCTTCTTCGAGTAATTTTTTACTTTTGTCCCGTATCTCCTGGGCATCGGCTTCCGCTTCTTTGATTAGATCGGCCTTTAAACTCTGAGCTTCTTTTTTCGCCTGGACAAATAAAACGTCAAACTCTTTTTTCATCTTCTCTTTCGTCCTTTTTTCCGCTTCAATCCCCGCTTCCTCACTTTTTTTCAGCTTTTCCAACAGTTTAGTTTTTTCTTCCTCATTTTTTCTTTCTTGATTCAAAAAAGATGTAAACGGTTTGACGACAAATTTTTTAACCAACACAAAAAACAAAACAAAGTTAATTATCTGAGCCAATAATAATTTTCCATCAATTCCTAAATTTTCCATGAGAAGAAAATATAAATTTTATAACTGTTATAAATATTATAACTCTTATGCGAACTTCAAAATTAACGCGACTACTAATGCATAAATAGCAATGGCCTCGGCAAATGCGAGAGCCAAAATCATTGTGGTACGAATCGCGGATTCGGCTTCAGGATTGCGTCCCAAAGCTTCGACCGCTTTACTTCCAATCATTCCAATAGCTAGAGCTGGAACAGTTGCACCAATGGCAATTGACAGAGCAACGGCTAAAAGTTTCATGGCTTCTGCTGACATATCTATTTCACCTCCTTAAGAAAATATAAAATTTATAATGATTATAATTTTTATAACTATTATTCTCAACCGTGCTCTACTACTGCGTTACTGATAAAAACTGCGGTTAGCATTGAAAAAACCAAGGCCTGGACAAAACCGACAAAAATCTCCAAAGCAATAAAAGGAAAAGAGGCTAAAACAGGCACCAAAAAAGCTACAATTGTCAAAAGGACTTCCCCGGCAAAGATATTTCCAAATAAACGGAAGGCAAAAGAAAGGATTCTTGAAAATTCAGAAAGAATGTCAAGGATACCGACAAAAAACATAATCGGATCGGAAAAATTAAAAAATTTATGGAGATATTTTTTAATTCCTAAAAATTTAATTGAAAAAAATTGGATAGAAACGACGGAAATAATGGCCAAAGCTAAGGTTGTGTTTAGATCGGCGTTATTTCCACGAAGGAGAGGAACAAAGACTTCTTCATGGCCTTCTTTAACTTTGATTAAAAGACTTCCTACTCCAGGTAGAAGTCCAAACCAATTTTGTAAAAGAATGTAAAAGAAAAAAACAAAAAGTAATGGAAAGAAAACGGCCGTTTTTTCACCCAACACGGATTCAAACAATGAATAGATACTGTTAACAAAAAATTTAATCAGATAATAAAAATTGCCTTTTCTTTTAAGAGTTGATTGATTTTTATAATAAAGAGCGATGAAAATAGTTAGTAAGAAGACGATGGCTGAGGCAATCATTGAGTTGGTAATCCCGAGTCCCATTAACTCAAAAATTTTTTCGGCTTTAATGCTGATATGCGGCATCTTATTTGATTAGTTTAAACAAATTGTAAAGACTGCTGACCATTCCCAAAAAAATAAAAAAAACCGTGAAAACAGGTTTACTTTGAAATTTATTATCCAAGGTTAAACCGATAATCACACCAACTAAAAGTGGAGTGACCAGGCTGTAACCGACATTGATATTTAAATACTGCGAAAATAAATCTTTTTTTGTCTCCCTTTTCTTTTTTAAATTTTGGCTCGTTTTTTTAAGATTCCCGTGTTTATCAATTTCAAAATAATTATATTTCATTTTAACAGCCGTGTCCTATTTCGTCAATGGTTAATTTTTTATTATAGAAGAAAATATTTTATTCATCAAATATATTATTTCTGTCATCATTCCAATTCATCGGGTTGTCCCGGATATATTGGCGTATCCTGTTTAAATCATTTTCGTTACGGATTATGTGATCATAAAAAGATTTTTGCCATTGGAATAATGAATTATATTTTCGTATGTACCGTGATACCGCCGATTTAAATTCATGCATAATTATTGACAACAACATTTTTGTCCGATATTGCCAATGATCCGTTTGTAGGGAACGCATATATGCGTTCCCTACGGGTTGATTTGAATTTCGAATAACAATTATCCCATGGACGTGATTTGGCATTATTATGTATTCATTCAATTCAACGTTGTTAATATGATTTGGTATTTCCGTCCAACATTTATCAATAATTTCCCCAAATTTATTTAAAACCATCTTATTGTTAATAACATTACCAAACAAACATTCTCTGTTTTGGGTACAGATCGTGACAAAATACCATCCCGCATCCGAATAATCATATTTCTTTAAACGATTTGGTTTTCTATGAGGAATAACCATGAATCAATGAAACAAAATGCTTGCAAATTTGTCCACCGCTTATAACCTACAAAAGTGATATTTTAAAACGTTGGGAAAGGATTATTTTGATGATAAACCATGTTTATATAAAAGATATTTTCCAGGGCAATAAAGGACGCTAGAATCCTTTTATTTTAGTGGACTGTCTGGCCAAGGATAAGGCATTAGTTTTGAAATTGGGATTTGTTTAATCTTGCTACCTTCTTCAACAATTACTACAGTATCTATTCCACTTCTCAAGCTACTCTCATAAATAAGCTGTTTACAGATATGACAGTTTGGACCTGTAATAGCAATAATATCTTTTTCACCATGAATAGCAGCATTAGCAAGAGCAGTAGCTTCTGAATGCATAGTTAACGTTGCTGTATCTGATTCATAAGATATTCCTGGATAAATATTTCCTTGTTTTGTTAAAAGTGTCACTGCGTACCCATCACCACTTTTAGGATAAGTATTAACTAATGATTCCTTTGCCAGAGAAAGCATTTTACGAGAAGTTGCTTCATCTATTTCATAAACAATTTTGCCATCAACTATTTTTGAATTGAACATATAAAAATTATATCAAACTCAGTAAACTGAAATAAGAGACTTAAGTATCAATGTTATTTATATTATTTTAGTCTGGATTCCCGCCTGCGCGGGAATGACTATAAAGACAGTCTTATTTAAGACTATCTTTAATGATTGACTTTTTCCAGATCAACGGCGTTTTCTAAAATAATACCTATTCTACCCTCGCGTTCATTGACTTTTCCCTTAAACATAATGATTCTATTAATATTCAAAAAAGATTTCATGACAGCATAACTGCGGGGAAAAACCACCAATTCTATCGTCCCGCTTTCATCAAAAACCTGCAGGATGGCCATTTCTTCGTTATTTTTTTTGGTTTTAACGATCTTTTTTCCGCTGATAAGACCGGCCAAAATTAAAGATTTACCCGCATCCTGGATGGTGACTTCTCCGATTTTTTTTGTCGTCTTTTTTTCAATAATATCTTTAAACTTGGCCATGGGATTTTTCCCAATCAGAAAACCGATCACTTCCCTTTCCATACTAAATAACTTATCTTCCTCAAATTCCGGAATATGTTTAAAGTTATCAGTTAATTTTTTTTCACCGGCAGTGACAAATAAATCATATTGACCTTTTTCGGTTTTAACCTTCGCCCTTTGAATATCAGCAACAATTAGCGGATAGTTAAGCATCAAAGTGGCTTTATTGGCAAAGAGAGAAAATGCTCCGGCTTTAATAAGGCTTTCAACGGTCCTTTTATTTACGCGCCGCAAATCAACCCTGGATAAAAAATTTTTTAAACCGTGGAAAGTTCCTTTTGCCCGTTCTTCAAGTATTGATTCAATGGCCGCCTCACCGATATTTTTTATGGCTGACAAACCAAAACGAATTGCCGGACCTTCAATGGAAAAACTATAAATTGACTTATTGATATCCGGAGGAAGGACTTTGATTTCCATCCGACGGCACTCTTCAATCGCCTGAGACATTTTTATCTCCCTCTGCGGTCCGGCCACACCGTGAAGCTCCGCCGTAAGTAAAGCTGTCATATACTCAACCGGATAGTTGGCTTTTATATATCCGGTCCAATAAGCAATTAAACCGTATGAGGCCGAGTGTGGTTTATTAAATCCGTAAGCGGCAAATTTTTCCATGAAGTTCCAGACTTTTTCAATCATGGCAGTTTTATACCCGTTTTTTAAACAGCCTTGAAAAAACTTTACTTTATCTTTTTTCATTAATTCTTTTTTCTTTTTTCCCATCGCCATTCTCAAATTATCAGCTTCACTCATGGAAAAGCCAGCCAGTTTATTAGCAATTTCCATTACCTGCTCCTGATAAACCAAAACACCATAAGTCTCTTCAAGAACTGATTTTAAATCAGGATGAGGATATTTTATTTTTTTGGCATTCATTTTACCTTCCAAAAAGGCTGGAATAAGGTCCATTGGCCCCGGCCGGTAAAGAGCCACCATAGCCGAAATATCCGATAATTTATTGGGTTTAAGTTCTTTGGCCAAATGTTTCATCCCGCCGGATTCGAGTTGGAAGATACCAACAGTATCGCCTTTGGAAATTAAATCGAAAGTTTTTTTATCATCAATCGGGACATGGTGAATATCGATTTTTTTTCCGCCGTTTTTTTCCACATATTTTAAGGCCTCTTCAATTATCGTCAAGTTTCTTAAGCCCAAAAAATCAACCTTGAGAAGGCCGATGGCCTTTTGATTGGAAACGGCATTCAAATCAAGGCAGTACATGTCATATTGGGTAATAATTTTTCCTTCTTTGCTATCGCGTTGAAGCGGAACATATTCGATCAGATTTTTGTCGGAAATGACGACACCAGCCGCATGAACTGATGAATGACGCGGCAAGCCTTCCAGACGGCGGGCAACATCCAAGACCTTTTTTGTTTCCGGTTCGGTCTGATAAGCAAATTTTAACTGAGGTGATTCTTCCAGGGCCTGGGCGATTGTCATATTGAATCCTTGCTTACCAAAAGGAATCATTTTGGCCAGCCGGTCGCCCTGAGAATAGGACATGCCCAAAGCCCGAGAAACATCCCTGACTGATAGTCGGGCCTCCATTTTTCCAAAAGTAATAATCTGCCCCACTTTATCTTCCCCGTATTTATTAGTGACATATTTTAAAACTTCCTCGCGTCGGGTATCGGCAAAGTCAATATCAATATCAGGCGGGGTCGGACGCTCCGGATTTAAAAACCGCTCAAACGGCAGATTGTGATCAATCGGGTTAATATCGGTGATTCCAAGGATATAAGCCACTAATGATCCGGCGACCGATCCTCGGCCCGGCCCAACAGCTATTCCCTGATTTTTTGCCCAGTTGACAAAATCCTGGACGATTAAAAAATAAGTTGAATAACCTTTATTGTTGATGATATCTAACTCATAGTTGACTCTTTTTGTAATTAAATCCTGCGAATATGAAGAGACCCTTTTTCTTCTTTCTTCAACCAGTTGGTTTAGATATTTATCCACCGGTTCATTGTTCGGGGTGAGAAATTTCGGTAAAATCCACTTGCCATTGGGAATCTCCACATTGCATTTTTCAGCAATTTTAACCGTATTTTCAATCGTTTCCGGTAAATCAATGAAACTCCCTTTCATCTCTGCGGTTGATTTAAAATAAAAGTCAGGGACATTGATCATTGACAGCGGCCGGTTTTTTTCCAACATGGTTCTTTGAGTTTGAATACATAGGAGAACTTCCTGGGCATAAGCATCTTCCTTTTCCAGATAATGGACATCGTTGGTGGCGACCAGCGGGACACCAAACTTTCTCGACATTCTAATTAGCTCCTTGTTAACTCTGTCCAATTCCTCAATTTTTGGATGCCTTTGAATTTCCAGATAGAAATCGTCTTTAAATATTTTCAGATATTTTTCCAAAATTAATTCAGCCTGTTTGGTTTGATTCTCTAAAATTAACGTAGGAATTTCACCGTTTAAACAGGCGGACAGTGCAATAATGCCCTCGTGATATTTTTCCAGAATTTCAAAATCAATCCGCGGTTTGTAATAAAAACCTTCCAGGTAGGCGGTGGTAACGATTTTCAACAGATTTTGGTAACCGGCTAGATTTTTGGCCAATAGAACCAAATGATATTGATCACGGTCCAAATGTGACTGTTTGTCCAAACGGGAATTTTTTGCCTTATAGGTTTCGACGCCAATAATGGGTTTGATTCCTCTCTCCTTAGCTTTGACAAAAAATTTAAAAGCACCGTACAGCGCGCCGTGATCAGTAATTGCCACCGCCGGCATTTTTTCTGCAATGGCTTTATCAATCAGATCATCAATCCGGCACATGCCGTCGAGCAAGGAGTAGCCAGTGTGGACGTGTAAGTGAACAAAGGACATAAAATATTATAATTTATTAATCACAAATTCTCTCGCCTTATTCTCCCATTTATTATCAATTTTTTTAAGCTTAATTTCCTTCCCATACTTTCTCTCAACTGCTTTTTTGATCAAATAGTCGGCCAGTTCCGGGTTTTTTGGAAGAATCGGCCCGTGTAAATATGTTCCAATACTATTTTTGTAGAAAATTCCCTCGGTTTTATCTTCTCCATTATTTCCATATCCGCGAACAACAGTTGCAAAAGCTAAATTTTTATCAGCTAAATATGTCCGGCCCCCATGATTTTCAAAACCAACCAATTTTATTTTAGGAAAAAGTTTGGACTCAATGACGATATTGCCGATACAACGGGGAATATTTAAACCAGGACTTTTCGTATACAGATCGAAAGCACCCAGCCCTTCAATCATTGTACCGTCGGCGGCTTTATAGTATTTTCCCAAAAATTGATAAGCTCCGCAGACAAATAAACCGGGAACTCCGTTATCAATCGCCTCTTTTAAATACTTTCCTTTGTTATTTTTTAAATCACGATTAACAATTTCCTGTTGTTTATCTTGAGCGCCGCCCATAAAAATCATATCCATTTGAGAAATCAAACTTGCCGGTTCGTTGACGGAAATTTTATTAATAACTGGTTTAATTTTCACGATTTTCATTCGGTAACTTAAGACGATAATATTACCACGGTCGCCATAAGTACTCATTAAATCCGGATAAAGCCAGCCAATGTTTAGATTCATACCTTTTTAAATAATTTGAAACTCGGTTCGGTATTTTTAGACCGCCTCACCCCAAAGGGGCCCCAGGCGATTGTCTCAAAATACCTTCACCTCGCTCCTGCAAACTTTAATATTAAAAAGCGAAGGTATCAAATTTTTTACGGTTTTTTGTTTTCCGTTAAAAAATTTCGGTACCGAGCTTTTAAAATTATAATAATTTTCTTCCCAACAAAATCTTCCTCACTTCCAACATCGCCGAATAGGTTGGTAAAATAAAAAGTCTCTCCCCCTCTTTAGTTTTATTAATGATCGATTCAATGGCATCAGATAAATTTTCAAAGGTCAGAATATTTTTCTTACTATCTTCATATCTTAATCTTAAATTCATGTCATAAACCCGGTCGCCTGTTACATAAATATTTTTAGCAACAGCAAGAATCGGCTGGAAATCAACATCCCAGATCCATGAGACGTCAAGTCCATCAGGAATTCTATTGTTAAGAACTATTAAAAAGTTAGATTTTTCCTTGGCCATTTCATTGACTGTTAGGATAGATTGATTAAACCCAGCAGGATTTTTTGAAAGAAGAATAAAAACTTTCCGCTTTTTGTAAATAACTTCTTCCTGGCGGCCAAAAACAGGAGAAAAATCGGAAAGCCATTCGTTTAATACAGAAAAGGTAATTTTAGACTGGATCCCCTCCTTCGAGGGGATGACAATCTTTAGAGATTCAAAAAGTTGAATAATTGCATTTGTATTATATACATTATATAGCCCGTTCATTGGATAGCATATTTTTCGGTTTGAAAAGTCATTGACGACTCCAAATCTTTTAAACCGGCAGCTGCTGCAGAAAAAATCTCCGAGATGTGCATAGGATAATTGATGGTAACGCAGCAGAGACAAACAAACAGGACAATAAATTGAATCAACATCATGAGGAATGTCTTTTAATTTCATTAAATTTTTTTCCACACCAAAATACTGGACTTTCCGGAAAAGTTTAGTTCCGATAAAATAAAGTAGCGGGTCATCGCCGTTGATGAAAACTTCGGTTTTGTCAGTCAATGTTTTTAATGATTCCAGCCATTTCAAAGCAATCGTATTGACTTCGCCGTAACGATCGAGCTGGTCGCGGAATAAATTCAAGATTAAAATTTTATCAGGGGAAATTTTATTGAGAAGTAAAGGTAGACTAAGCTCATCACTTTCAAAAATGGCAAAGTTATATTTTAGTTGGGAAAAAACGTTACTGTTTTTGATAATTGAAGACGCTATGCCGTTTAATAAATTAGCTCCCTCACTGTTGGTAAAAATTTTTTCACCGGACTTTTCCAAAAGAAACTTTAAAAGAGCGGTTGAAGTGGTTTTTCCGTTAGTACCGGCAATGACAATAATCTTTAAATGTTTATTTTTGCCAATAATTTGTTCGATAAATTTATCGTTGAGTTTCAGGGCGACGTGACCGGGCCAGGTTGACCCAGAGCCAATTTTAAGTAATTGACTTATTTTAATAATTAGTTTGCCGAACAAGATAAGAATGAGGTTCATAAATTTTTCAAAATTCTAATCCTCTCCTCAATCGGCGGGTGGGTGGAAAACAAATTTACAAACCAGGAGGTATTTTTTTTCTCAAAAGGGTTGTCAATAAATAGATGAGCAGTTGAGGAAGAAGCACGCCTTAAAGGCCGGGAGTTATTACTAAGTTTTTCCAAAGCATGGACCAAACCTTCCGGATAGCGGGTTAATAAAACTCCGGAGGCGTCAGCCAGATATTCCCGTTTTCTGGAAATTGCCAACTGAATTATTGTAGCTATAATCGGGGTTAAAATTAGAGCGACTATAAATAGAACTAAAAATATCGGATTACGATTGCTTCTCTCGTTATTGTCAGATCCCCGACTCCACCACATGCTTCTTATAACCAAATCTGAAATTAAAGCGAGAGTTCCCACGAGAACGGCTACAATTGAAGCCAATAAAATATCGTAGTTTTTAACGTGGGAAAATTCATGAGCGATGATGCCTTCAAGTTCGGTCCGGTTCATCATCTGCAAAAGCCCTGTGGTTACGCAGACAACGGCGTGTTTTGGATCGCGGCCGGTGGCAAAAGCATTAGGCGAAGGATCGTTAATTACGTAAAGGGACGGTTTTGGCAAACCGGCCGCTAGGCTTAGATTTTCGGCCACCGTATAAAAATCAAAAAATCTTTTTTTGTCAGCCTTTTGTGCGCCGGTTGTCAAAAGAACTAATTTGTCACCATAAAAATAACTTCCAACAGATGAGAATACAGAAATAATAAAACCCAAGAAAAAATAACCCCAGGGCGAGCCAAAATATTTTCCCAATAAAAAGAAAAATGAGGAGAAAATCAAAATAAAGAAAAACATGATAAAAAACGTTTTTGTCTTATTCTCAGAGATTTGATTGTAGACAGTCATTATTTTAATCAAACTTTACTTTGACACTCTTTTTTGCTTCTTCTTCCGCTTCAAAAAATTCAAAGACTTTAAAGGCAAAAGCACTAGCAATCAAATTAGTTGGAAACATCTGAATCTTTGCGTTAAAGTCCAAAACATTGGAATTGTAAAACTGACGGGAGTAGGCGACTTTGTCTTCCGTATCTTCCAACTGCCTTTGTAAATCTTGAAAATTTGCACTCGCTTTTAAGTCCGGATAAGCTTCGGCAACGGCAAATAAAGATTTTAATGCTCCGGTTAACATATTGTCAGCTTGAGCTTTTTCTTTTGGTGTTTCGGCTCCCATTAAAGCAGTTCGGGCTTTTGTAACCTCAGTAAACACTCCCTTCTCATGTTTTGCATATCCTTTTACGCTTTCGACAACATTTGGAATCAAATCAGCCCTTCTTTTGAGCTGAACGTCAATTCCGGATAGAGCTTCCTGGATTCTAGTTTTCAAAACAACAAAACCATTGTACTGAGCAACGAGATAAACAACTATGAGAGCCAAGATCCCGACGGTAATAAACATATTTATTATTAGTAATTAATAATGTAATAAGTATAGCAGAAATGCAATAATAGTGGAACGATTCATCGTTCCATAATTATTCCTTAAATTGATTATTATGGTGTGATAAATCACACCACTACTTAGCTAATGCCAATTTACAAATGTTACAAATATTTGATTACAAATATTCGGTTGCGTAATGATATTTATTTGCTATACTGTAGTCAAGATTTTAAACCTGCTTGAATTTGACTACAGTTTCAAAAACTTTATTCACATTTCTTGAAATTTCGACAGTCATGAACATTTGATGTTAGAAGGACTTAGCTCGAAAGGAAAGCGATATAAATACTTACAGTTTTATGTTTGTAATCTATGAAAATACATTTAAGCAGATTTACACTCTTCACTTTTGATAATCTTCCGAGCATAACTCCCTCTAAGCTGCTTTGATTCTTCATCAGCAAGACAAACCAGCATAAGAGGGAGTAAAAGTCTTTTTTATTGTGTAAAAATCCAGCTAATTTGGTATCATGATACTCATGCGATCATAGCTCAACTGGCTAGAGCGCTTCCCTGTCACGGAAGAGGTTGAGGGTTCGAGTCCCTTTGGTCGCGCATTTTGTTATTGAAATAGCTTGTTTCATTTAATATAATCTGGGCGTATGATACGCGCTTATAAGAAAAGACCAGTAAAAATTCATAATCCAAATTATCAAAGGCTTTTGATTTTAACTGTCAAGGAAAAATATCTGAACTTGCTTATTGGTTTATTGGTGGCTTTTTTAATTTCATCTTTTACTTACAAAATTTTTCTAAAAAATCTTCATATTAATTTAGCCTTTAAATTACCGACTTTCAAATTTGGTTCAAAAATTGCCAAAAACAAAGTAGTTACCCAAAAACCTTTAAAAATTTATGTTGCTGAAGAAGGTGACGATCTTTGGCATATTGCTGAAAAGTTTTACGGATCAGGTTTTAACGCTTATGATATTTCGGTGGCCAATAAAATCACTGATGCTTCACTGATTGAAACCGGCCAAAAAATTATTATTCCTCAGGTTACCCCCCGCACTCCGACCGTCGGAGATATTTCTGCCATAACCTCTTCTCAAGTAACTTATGTTGAAGATAAATATATCGTTCAGCCGGGCGACTCGCTTTCTATAATTGCTCAAAAAGTTTACGGAGATTTATTTGCCTGGCCTACAATCATGAACGCAAACAATCTTTTAACTCCTGACGCCATCGAAGCCGGTATGGTTTTGATTATCCCCCGCTAACACTAATTGATGTATAATTTATACGTGCGGGATTAGTACACCGGTAGTATGCTACCTTCCCAAGGTAGAGAAGCGAGTTCAATTCTCGTATCCCGCTCACCAGCCGACGTAGCTCATCTGGTAGAGCGACTGTATCGCCCCAGAAGTATGTTGCTAAATTTGGTAAAATTTAGCATTACAACTTCGGGGTCCTGTAGTTCTAACAAATTTGCTGGGATAGCTCAATTGGTAGAGCAACGGTATCGTAAACCGTAGGTTCCGAGTTCGATTCTCGGTCCCAGCTCAGCAAATTTGTAGATACTTCAGGATAAACAGTAGGTGGTCAGTTCAAGTCTGACCGTCGGCTCCAGATTGCGACTTATCGGGCGGCGCAGCAGCGCCGCCCACTGTTCCGGAAGGTCACAATCGACTATTCTGTCTTTTAGCGTTAGGTTCGAGCCGGTCTTTTTTAGGAACTCTCTTTTTTGAAAAAGATTTATATTGTCCGATGCGATTTTATTAGCTATTAATGCTGTGTTGAAGAATTCTCTCATAGGTTCGAGCCACTTATTTGGTGATTGTTCAAGAGAGTTAATCCTCTGCTCAATAGTCTTTTTCTCACTCATAAACTTTTCCTTTCTGTTAAGGTAATCTTCACGACTCACAACATTATCCAAATAGGAGTCCAAAAGTTTATTGAGCTTGATATTAATATTGAGCAGATCTTTCTTAAATTCTTGAACAATCACCAACACTTCTGACCGCTGTTGGTGTTCGTCAATATTAAGCCTGTTCATTAGCCAATCATGGTCAGAAGTGGACAAAGAAACTTTTTGAATATGTTGGTTTAGTTGGGCGGTTAAAATCTCTTGACGGATGAAAGGCTGGGAGCATGAGGAAATCTTACTCTTCTTCGTACATCGGTAGTAAATTATTTGTTGGCCAATATTTGTAGACTTATAATATTTAAGGTGGTGTTCAGCCGTAACCATCATCCCGCACTCACCACAACGGATCAGACCGGTAAATGGGAAGTCAAGAGATTTTAAAGGGAAAACATGAGACCTTCTCTTGATAACCATTTGGACTTCATCAAAAAGTTTCTTTGTAATAAGTGGCTCGTGGATTCCTTGATAAATTTCCTTTGCATAGCGAAAATACCCATAATAAAAGGGGTTTGAGAGGATAAACTTTACTCGATCTTTTGTAATTAATTTGTTGCCACTAGTAAATATTTTATGATCTTTAAGAAACAAACTCATCTGATGGTAAATATATTTACCGGTTGAATAAAACTGAAATAATTGTTGGATAATCGGGGAAACTTTAGGATCTACAATTATTTTTTTGTTCAACCGGTCGTTAAGGTAACCCATGGGAGCAGGGCCGGGGCATTCCCCCCGCCTGACTTTTTGCCTCAAACCCCTTTTCGTATTTTCGCTCAAGGAATCCACATAATATTTACTTTGACCAAAAGCAATTGATAACATGAAAAGTCCTTGGGGAGTATTCTGAAACCAGAAAGTCGGAAACTTGAGATCGTCTAAGATACTTCGATCAAGCAGATAGACAATACGACCGGCATCAACTGCGTTTCTAGCTAATCTATCCGGGTGCCAGGCCAAGATACCTTGAGCTTCGCCCTTTTCGACCCGATCCAACATCTGGTTAAACAATTCCCGACCTGGAACTTTAGCAGTTTTGCTCTCAATAACAGTATCAACTATATTTAAACCTTCCTTTTGGGCAAAGGTGCGAAGCTCATCTATTTGGGCAGGGATAGATAGCAGTTGATGCTCTGCGTCGTCAGTCGACTTTCTGGCATAGATGAAGTAAGCGGGACTTTTCATGTTATCAAGTTAAAAAAATGTCTAATCCTAAAATAATGGTACACCTCTAGAAAACATTTTCAATATCAATAGTAATTACGTTGACGCAATAGTACGGACTAAGTATTGACTAGGTAACGGGGAGACTGTTATTAGACATTTTTTTAAATAAAATTTCCTTATTTTATTGCTTTTGGTCAAACCCACCGCTTGGCGGGGGAAAAGAGATAAAATCGCATCCTCCCGCCCTAAGCGGGAGAATGTTTTAGTCAAGAAATGAGCGGACAATATAAATCTTTTTGAAAAAAACTAAAAAAGACGATTGAAGAATAGTGGATTGTGACCTTCCGGAACAGTGGGCGGCGCTGCTGCGCCGCCCGATAAGTCGCAATCTGGAGCCATTATACAAAATAGCTCGAACTTATTTTATCAAAAATTCTTGAGTCAAAC
>CAYNFC010000011.1:0-30581 GCA_964396395.1 uncultured Gammaproteobacteria bacterium | reverse complement strand
TTTCTACTCGAATCAAGATTTACGACCAGTGCCAAAAAATATTTTAATCAACATAAAAAAGAAATTTTAAAACACAAATATATTTACTTTATTGATAAAACAAAGATCATTCCCATGCCTTGGGGGGGATCGGAAAAATTAAAGATCACTCTAAGCGACCAGAATTTTATTGATCATTATTTCCCAGGGTTAAAATTGAAAGCTATCTATGGATTTGAGGATAAAAAAATTCCAAAAGATAGTTATATAATCAATTCGTTTGACATCCTTTTGCTATAATTAGCTTGATGAAAAAGATAACCTTTGCCGTTGTTTTACTGTTGATCGTTTTCTTCATTGGCCGTAATCTTAATCCCTTTTCTTCGACCATGTTTACTTTTCACGACTCCACCCAGCCTGTACGCATTCAGCAGTTTATCTCGGAATTAAAAAAATTCCATATCCCTCCCAGGATCGCTCCGGATTTTAACTTCGGTTTGGGATTTCCCGTTTTTAATTTTTATGCACCCTTTTCGTATTGGCTGACCGGACTGATTAATTTAATTGGTTTTGACATTGTATCATCATTAAAGCTTTCTTTTCTTTTAGCTCTTCTAGTCGGTTTTATTGGAAGTTATTTGTTTTTCAAAAATTTTTTTGATTTTTTTCCGGCATTAATTGGCGGAATTTTTTACATCACCTCTCTTTATTTCCCGCTGGATATTTTCGTCCGCGGTAATCTGGCCGAAGTTTGGACGTTGGCTTTATTTCCATTAACTTTATATTTTTTATATAAAAACAGTCAGAAATATAAACCAAAAATATTTTTAATTTCAACAATTATTACTTCTTTCTTATTAACTTCTCATAATCTCCTATCTCCTATCTTCTTTTTCCTATTAATTGTTTTCGTCTTACTATTAAAAAACAAAAAACAAAATCTCTTGAGTTTAACAATCGCTCTTTTTTTAACTGCCTACTTTTGGCTGCCGGCAATCACCGAAATGAGTTCCACCTGGGCAAAGGAAGTGGCTATTTTGACAAATTTCCGGAATCATTTTTTATGCATTAATCAACTTTGGGATTTTCCCTGGGGATATGGGGGATCAACTAAAGGTTGTATCAATGACGGAATGTCTTTGAAGATTGGAAAAATACAACTGATATTTTTTGGTCTTGGCCTATTGCTGTTTTTATATAAAACTTTTGTTAAAAAAAATAAAATAAATAAAATTTATTTATTCATTATTGTTTATTCTTTATTATTTCTTTTCCTTACCTTATACCAATCTCAACCTATATGGGAGTTATTCTCCCCCCTCATGTCGATTATCCAGTTCCCCTGGCGTTTTATTGGCCCTTCTTTACTCGGAATTAGTTTTTTCGCCGGTTATTTTTTTCAAAATCTAAAAATTCCGGGAAAATCTTCAGTGATTTTTCTATTGATACTGACTGTAATTATTATTAACGGTAAATATTTTGAAGGACAGGAGATAAAAAAGATTGATTTTGAAAAGAAATATCTTTCCCAGGAATACACCGGAAAAAAAGCTGCCTATGCAATCTCCGAATATCTGCCAAAAACCATTGACTATAATTACTGGAAGAGTTTAGAAAAGAAAAAGGAAGCTCATTTGGAATTTATTGCCAAATCATCGATTGAGCCATTTAGTAAAGACACGCAAACTTTGATTGAAAAAGTTGGGAATATTATTTCGACGATAACTTTTATTGGACTAATTATATTTGTTAATCCAATAGTTAAAAGGCGGAAACTGTCATCCCCTCGTAGGAGGGGATCCAGTCTATAATTTCATTTTTAATATGGTGATTTTAGTCTAGATTCCCGCCTTCGCGGGAATGACAAAGTTATTTTTAACTTATTTATGGAAAATTTAAAACGCAAAACTATTTTAAGTACTTTAAGTCTTTTTTTCCAAAGCGGTTATTCGGCCGTTCTTGGTTTTGCCGCTAATTTAATCCTAACTATTCTGCTTTCTCCACAAATTTTCGGGATCTACTTCACGGTTTTATCAATTATTGCCATCCTCAACTATTTTTCCGATATTGGTCTGGCCGCCTCATTAATCCAGAAAAAAGAGATTGAGGAAAAAGAAATCATGACGGTTTTTACTGTTCAACAAATTATGATTATTACTCTTGTCATTGCCGGATTTTTTGCCGGCCCATTCATTGTTGCTTTTTATAAATTACCAATCGATGGCTTATTACTTTATCAAGCACTGTTAATTTCTTTTTTCTTTTCATCGCTAAAAACCATTCCCTCGATATTTTTGGAAAGAAAAATCCAGTTTCAAAAAATTGTCCTTGTCCAGGTCATTGAAAACACGGTATTTTATTTAGCGGTTATTATTTTTGCCCTAATGGGTTGGGGGTTGAAAAGTTTTGCCACCGCCGTTATCCTCAGGTCATTAATTGGGGTTATTATTATTTATCGCCTTTCTTTTTGGAAACCAAAAATCGGCATTAATATTGAGGCTCTAAAACATTTGCTTTCATTTGGAGTTCCTTTCCAAATGAGTTCTTTTTTGGCCTTGCTCAAAGATGATTTATTAATTCTTTATCTAGGAAAAGTCCTTGGTTTTCAAGGCGTCGGCTATATTGGCTGGGCGAAAAAGTGGGCCGAATCACCGATCAGGATTATCATGGATTCGTTAAGCCGGATTCTCTTTCCCCTTTTCTCAAGATTCCAAAAAGAAAAAAACCGGCTTTCCCGTCTGATTGAAAAAACAATTTATTATCAATCGTCTCTGATCATTCCGGCAACATTGGGATTGGCTCTAATAATGGGTAAAATGGTTCAATTGATTCCCCGCTATTCCAAGTGGGAAAGTGCCCTGCCTCTTTTTTATTTATTCTGCCTTTCATCTCTTTTTTCCTCTTATTCAACACCTTTTATGAATCTTTTAAATGGAATAGGAAAAGTCAAAATATCGTTTTATTTTATGGTTGGCTGGACCGTCGCTACTTGGGTTTTGACACCGGTTTTAACCAAATTTTTCGGTGTTTACGGTTTTCCGGTCACTTTGGTAATTTTATCGTCGTCATTTTTACTGGTCCAACAAGAGACGAAAAAAATTATTCCTTTTTCATTTATAAAAAATGTTATTCCTTTTTTGATTTCCGGATTAGTAATGGGTTTCTTTGTTTTTTTGTTAAATCAATTTGCGCTTTTTTTACCGACTTTGATTATCCCAATCATCGGCGGTATAATTATCTATATAACAACTTTAAAAATATTTTTTAAGTTAGATTTAATAGGCGAGGCAAAAACAATTTTTTCACTTTCGAGGGGACCACGAAGTGGTGAGACTCTCGTGTGATAAAAATTGATTTGCCGAGCCTTAATAGAGTTTATGAAAAATGTTTCCGCCGTTATCGTCGTCAAAGATAATCCTGTTCATCTATCAAAAGTTATCTCCTCAATTGAAGATTTTGTTTGTGAAATTATTATCGTTGATATCGGCATTAATAATGTTTTAAAAACCTTATTAAAAAACAATAAGATAATAAGGATCGTTGAGACGAAAGACGAAGTCCCTTATGTTGAGCTTATCCGGGAAAAAACCAAGGACTTTGCAAAAAGCGAATATATTCTTTTCCTCGATCCTGATGAGATCGTTTCTCCGGGATTAAAAGATATTATTAAAACTCAGATGGGTTCTTATGATTATTTCAAAATTCCCAGGAAAAATATTATTTTTGGCCGCTGGATCAAACATTCCCGCTGGTGGCCCGATTATCAGGTAAGGCTTTTTAAGAAAGACAAAGTTACTTGGCCAAAAATTATTCACCGCCAGCCCAAAGTTGAGGGTCTCGGCTATACGGTTGAAGCAAACGAAAAATTTTCTCTTCTTCATCACAATTACCAGAATATTGATGAATATTTATCTAAATTCCGCCGCTACGCTAAATATGAAGCTAAGGAAATTTATGATTCAAAAAAAGAACTGACTTTTTTCAATGCTATTACCAAGGCTTTAAATGAGTTTATCAGCCGTTATTTTGCCGGCGAAGGCTATAAAGACGGCAGTCAGGGACTGGTTTTGGCTTTTCTTCAAATGTTTTATTATCTTATTGTTTATTTTTATTTTCTGGAAATGAAAAAATTCAAAATTGAAGGAAAAATCAACGAAGAAGAATTCTTCAAAAAGGGGCTAAAAGAGACGCTGTATTGGAAGAAGAATAAAAATTTGTGGGAGAGAATATTGCAAAAAATTCTATGATCGGCCTCATTACAGTAAATTATAATCAATACCAGCTCACACGT
Organism: uncultured Gammaproteobacteria bacterium; assembly: GCA_964396395.1. Lineage (GTDB taxonomy): Bacteria > Patescibacteriota > Microgenomatia > UBA1406 > GWC2-37-13 > GWC2-37-13. Next base: position 26,311 of record CAYNFC010000011.1, on the reverse strand, counting down.
GAATTCCTCGAATCTCTTGCAACCGTTAAAAACGCTGAGGAGTTATCCGTCTTTATTGCCGACGTCTCTGACAAAAAAAAAGTGTTTAAGATTGGTAAATATCCCATGAAAGTAATTTTGAAATCTCTTCCCAACGAAGGATACGCCTTTGGAATAAATGAAGGAACGAAATATTTTCTTAAAAAAGGTTTTGATAAATTTTGTGCGATAAATAATGATATTTTTTTTGAACGGAATTTTTCCATCCAAGCTCATTTAGGATTTGAAAAAGCAGATATTTTTGGTGGCAAGATTTATTATGCCCCTGGCTATGAATATCACAAAAAATATCAAAAAAAAGATATTGGCAAAGTTTTATGGTATGCCGGCGGCATTAATGATTGGAATAATGTTTATACAACTCACCGGGGAGTTGATGAGGTTGATAACCGCCAATATGAAAAGTTTGAGGAAACTGATTTTATAACCGGCTGTATGATGTTTTTTAATAAAAAAGTAATTGATAGGGTTGGATTTTGGGATGAAAAATATTTTTTGTATTTCGAGGATTCAGATTTTTGTGAGCGAGCAAAAAAGGCCGGATTTAAATTATTTTATAATCCAAAAGTAATAATCTATCATAAAAACGCCCAATCAACCGGCGGCTCCGGATCCCCCCTTCATCAAAAGTACCAAAGAAAAAACCGTATAATCTTTGGATTAAAATATGCACCCATTAGAACTAAAATCCACCTGATAAAAAATTATTTACTAAATAAATGAAGATCTGGCAAAGAATCATTTTTTTAATCGTATTTTTGATTTTTATATATTTACGTCTCACTCCAATAGTTAATCGAACCGTCCCCTATACCTTTGACCAAGGCCGGGATTTTTTAAAAGCTGAAGAAATTATCCGGGATAAAAACTTAACATTTATTGGCCCAACGACCGGTATGGCAGGAGTCAATCATGGCGCCTGGTGGTATTATTTTTTATTAATCCCTTATGCTATTTTCAACGGCTGGCCGCAGGGATTTTATATATTTTTACTTGTTGTTAATTTGACAGCCAATCTTCTTTTTTACTTATTTTTAAATTTTAGTTTTGGATTTATTCCGGCAATTTTTTATTTACTAGCAGTTTCTGTCTCTCCATATTTTATTAGAAATGCTTTTTTTGTCAGCAATGATATGTTGACGCCAATATTTATCTTATTATTTATTTATTCTTTATATAAATTATTTGAAAGAAAAGATATTAAATATTTGTTACTGACCGGTCTGGGTCTGGGATTTGTTTTGGAAACCGAACTTGCCTTCGGTATTTTTTTAATTCCCACCTCTTTTATTACTTTAATTATTTTTAAACAATTCAAAAAAATAAAAACACTTATACTGTTTTCAACAGGACTTATCTTACCAATGTTGCCACGAATATTTTTTGAAATAAAAAATAATTTTATTCAAACAAAAGCTTTTGTTAGTAATTTAACCTTGAAAAAAGAGGCTCACCCTCTTCTTTTTCGCGCCGTTTTTGATGAAAGACTAAAAACTTTTGTTCAATATTGGCATGATTTGTTTTATAACAACAGCCTTATTATTTCTTTGGTTGTTGTTTCTTTTGTTACCTATTTTTTTATTTTTCATAGAAAATCTTTCGTCAATTCGGCAATAAAAACGCTCACTTATTTTATTTTGACAATTATTTCTTGGCTTTTTGTTTTTTCTTTATTTTATCAAGGGAATTTCTTTTATGGTTATTATTTCCAAGGAGTCCAATATTTTTACCTAATGATTGCGGTTATGTCAATATATGGAATCGTTAAAAACAAAAAAGCTGCCATTTTTCCTTATTTACTCGTTGGCTTTTTATTATTAATTAATATCTTTGCTTTGATTAAGGATATCGATAATCAAAAAAATATTCCCCTACTTGGATTAAGAGCCGACGACCAAATCGTCAGATATATTTATGAAAAAAATAATAACAAAAGTTTTTGTTTGAGGATTTACACTCCTCCAGTCATTCCTTATACCTATGACTACCTCCTAAATTACTATTCGCGCGTTAACAAATATCAAAGATCATCGGGTAGCGATCTAATTGATAACAAATGCTGGTATATTATTGACAAAGATGATAATGGTGAAAGAGTAGAAAAATGGAGAAAAGATAATATCCCGACCAATGTTAAAATCCTTGAAAAAAAATTAATGAATAATGGAACTTCGATTGAGCTATGGTCTTTATGATTTGATTTTCTTATCTTCCACCCATATCTGCCAAAGATATGACTCTATCTCTCCTTCTTTATATTCGATTTTTTCATTAAGTCGGATGCGCTTTTGCACCTCTTTTTTTTGATCTATCAGTCCCCTATCCGGTATTTTTATCCACAGATTTTTCGTTTGAATATAAGTAAAACCAATCCAGAAAATAACTGACAGTAATATAATCGGTTTAAATTTAATCTGGAGAATTTTCCTTTGCAAATAAGCTAATATGTAGATAACCAACACAGAGTTCATCAACATATAGTATTCGGAGGTTAATCCTCCATAAAAACTATAGCCTATGGCCGGCGCTAAAAACCAAAGCATGATTAAATAACCGAGGATTTTTTGTTTCTTATCTTTATCGAAAAAGACGGTTACAGAAAAAATAACAGGAATAATAAATTTCAAATATTTATAAGTATTTGGTAATGATAAAATTGCCTGAAATTGGATAAAGGCATCATTCAACCGGTAAAGAAAAAACCTGAAGTGAAAACCCTTGATAAAATAGTCTTTCAAAAAATTATTGAATAAATTTAGATTGTTATTTTTTGTTTGAAGATCATAGATTATATTTGGTATAAACCAAATAAACAATAGCGGCAAACTGACAATTCCCCAAATGAAAGTTTTCTTTTTATTTTTAACTAAAACAAAAGATAAGATAATAATTAAAGGTAAAAAAACCACTGAAAAATGAAGATGAAAAAATAATCCAACCAAAAAACTGAGAGCTAATATCCATTTGTATTTTTTTTCATAAACGATTTTATATATGGAATAAAAAATTAAAAGAGCTGCACCCGGAACCAGAGAGACGTTCCAGGGAACCCGGTTAATCTCTATTAAGTATCTATTGGTTGCGTAAATAAAACTGACAAACAAAGCAATGTTTTTATCGTAGATTTTTTTTGTAATTACAAAAATTACTGCAAAATTAAATAGGTTAACCAACATGTTAAGATAGTTGGCCGCTTTCGGATCCATACCGGTTAAATAGTAAAAAGGCGCAAGAAGATAGTACCAAAACGGTCCCAAATGGAATTGCCCAACACCGGTGCGGGGACCAATTAAAACAATTTGACCTTTAATGATGTCTCTTACCTTCCAGGCATCTCTGGCCTGATCCCAACCAAAGGTCCTATAGGTATCTATTTTATAAAACCGCAGATACATTCCAACAATAACAATCAGTATAAAAATCAAGTAATACTTATTTTTTTTAATAAAATTCAGCAGTTTTTTTAATTTCATTTTTTTGATTATGGCCTTTTGATTATTGAAAGGAAGCTGTTACTGTCAAGAATTTTATACTTCAAACCGGCATTATTCAACTCTCTTAATATATAGTTTCGGGTGATTAAAACAAATTCTCCCTGTTGATTTTGAAAAAATGGAACGGCTTTTTTATTGGGATCCGGTAAATCTATCAATGAATATATTTTTTTACCTGAGTAAAAAACAGCTACTGGGGTAAAATTATCATCCAAATAAATCGGGACACTATATTTGGCCGCTTTTTTTGATATATCAACGTCGTCGGGAATAAAACGTGACGTCGGATAAACTTCTTTATAAAAATTCTTTACTTGAAGACTTGCCATAAATACAAAAAATAAAATATAAAATATATTAGCTAACCAGTTCAGTTTCTTTAGTCTCGTTATCTTTATAAATAACTCTTTTCCCCAAAAAACCCCTCCGGCAATAATTAAAGACATCGGTAAGTAAACTGGGATAAGATGCCAAATATGAGTCTCATTGGTTGTCAAAAATGGATACAGTACGATAAGATTCCAAAGTAACAACATAAAGAATTCTTTTTTTATAAACCGGAAAGTTATCATTATTAACCCAACAGAAGCAATCCAAATGTAATACCACTTTCTTATACCCATATGAAGGTAAAACATTGGCAAGAATGTTTCTATATGAAACATCGAAGAGAAGCTTTTATTTCTCATACCAACTGCAATAAAATGTTCTTCATAGAAGTGTTCAAAAGTAGTCAATTGGACATAATACCAAGGTGAAACTATTGCAAAAAATAACAATACTCCTACAATAGCTTTTAAGAAATTTTTTTTACTCTTAAAAACATCAGTAATATTGTATAAAAATATTAAAATTCCGGCAGACATTCCAGCTAAAGTTTTTGACATGATCAAACAGGCGAAGGTAATCATTGCTGCAATGAACCAGTTGAAATTTTCTTTTACTTTGAAACTAAAAAATATTGTCAATAGATAGAAAAAAATAAAGATTGAATCTAAGTCTCCTGAACGAGTTCTGATCAAATACCAAACTGATGTTCCTAATATTAAAGAAGAAGCAAAGCCGACTAATCTACTTTTAAATAATTTGTTTCCTATAAAATATAAAAGAATTATTGATCCTACCCCCAATGTTGCTGAAGTAAATCTAACTGCCAGTTCAGTAATTCCAAATATTTTTATTGATAGAGCCATTAATATGAATCCAAGAGGCGGATGATGATAATATAATTTTCCATTCCAATTCATCTTCATGAAATTTCCTGTTTGAGCTATTTCCCGGGCGATCCCTCCATACCAGGCCTCATCCCAATTTGCCAGTGTTAACCAGTCGATCCGGTAAAAAATAAGGAAAGAAAACAAAAAGGTTAAAAATAACACTGGCCAGTAGCTCTTAAGAAGTTTCATTGGTTTATATTATATAATAAAGACAATATTATGGAGAATATAAGTGTTATTATATTTGCACCTAAAGAAGACAAAAACATTAAAGATTGCATTATATCAGCTGAGCTTTTGACTGAAAATATTATCCTCGTCTACCCCTCATCTTCCTTTGTCGAAACAGTTCGAGAAGCAGGTATTAAACAAGCAAAAACTGATTGGATTTTGATACTGGACGCGGATGAAAGGATGACAAAAAAATTGGCAGAAGAGATTAAAGATGTAATCAGACATAGTCAGATAAAATTGGATAAAATTGGGAAAAACACTAATTCTATCCGATTAAATCCGATTTCATCCGATTTTATCGGTGCATATAAAATCCCCCGCAAAAATATTTTTGGCCGAACAAAATGGCTTAAATACGGTGGCTGGTCCCCCGACTATCAAATCAGATTGATCAATAAAAAATATTTTGTTGACTGGCCAAAAAGAATTCATTCAACTCCAAAAATAAAAGGCCAGATTGGTTATTTAAAAAATCCTCTTATTCATTATTTTCATGGAGATCTCTCAAAAATGGTGGAAAAAACGGTTATTTTTGAAGGTATTGAATCGGATCTTTTATATAAAGCCGGAAAAACTGCATCAACTTTGACTTTTTTCCGCAAGTATTTAGCTGAACTTTGGCGGCGGATGTTTAAGGGTTTGGGATTTTTAGATGGAACTATCGGAGTCATTGAATCAATTTACCAAGCCTTCTCAAAAACTATTACTTATCTATTTTTATATGAAAAAAACCGAAACAAAAAACTTTAAAGTCGCTTTATATAACCCGTTTCTCGACACTTTAGGCGGCGGCGAAAAACATATTTTATCAATTGTAGACGTACTGGCTGAACAAGGTGCAGATGTAACTATTTTCTGGGATAAAAGTCTTAAAAAAGAAATCGCTAATCGTTTTTCACTTCAATCGATTAAACGATTAAAGTGGGTGGATAAAAGAACTTTAAAAAACTTGTGGCCGTATGATTATTTTTTCTACGTTACCGATGGAAGTTATTTTTTTTCAAGTGCCAAAAAGAATTTTGTTTTTTGCATGGTCCCTGATAAAAAACTTTACAATTTAAATTTATTAAACCGCTTAAAACTGTGGAACTATAAATTTATCAGCAACTCGCCTTTCACTACAAAATGGTTAACCCGTTGGGGAATTAACCCGGTTACCATCCCGCCATATGTTGACGATAAATTGTTCGCCAACAACCAAAACAAAAAAGGAAAAATTATTTTATCAGTTGGTCGATTTTTTTCCCATTTACACAGTAAGAATCAGGGGGAAATCATTGAGACTTTTAAAAAATTAAAAAATCAATCTCAAAAATTTAAAGACTATAAATTAATTTTGGCTGGCGGCCTAAAAAAAGAAGATCAACTATATTTTGATGAATTGAAACAGACAGCAAATGATGATCCCTCAATTATTTTCAAACCAAATTTATCACTTTATGAACTTTACAAACTTTATGAACTTTCTGTCTTTTTCTGGCATTTTACCGGCTTGGGGATCGACGAAGAAAAACATCCGGAAATGGTTGAACACTTCGGCATCGCTCCCCTTGAAGCGATGGCTTCCGGTTGCCTGACATTTTGTTACTCCGCCGGCGGACCGAAGGAATTGATAAATGACGGCAAAAACGGATTTCTATTTACAGATGTCAATGAATTGATTAATAAAATAATTAAAGTAAACTCAAATGAAACCTTGAAAGAAAAAGTTATTAAAAACGGCAAGCAGTTTGTGAAAGAAAATTTTTCTTATGATATATTCCGAGATAAAGTCGTTTCAAGTTTAATTAAGGTCAGACCTTCTTCGAAGGACTGACCTTTTTCCCTATGAAAAAACAGCCTATCTCAATCATCATTCCCGTCTATAAAAATTACGAAATGTTTTATAAATATTTTAAAATAAATAAAAAATATTTTGAAGGTTGTGAAATCATTGTAATGAATGACCATCCGTTAGAAAATATTACAAAATCAGTAAAAAAAATTTGTCCTGAATCTATTGTTATTAATAACAAAAAAAATCTTGGTTTTGCCGGTAACGTTAATAAAGGCGTCCTAAAAGCGAAAAGAAATTATATTTTTCTTATGAACTCTGATGTGGTTTTAAAAGATAACTCCTTTTTAAAAGCTTTGGAATATTTTAAAAAAGATCGAAAACTCTTTGCCATCGGTTTTGCTCAGAAAGAACGCGACGGCAAAATCGTCGGCGCCAACCGTGCTTACTTCAAAAACGGCCTTATTAATCATAGCTACCTAACCCCTAACCCCTACCACCTAACCCCTATTTTCTGGGCTGAGGGAGGTTCTTCAATTTTTAAAAGAAAATTGTTTGTTGACTTAAGATTACTTGACGAACTTTATAATCCTTTTTACTGGGAAGATATTGATTTGTCGTACCGTGCTTGGAAAGCGGGATACAAAATTTTATATGATCCAAATATCAAAGTCGAGCATCATCACGAATCAACTATTGGAAAATATTTTGATAAATCGAAAGTATTAAAGATCGCTTTCCGTAATCAATTAATCTTTCACTGGAAAAATCTAACCGATAAAGATTTAATTATTAAACATTTGCTTAATCTTCCAAGATTTATTTTTATCTCCGGATTTTTTGATGCTTTGATAAGGTTGCCAAAAATTTTGAAATCAAGAAAAAAAACGGTAAAATTATTTATTAAAAGTGATGAGGAGATATTAAATAAATTCAAAAGTTAGAAGTCAAAACTGTCATCCCCTCGTAGGAGGGGATCCAGTCTATAATTACATTTTAAAGAGGTGATTTTAGTCTGGATTCCCGCCTTCGCGGGAATGACATTGTAACTATGTTCAAAAAATATTTAACACCAATTTTTTTAATTATAATTTCTCTTCTCTCCATCACTTTGTTCCTTTATAAAATGAACGTTTCTCCTCCCGCCTTAAATGCCGATGAAGCCGCCAATGCTTATGACGCTTACTCGATTTTAAGAACAGGAAAAGATCAATACGGAAATTTTATGCCGTTAAAGTTTAAATCTTTTGGTGATTACAAACTACCTCTTTTAACTTATTTAGCCGTTCCTTTTATTAAAATATTTGGGCTGACAGAAACCGGCGTCAGAATGGTCAATCTTCCTTTTGTTCTATTATTCCCAATAATTATATTTTTATTAACTCAGGAATTATTCAGTAAAAAAAATGTTTCTTTATTGGCTGCTTTTTTGTCCGCTTTTGCCCTCGGTTTACAACTGTTGGGACGTCAGGCTCATGAGGGATATATAACGGCATTTTTTTTAACTTTATCTTTTTATTTATTCTTGAGATTTTTTAGAAAACAAAGCGTTCTTAATTTTTCATTTTTCATTTTTAATTTATTATTGACTTTGTTCGGTTATCACTCGTCCCGTCTCTGGGCTGGTTTTTTCTTACTAATTTTTATTTATTTTATTTTTGTAAAGAAAATTAAATGGTTTTATATTTTAGGATTAATTGCGGCAATTTTGATTTTTGGTACTACCGATTTAATCAATAGCCCCTCAAGAATTAAAAACCTTTTATTTTTTAACAACATTGGTTTTTCTTTAAAAATTAATGAATTTCGTGCCGAAGGCGGCAGTCGTTTGGTTTATAACAAACTGACTGTTGGTTTAAAAGATTTTATTAATGAATATTCAAAATATTTTTCCCCGCAATTTTTGGTCATTAATGGTGATGAAAACACCCGTTTTGGATTTCCCGGAGTATCTCCTATTACCCTGATTGAATATATATTTATTTTTATCGGCCTGTATTATCTGTTCAAAAACAAAGAAAAATGGCGTTATTTAATTTTGCTTATGCTGTTGTTTTCTCCAATTTCCGCCGCCCTTTCCTGGGCCGGTCTATCAGTCACTAGGTCAATATTTATTTTTATTCCCATTTTAATAATTTCCGCTTATGGAGTGGTTAATTTCTTAGACAAAAAAAACTATTTTTTTTATGTTACATGTTTCATGTTATATGTTACATTTTCATTCTATTCCTGGGATTTTTATCTTAATCATTACCCAAAAAGAGCCATTGTTCTCCGTAGTTGGCAAGCCGGATATAAAGAATTATCCAACTATATTAAAACTAATTACAACCGTTACGATAAATTTTATATCACTAAAAAAAATGGACAGCCTTATATTTTCATACTTTTTTATTTCCAATATTCTCCAGAAATTTATCAAAAAGAGTCATTATTATCTGCCCCTGACGAATACGGTTTTGGTCAGGTAGAACAGTTTGGTAAATTTGTTTTTGATTTGCCAAAAGAAGATGTAAAAAATTCTGTCGTTGTTGGGTTCCCTGACGATTTTTCCGATGCGGAAAAACCTCATTTAAAGACAATAAAAGCCGGAACGGAAACCGTCTTCTATATAAAAGAAAGTGCTACAACCACATTATAAAAAGCGTGAATTAAAATCGGCACGGTCAGACTTTTCCTTTGAATCATTATCAATCCGTTAACCATACTTAATAGTAAATCCGTTACCATAAACATCAAAAGCATACTTCCATTGATTTTACTGCTGGCAAAAAGAATCGGGACATGGAGAAAAAAAAATAGAATACTGGCGAAAAAAGTCGACGAATAAGCGTTTTTTGATTCTTCATAAAGTCTTTTCAAAATAAATCCGCGCGAAAGAATTTCTTCGGTGATTCCGGTCGCTAAAGCAGTAATAAAAATAAGTGTTAATTGATTAAAACTGGGAAAATGACCAAATAGTCCGACTTTTTTAAACTTCAGATAAACGGACAACAATGCCGTTAATAAAAGAACTAATCCTACTCCTAAACTGATAAAAAACTCCTTTAGAAAGACCTTGGGATTTTTATTTATATATAGACTGGAAAAAATATCCTTTTTCTCTACCCATTTAATATAAACAAAAACCGGCAAAACAAAAACAAGCGGTTTGGCAATAAACTCATCAAACCATTCCGGTAGTTTAAGATAAGTTCTGTAAACACTCCAGACAATAAGAATTACCGCCCACAAATTCAAAGCCTTCTGCGTTGGAGTCGTTTTTGATTTCATTTTAAACAGTCGGAAAAATTTTATCATTGAGTCTATCTATCTGTCTTTCATGATGCTCTAAAATATCGTCAGTTTCCCTTTTGTCTTTATCGAGTTTTTGGTTGATACCGCTAACCATTTCAATGACTGTGTGGATTTCTTTAACTATGCCATCACTCGTCTTTTCCAAATCTGCCTTTGTAGCAAAAGCCTTTGCATCATCTTTTGTAACAAAAACTTTTTCAAATTTTTCTAAGTCTCCTTTAGTAGCAAAGACATTTTTTAATTTTTTGACATCCTTATCCGTAATCATGGTTTTATTTTACTACTCTCTATTTTTTTGTCAATTAAATTTTAATAAATTTTCTTATTCCAAAAAATCCTTTAACTTTCTCGCTCTGGTTGGGTGTTTAAGTTTTCTGATGGCTTTGGCTTCGATCTGACGGATACGTTCTCGGGTAACCCGGAATTCTTTTCCCACTTCTTCCAAAGTCTTTGGTTTACCGTCTTCCAAACCAAACCTCATCACTAAAACTTTCTTTTCTCTCGGAGATAAAGTTTCCAGTACTTTATTCAGAGCATCTTTTAAAAGCTCCCGGGACACTTTATCATATAAAGACGGTTGATTGGTGTCAGCTACAAACTGTTCCAAAGTCGCCTCTTTATCATCGCCTACCGGAGTTGAAAGCGATCTTGGCTGTTGGGAAATTTTCATTAAATTTTCAATTTCCGGAACTGTCATTAACATCTCTTTGGCCGTTTCCTTGACGGTCGGTTCGCGGCCTAATTTTTGCGTCAACCGTCTTTGGGTTTTATAAAATCTGTTAATGTGATCGACCATATGGACCGGAATTCTGATGGTTCTTGACTGATCGGCAATGGCACGGGTTATAGCCTGCCTGATCCACCAGGTCGCATAGGTGGAAAATTTGTAGCCGCGTCGCCAATCATATTTTTCCACGCCGCGGATCAAACCTTTATTACCTTCCTGAATTAAATCCAAAAATGATAACCGCCGACCTAAATATTTTTTGGCAATTGAAACTACCAGCCGAAGATTGGCTTTTGTCAGTTTATCTTTTGCATCTTTGTTGCCTTTTTCGTATTTTTTGGCCAGATCAATCTCATCCTCAAATTTCAAAAGCGGTGTTTTTCCAATTTCCTTAAGATACATTTTTATCGGATCAAGTGATTCCCCGTGTTTTAAAATTACCAAATGTTCCAGTTCTTTTTCAATCTCTTCAACCGATTTTTGCGAATCGCTTTCATCCCGGGTGGAGATCGTCTCAAAGATATCAATCCCTCTTTTTAAAGCTTCATCAAAAAATCCGTCAATCTCTCTGATGTGTTTTTCCGGATCGGGATAAACCAATAAAATGTCGTCCTGAACTAAAAATCCGTCTTCTTTTCCCTGGTTAATTAATTCTTTTAGGGACCTTGGTAGGTGGTGTTTAATCATAAAGTGTTACTATTCTATAAAGAAATTAGTTTTTTTTCCACCTCTTTTAGTTCCATGGAGATTTTAACTAATTGTTTTTTCTTTTCCATATCCTCTTCTTCTGAAAGTAATTTTTTTATCTCTCTTTTAAGATAATATTTTTTTATTTCATAAATTAATTTATCCAAATTCTCATCAGACAGATCATGGTCGGTCGAGGCAAAAAGAAATATTTCATCAAACATTGGTTGAAGTTCATCCGGCAGTTTTTTTCCGAATTGATTTATGTTAATTTTTCTGTTCTTTTCCAGTTCTTCAAAAAAGTAACGGCTGATCTTTTCATATGAAGGATGTAAAAAATACTCCGGTTTCAAAACTCTGATGATTTTTCGAAAAATTTCATTTGGATCTTCACTTTGAAATAAAATACTTAAAATATATTTATCAATAATTAACTCTCGACTGTCTTCCAATGGTTTACTGTATTTGATTTTATTTAATGATAGTTGTTTCTTTTTTCGCTTTAATTGATTAATTAAATTTTCGACGGTGACTTCGGAAACATTAAGTATATTTGCTAATTTTTTGATATAAAAAGTTCTGACAATAGGGTTGGTAATTTTTTCAATCACCGGGATTATTTCATCACCAATATTTTTTTTGGCAAATGCCGATTCTTCCGGATATTTTTTTTGGGCCGAATTTATCAAGAAATCATAGATTGGTATCGGCTTGGCAATTAATTTCTTAAATTGAGTCGGATCTTTTTTCAGGGCTTCATCGGGATCTTTGGCAAAATCAATCATTACTACTCTTATCTCAAAATCAAACTTCTCCGCTTCATTTATTCCCCTCTTTATCGATTCGATACCAGCCGGATCGGTATCCATCATTAAAGTGATTTTATCGGTATAGCGTTTGAGTAACATCAACTGTTCACTGGTCAAGGCTGTTCCTTTGATAGCCACGAAATTGGAAAATCCGTGCTGATAAGGAGTAATCATGTCCAATTCGCCCTCAACTATAAAAACATTTTTTTCTTTTTTAATTGATTCTTTAGCCAGATTAATTCCAAAAAGAGTTTCTCTTTTGTGATAGATTGGAGTTTCGGGAGTATTGATATATTTTGCTTCTTTTTCTTTGCTATCTAAAATTCTTCCGGAAAAACCAAGAACGTTGTTCCTATTATCTTTTAGGGGAAACATCAGCCGGCCGCGAAACCGGTCATAATAACTGCCTCTTTCGCTTTTGACCAACAAACCGTTTTCCAACATTTCTTCCTCCTCGTATTTCTTTTTTTTCAAAAATAATTTCAGAGAGTCCCAAGAAGAAGGTGAATAGCCTAACTCAAATTTATCAATAATTGATTGATTAAGAGCTCTTTCTTTAAAATATTGGTTGGCTTTTTTTCCAAAGGTGGTCCTGTTAAGGATATAATGAAAAAAATCGCCGGCCAGTTGATTCATCCCCATATATCTTTCTTTTTTTTGCCAGATTTTATCTTCAAAACTTATCTTGGATAATTTGACTCCGGTCTTTTTAGCTAATTCCCTCAGAGCTTCAATAAAAGTAATGTTTTCCCATTTCATTAAAAATTTAATGACATCCCCGCCTTCACCGCAGGCACCGAAACAATGCCAGATGCCCCGCTCCGGAGAGACGACAAACGAAGGAGTTTTTTCCTGGTGAAAAGGGCAGACGGCTTTGAAGTTGCGGCCGGCTTTTTTTAAAGTAATAAAATTGCCAATAAACTCAACAATGTCAATCTTTTTTTTAATTTCCTCAATCGGGTTTTCCATTTAATCATATTCTATCACTTCGAGCCCAAAAACGCTTGACCACAGTAGAACTCTTTCCTCGTCGCGAGGTTTACATCCTCGTCTCCGAGGGGCGAGTCTACGTGGTCTGCGTCCCGCTAAACGGGACTTGACAAGAAGAAGAAGAAGAAGTAATCTTATGATTAGAAATTTTATAAATTATTTCTTAATAAAAATATGTTGGATATAGAAGTGGATTCATCAGGAAAAGCTGAATTAGATTTAATCAACAGCTTTGCTGTTCCATTAAAAGATCCAGATTATAAAGATATGAAGGTGCAGATGGCTTCATTTCAGGGAATATTATCAATTGTTGACAAATCTAAAAGTCCAGATACAATACAAAAAGCAAAAGAGGCATTGTCTTTTGCAGTTAATAAGGGATTATCAGGTTATCTCACACAATTGGGAAGAGACACCTTAACTGCTCTTGGTGAATGGGGAAAACAACAAGTTGACCTGGGGAAAAAAACAATGGCAGTTGAGGTTGTTGATCTCGCATTAACAAGTGATAGTTCCGTTTCAACGTGGGAAAAAACAAAGGTAAATACTAAAGAAGGTCAAACAATTGGTGAAAAGCGAGAAAAAATAAGTATGCATGATTTAGCTATCGAATCTATGATAAAAATCGGAGGATCGGTAACTCCATATAATGATGAAGAGTTAAAGTTAGTAAATGGAGTAAAACAAAGACTTGGAAATTTTGCTGAAAAATTTAAAGAAAGAACACCACTACCTAATAGTATTATTAGAGCAATTAACGGAGTTGCTTTACTCGGCGCTTTACAAGGGGTTAAAGACGTTAATACGTTAAATATAAAACCGAATCAACCAGTAAAGTAAAAAATTTATCTCCAAGACGGCCGTCATATAGATAAAATATGGTTATTTTTAGTCTGGATCCCCATCTTCACGGGGATGACTTCTTTTATTTATACAACTGACTGTGAGTCCCGAGGGCGAGAAAAATGGCGACTTTTTCTTTTTTTTTTAACGTCTCTGAATAAATCGCCCGCCAATCGCCGGTAATATTAATACTTCTTGAATTGGAGTATCTCCCTTTTAAAAGATGGTTGTTCAATATTGGAACAAAGGGATTTTTAAGAAAAAGGTTAAATCTGTTTTTGAATGCAATTTTAATAGATAACGGAGCTTTTTTTAACTGTTTTATAAACTTTCTCGAATAATCAATCCTTAATATTATTTCGCTCATCTTTTATCATCTCGTCCAAATATTTAATTGCCTCAGAACCGTCTTTAAATGAAATAACTTTTCCTGCTTTAATATCTTCCTCTGCCTCCTTGATCGAATTAATTAAATAATCCGATGGTTCTTCGGACACTTTAAGACTGATCGTCTTTGTTTTAATTAAATTTTTTAAAAACCCGTTAATCAAGGCGCTTAAATTAATTCCTAAATCTTCAGCCACTCGCTGAGCCGCTTTTTTAACATCAGGTTGGGTACGAATGTTTATTACTGTTGTGTTCATATGAGATTAGTATATACGATGTATACACATGTTGTCAAGAGGTATTTTTATATTTGATATTTAATCTTTAATCTTCTATATTTATTCTATGATCTATCTTTATTTAGATAAAAACACGATCAAACTTCTTTATTTGAAAAAGACTATCCTTGGTCAGCAGGAAACTCTCTATAACCAAAAAACCTATGAATCCAATTTATTTGAAAAAGGAAAAATTACCAATGTTGATTTGTTGGCCTCAGCTGTTAAAGAAGTAATTTCGTCTTCAAATAGACCAGTCGCGGAAAATCAAATCGTTCTTATCCTTCCTCAGGAATTTTTCAGCTTTTTTCGCACTACTGTTCCTTCCGATATTGCCAATTCTGCTCTAAACTCTTTTATATCAGATAAAGCCCGTTCAATCTTGCCGGTTGATAACGCCGATTTAGCCAGTGATTATTTTGTCCAGGAATCGGAGAATGAGAAAATCATCACTTGTTTTGGCATCAGTCAGGAAACTCTTCTCAATCTCAAGCAGGCAATGACGTTGATCGATTTTAGAATCAACGCCATTATTCCCGATACTATGGCCTACTTCAAATTATTTGAAAAAACTCTCCGTAAAGAAAAAAAGGAAACTATTTTTTACGTTGAACTTGGGAGTAGCAATTTAAACGGGTATTTGTTTGATTCTTGCGGACTGATTGATGATAAAAAAATATCAATTGAGTATTCTGGGGAAGATAAAATTGCCGATGTCCTAAAAGCAAAAATCGATGAAATTGCAACAGACAAAAAAAAGATTAACCGGATTATTATTTCCGGTGAAAAGTCCGATACCATCCGCCAAGATACTTTTACCAAATCCGTCGGCGTCTGGACCAACCCATTAAAGCGGATTGTCCCAACTTTTTATGAAGAATATCTAAAAATGCTTATTCCTAAAGATGGAAAAGCTTTTCCAATCTTGATCTACGATGTCTGCTTTGGTGCTTTCATATTATCAGAAGAAAATAAAAGCTTTTCTCTTTTGAAAAACGGGTCTTATTCGAGCAGAAGTAAACTTTCTTTACCAAAAATCGGAATGCCAAAAAAAGAAGTCTTTCTTTTTGTTGGTTCCTTTGTTATTTCATTCTTACTCTTTGTCTTAATTTCTAAATTTGGAAATAATTTTAAATTACCAAACTTTATGGTTAAGAAAAATATTGTTACTATTACTCCAACCGAAACTCCTCCATTGCCTACTCCAACTCCTAACTTTAAAAAGGAAGAAGTAAAAATAAAAATCTTGAATGGTTCTGGTGTGAAAGGAAAAGCTACCGAAATAAAAGAAATCCTAAGGAAAAAAGGTTATGTGGAAATTCTGACTGATAACGCTGAAAACTTTGATTATAAAATTACCGAAATTCAAGTAAAAAAAGATAGGGCCCAATTAGGAAATATGATTAAAAATGATTTGAAAGATTATGTTTCTGCGCCAAAAATCACAGTATTGGACAATAAAGAAGCGTCTGATCTTGTTTTAATCTTCGCCGCCGACTTCAAATGATATAATTAGGTTCATGGAAACGAATATTGAGCAGTTAAAAACTAAATATCAAGCAATTTTAAGTAAGGCCGATTTTCATGGGAAAAAAAATGAACTAAAAACTTCAGAAATTCAAAGTTATGAAGCGTCATTTTGGGAGGATTCAAAAAAAGCCGGTGAAATAATGAAAAAAATTACTGATTTAAGAAAAGAAATTGAGGATTTGGAAATGATTAAGTTGTTGTTGGAAGAAAATCAACTTGTAGAAGCAGAAAAACTAATTAATAAATATGAGATTCTTCTTTTTCTCTCCGGATCCTATGATAAAAACGGGGCTATCTTTTCAATTCACGCCGGACAGGGAGGTACTGAAGCGATGGATTGGTCCAGTATGCTTTACCGGATGTACACCCGCTACTTTGAAAGGAAAGGTTGGAGGTTTGAAGAATTTGACCGGGTAGCCGGAGAGGAAGCCGGAATAAAAAGTTCGATTATTAACGTTTATGGAAAATTTGTTTACGGTTATCTGAAAGCTGAGGCTGGAGTTCACCGTTTGGTCCGCCAATCCCCTTTTAATGCTGATAAACTGAGACAAACTTCATTTTCATTGGTCGAAGTTCTTCCAATTATTGAAGATAAAGAAATCAGTATCCGTGATGATGAAGTTGAGTGGGAATTTTACCGTTCCGGAGGAAAGGGTGGCCAGAATGTCAATAAAGTGTCAACGGCCGTCCGGCTGATTCATCGTCCCTCTGGTATTATTGTTTCCTGTCAGACGGAAAGATACCAGGGTGCCAACCGGGAAAATGCCATGAAAATTTTACGGGCCAAACTTTGGGCCATCGAAGAAGAAAAAAGAGCCAAAACAATCTCCGGTTTTAAAACAGAGACAATGGCTTCGTGGGGACACCAGATACGATCTTACGTATTACATCCATATAAACTTGTAAAAGATCTTCGAACTGACTATGAAGAAACCCAGACAGATAAGGTACTTGATGGAGAGTTGGATGGATTTGTGGAAGCCTACCTTAAGCAAAGTAAATAAAACTAAGATTTGATATTTTTCTCAATAATTGCTATCCTAATCTCATATGGAAAATAATAATTTGATTCATACGATAGAAACAAAAGAAGTTGAAGGCATACCTTATATCACTTTTTTTACTTTTATCGCCGTAGCGGTCATTATCGGGGCTGTTTTGGGTTTCGGTTTTACCAGATTCAATAAAAAAACTAGTAGTGTCGGAGGTGGAACAAAAACCACTATTCAGTCGGCCGGTGTTGTTGATAAGAAAACTTTTAAAGATAGTGTTGAAGGAATATTGCGTGAAGGCGGTATTGACGGCGAAGGCAACTTCCATCTGGAACGTCCCGGCGGAATTTCCCAAAATGTTTACCTGACTTCAACCACTGTTGATTTATCAAACTATATTGGCAAAAAAGTCAAAGTTTGGGGTCAAACTTTTCAGGGAGAAAAGGCCGGATGGCTTATGGACGTGGGATCGGTGGAAATAGAAAAATAATAACAATGATTACTTTTGACAAAGTTACTAAAAAATTCCCCTTGGGCAATACTGCTCTCAGTGAAGTTTCTTTTGAAATTGATGATAATCAGTTTGTCTTTTTAGTCGGTCAGTCGGGTGCAGGAAAAACCAGTATTTTAAAAATGATTACTAAAGAACTTACGCCTTCATCCGGCACAATTATCATCGACGACATGGATATTACTGATAAGAATTTTTCCCAGAAAATCAATCTGCGCCGGAAAATCGGAATTATTTTTCAGGATTTTAAAATTCTTATTGATAAAAATGTTTTTGAAAATGTCGCCATCGGTCTTAAGGTGATTGGAACTGATCAGTTATTTATAAAATCTGAAGTAAGGCGGGTTCTTGAGTTAGTCGGGCTTTCTAAAAAAGAAAGGGTTTTTCCTCTTCAACTATCAGCCGGAGAATTGCAAAGAGTCGCCATCGCCCGAGCCGTTATCGGTGACCGGAATATTATTTTCGCTGATGAACCGACCGGCAACCTTGATCCGAAAACTTCCTGGGATATTATGAAGATCTTTAAAAAACTGGAAGGGAAAAGAACTATTATTATTGCCACTCACAATACTGATATTGTTAATTCTTTTCAAAAAAGAGTTTTGGTTTTGAAAGAAGGAAAAATTATCAAAGACCTAAGAAAAGGAGGGTATGATCTATGAAAGAAATCTGGACATCAATTAGAAGAACTCCCTATCAATCGCTATCGGCTTTTTTAATTTTATTTTTTACTCTTTTTTTGTCATTAATGCTTTTTGTTTCTTTAACTTTTCTTTATAGTTCTCTAAATTATTTGGAAACAAAACCACAAGTGACCGTTTATTTTCAAACCAAAACACTGGAAACTCAAATTTTTAAAGTCCGCGATGAATTAATGAATTCCGGAAAAGTATTAAATATAAAATACATATCAAAAAATGAGGCCTTTAATATTTACAAACAATTAAATAAGGATAATCCCTTGCTTTTGGAAATGGTTTCATCTGATATTTTGCCTCCATCACTTGAAATTTACGCGAAAAAACCAATCTTTCTCCCGGAAATTGCCGAATATCTGAAAAAACAGGGAGATATAGACGAGGTCCAGTATGAAAAAGATATCGTTGATAAATTGCTTATTTTGACGAACACAATAAGAAAAACTGCTTTAATTTTTTTCAGTTATTTAATTTTAATGTCCATTATTGTTCTAACAACAACTATCCTTTTTAAGATTGCTCTTAAGGAAAGTGAAATCACCCTGTTAAGATTAATCGGTGCCAGCAATTTTTATATCAGAAAACCTTATATTATGGAAAGTTTATTTTTGGGAATCTCCGCTTCTATTTTGTCTTTTGGAATTTTTGTTTTATTAGTTCTTTATCTTAATCCTTTTCTCGTTTCTTATTTAAAGGGTATTCCCTCTTTATCAATTAATATAATTAATTATCCGCTGACCATTTGGCCATTAAATTATATTTTCTTTACTATTGTTTTTGTTTTAACATCAATATTTGGAGCCGTTATTGCTTCTGTTGCTTCTTATATCGCCACTAACAAATATCTAAGGGTATAATTGAATTATGGTTAAAAAAATAACTACAGTTATTCTATTTTTTATAATATTTTTTTCAGTTTTTTCGCTGAAATATATATATTCTGCTGAGTGTGATAATAAAATTGGTACTGAAAAAATTAGCTGCTATGAAACAAAACTTCAACAATTAAAACAACAAAAAAATACCCTTTCTTCACAAATTCAATACATGGATACTCAAATATATCTGACTGGTTTGCAGATAAATCAAACTGAACAACAAATTGTTAGTACTGGAAAAGAAATCGAACTCTTGGGCTCAAGGATTGAAGGATTGGATCAGTCTTTAGACTATTTATCTAAACAGCTTATTAAAAGAATTGTTGAAGGTTATAAAAAAAGACCATTCTCTGTTTTCTCCCTTATTCTTGATAATAAAAACGCCAATGATTTTCTCAATCAAGTAAAATACCAAAAAACCGCACAAACCAATAATCAAAAACTTCTTTATACGGTTCAAGAAACCAAGACCAATGCTGAAGAACAAAAAAAGCTGCGGGAAGAGAAAAAAATAGAATTAGATAAATTAACCGAAACACTAAATTATCAAAAACAATCTCTTGATAATCAAAGAGGTCAAAAACAAAAGCTTTTAGCTGATACTCAAAATGATGAAAAAAATTATCAACGACGATTAGCAGATGCTCAAAGAGAATTATCTCAAGTAAGAGGAGCTGCTAGTATACTTCAAGATGCGACTCCAATCCAAGTAAAAAAGGGTGAGTTTATTGGATTACAAGGAAATACTGGGTATTCTTTTGGAGATCATCTTCATTATGGTATTTATAATTATTCCTCTATCAGTCAAATATCAACTGGCGACTGGTATCACAATAATTGGGTTGACCCTTCCGAGATACTATCTTCAAAAACCATCAGGTGGGACACTGGTTGCGAATCATCTTTTTCTAAGACGATTGGAAATGGTAATTTTGAATGGCCAATGGATCCATCGGCTATCTCACAAGGTTCGGGTATTACATGTTATTCAAATACTTATTATCGGGGTAATCCTCATCCTGCCTGGGATATGTGGGGTCCAATGGGGACTTCTATTAGAGCCTCAGAAGAAGGAAAGGCCTATTTTTGCCGAAATTGTCTTGGCGATGGTGGGAATGGTGTTTTTATTTTTCATCCTAATGGAAAAATGACTTTATACTGGCATCTTCAATAATCTTATACTTCATCAATGATATAGCCATATAACAATCCAATAATATACTTTTGTAGGTTATAAGCGGTGGACAAAAATAGTTCATAAAGTTTACCCTGTTAAATAGAAATAAATTTAACAGGGTTAATAAAGTTTATAAAGTATGAAAAAAATAATTTTATTATTACTTTTTCTGACTATTCCCTATGCCTTATTCCCTAATCCCTGCTTTGCCCAATCAAAAATCCTAATCAACGAATTTTTGATCGATCCTCAACCTCAATCTGTTGAAATATTTAATTCGGGTACGGAAAGTGCCGATATTTCTGACTGGATAATAGATGATTCCGGCGGCACGACCTTTTACACAATTCCAAAAAATAATATTATTTTTCCTAACCAATGTATAGTTTTTTCTGCAGATTTTAATTTAAATAAAACTTCAGCAGATGCTGTCAAATTAATTAATGACTCACAACAATTGATTGATTCTTTTTCATATAAATCAAGTTCCGGTTCCGGCATTTCCTATTTTCGTTTTCCTGACGGTTCAGACACTTGGACGACGGGATCAGCTTCTTTAGGATTTAATAATCAAACTAATATTTCTTGTTTGATGACGCCATCACCAATCCCAACCTTAACTATTACACCAACACCTATGCCAACAATTGTACCTACGGTTGGGTCGGAAGACCCGACTCCTACAGAAACCCAAACATCTACACCTATCCCGCAATCTTACGAAAATATTTATATTTTTGAAATAATGGTCAACCCACCCATAGGCGAAAAAGAATGGGTGGAAATTTATAATGATAATGATTTTCCGGTTTCTTTAAATAATTGGTATATCGATGATCTGGAAAATGCCGGATCGTCTCCAAAAATATTTTCCTTGGAAATTAGTGGAAAAAGTTACGGTGTTTTTAATCTTACTTCCTCAATGTTTAATAATGATGGAGATAGTATCAGGTTATTAGATTTTAATAAAAATCTTAAAGATGATTTTGAATATTTGAAAACCGAACAGGGTAAAACCCTTGGACGAACTTCTCTTGATTCAGACGATTTTTGTCTCCAGGAACCAAGTAAAAATCTTGTTAATAATCCGTGTATTAATCCAACACCAACAACAGCAACATTTATTGCAACGACGCAAACAATCCTATCCCCCACAGCAAAAATTATTTCAACAAAAATATCATTAAATATTAAATCAGTTCCTTCAAATAAACCCGTATCAATTAATCGATTAATCGATACAAAAATAATTTATACGAAAAATTCAGGACAGGTTTTAGGAGCGTCAGATGAATTGATAATAAATGTTCCAAATAACAAACCCTTGATTAATCTTTTAATAATTCTTTCCGCTTCTTATTCCCTTTTAGTTATTGTTTCGGTTTTAATTAAAAGTAAAGTTTTAAAAAATATTTTCGTGTATAGTCACTCTATGGGCAATTGAAGATTATGGCGCTTCTTTTCTGCAAAAAAACATCGTCTGCCAAATATAATTTCGCCATCCTGTATATTCTGCTATTTCCTTGAATAAAGTAAGAATTTTTTTGATTCCTCCTATTTTCCCCCATTTATGTAATTTGCTCAAGTTATGAATAGAGGATTTCATCCAAAACACTTTTTTATTATTATCTATCATATATTGATTTATGGCTGCCTCAATTTGAAAACCGGAAAATTTATTTTTATAAATTTTTTCTAAATCAAATTTTCTTAAGATTCTTTGACCGCTTAGGATCGTATACAACCTAAACGGATCATATTTAATTAAAGCCGTAACTAACTTTAAGATAATCATATCTATTTTAGAATTATTGGTTATTTTCTTTATTGCATTTTCTAATTCATCGGGCATTACGAATGTTAAATCTCCGTCAACAAGAAAAACATATTCCGTATTTACATATTTAAGCCCCTCGTTTACTGCATTAGCTTTACCACTGTTAGTTTTTAATCTTATTGAGGTAATTTGAGGAAATTTTGTTTTTAGTTTAATATAAGCTGAGTCATCATCTGATCCGTCATCAACAACAATGACTTTTGAAATTGACTTTACTTTTGTTAAAACATTAACAACATCAAGCGGTTTTAGGCCTTCGTTGTAAAAAGGGATAATACAGTCACATTTATTTTTCATTTAGAAAAATTATATCAGTTTGATGTATACTAATTTTATGGAAAAAATAAAAACTTTTATACACCGTCTCTTCGTTCCTCATGAAGAGAATAATTTTCGGGCCAAAAGCCTTCATACTGACTTTCTTACCGTTTACTTGGTAATCGCTTTTTTGATGACAATTATTTTTAAACAGGGTAATTTTTACAATGTTTTGGGATTTGCGACCGATATCAGTGTTGACAAACTTTATCAATTGACCAACGAACAACGGCAAAAAAACAATTTACCTTTTTTTTCGCTAAACTCAAACCTTTCTTTAGCCGCTCAAAAAAAAGCTGAAAATATGTTTCAGGAAAATTATTGGTCTCATTATTCTCCAGATGGAAAAACTCCCTGGGACTTTATTTTGGGAACAGGTTATAAATATGAATATGCCGGTGAGAACCTTGCAAAAAACTTTTTATTCAGTGACGGCGTAGTTTCTGCCTGGATGAATTCTACTGACGGTCATCGGGAAAATATTTTGAAAAAAGAGTATACCGAAGTTGGATATGCCATTGTTAACGGCGTCTTAAATGGTGAACAAACTACTTTAGTCGTTCAGATGTTTGGTACTCCATTGGCCGGTTCTTTTTCTCCTCCGCCGATCCAAGCTAAAGAACCTATACTCCCTGAAGCAAAACCTATTGTTGAAAACAATCCACAACAAATCTTAGCTCAGAAAACTTTTCAGCCCAAGATTAATTTTTTAAATTTTTCCTTCAACCTAAATGTTGTTTTTATGACCTTTCTGTTGTTGGCCTTAGTTCTTGATTTTTATTTTGCGTCCAAGTTTAATATCATAAGAACCGGAGGAAAAAATACCGCTCATTTCCTGTTTATTATTTTTGTCTTGGTTGGACTTTTTATGTCAACCATCGGCGCCATTATCTAATCTATGACTAAATCTTTTTCTTTTCATCTTAAAAAAGAATTAAAAAATCATCTTTTTGATTATCTGCTTTTGATAACTGCCGGTATATTCTTTTTAATTTTATTAAATATTTTTCGCGGTCAAAGAGTAACTGAATTTATTATTCTTATTTCTTTTGCCTTTTTTTATATTATCTGGGGAGTCTATCATCATATTATGAACGAAACTCTTCATCTGAAAACTGTGGTAGAATATATCCTGATTGCTTTTATAATAATTTTTCTTTTGAAAATTATTGTTTTGCCTTGAGCTAATATTTTATGAAAGGATTAATTCTTGCCGGCGGACTGGCTACACGGCTTCGGCCTTTGACCTGGGTAACCAACAAGCATCTGTTACCTGTTTACAATAAACCAATGATTTACTATCCTCTGGAATCATTAGTTAAGGCGGGAATAAAAGAAATTCTTATTTCAAGTTCTCCTGATCATGCCGGTCAATTTGCTACTCTTCTTAAAGGTGGCGATCAATTTGGAGTCAGACTTTATTATTCAGTCCAGGAAAATCCAAAGGGTGGAATAGCTCATGCTATTGGTCTGGCTGAAGAGTTTGCAAAGGGTGATAAATTAACCGTTGTTTTAGGAGATAATATTTTTAACTATAATCTTAAGCCGACTGTAGAAAAATTTAAGAAAAAAGATAAAGGGGCTGTGATATTTGGAATAAGAATGCCAGGAATGGAGTCAAAGCATTATGGAGTAATTGAGATTGATCAAACCGGAAAAGTTATTTCTGTTGAAGAAAAACCGGAAAAACCAAAATCCAATATCGCTCAAACCGGTATCTATATCTATGATGAACGGGTCTTTGAATTTATTCACAAACAAAAGCCATCCGGTCGAGGAGAACTTGAAGTTACGGATTTAAATAATTTTTATCTTAAGGAGGGAACTTTGGATTATGGTCTTCTTGATTGGTGGATTGATGCTGGCACTTCCCATGATGAATTACTCCGGGCTAATAATCTTGTTGCGGAAAAAGTCCGATTAGGACTGCTTTAATATGGATACGACTCAATTGTTACTTTCAACAGCTGTAACTATCACAACTATTCTTTTAATAATCGTTAGCGTTCAGTTAATCTCATTATTAAAATATTTAAAGAAAGATCATGAAAGAGAAGCTAATCCTGTCATTAAACATCCTGAAATTAAAAAAGGTAAAGTAACAAAAAAAAGAATCAATCTAACTACACTTCTGGAAAAAATGAAAAACCACATTTCTCATCCTCACTCATCAAAAAAAAAGTTCTTCAAATCCATTTGACTTTACTTACTGTATTTTGTATTATATAATAGTTTTTTTACTCCCCGTCATGTATCAGGGGTTTTTCTTATTAACAAAATATTTAATTCTATCTACTCGATGAATAAAACTATTAAATCAAAGGATTTACCTCACAAAAATTTATTCCTCGGAAGAAAAGACGAATTGATCGATAAATTTAACCTGATTGAAGTTCAAAAAGATTCCTGGGCAGAATTTACGAATGTTCATTTGAAAGAAATCTTTAATGAATTTTTTCCCATTGACGACTACACCAAAAAAAAATTTACCATTCATTTTGAAGACCTTTATTTTGGCGAACCACGATACCCGATTGAGTTATGTCTTAAAAAAAAACTTACCTACGACACTCCTGTTTACCTTAAATTAAGACTTGTCAATAAAAAAATCAATAGTGAGAAAAGACAGGATATCTATTTTTTTAATCTTCCTAAAATGACCGATCGGGGCACTTTTATTATCAATGGGATAGAAAGGGCTATTATTAATCAGATTGTTCGTTCTCCCGGTGTTTATTTTACCGCGGAAATCGATAAAACTACCGGACTGACTCTTTATAATGCCGAAATCCGACCTTATATTGGCGCTTGGTTGGATATGACGATTAATAAAAATGGTTTGATTGAAATGAAAATAAATAAAAAAAGAAAGTTTTTATCAACCGTATTCCTCAAAGTATTTGAAAATGATAGTAACGATGACATTATTAATTACTTTAATGACATAGATAAAAGTTTGGTAGAAAAATATCTTTTACCTACTCTAAAAAAAGATCAAACCAAAAATAAAGATGAAGCAGTCCTTGAAATCTATCGTAAGATCAGGCCAGGTGAACCTTTGGTTTTGGATAATGCTTACGAAACGATTAACAATCTTCTTTTTAACCAAAAACGTTATTCATTAGCTGACGTCGGCCGTTATAAAATTAATAAAAAATTAGGATTGAATATTGAAATTAAAAAAGAAAACCGCCTGCTGACAAAGGCTGATATTGTTGCAACTATCAAATATCTTCTTTCCTTAACTCAAAATCAAGGTAATTTTGATGACATTGACCATCTTGGTAACCGCCGGTTAAGAACCGTTGGTGAACTAATAAGTCTGTACGGCATTAGGGTCGGCATGGTCCGAGTAGAACGGGAAATAAAGGAAAGAATGAGTTTGGTCGCCGGTGAGATGAGCGTTTCTCCTTCTCAAGTAGTTAATTCAAAACCATTGATTGTTGCCATTAATTCCTTTTATAGAACTAGTCAACTATCAACCATAGTCGATCAAACCAATCCATTGTCCGAACTTGACAACTTAAGAAGAATAACCGTTGGCGGACCGGGCGGCATTGAAAAAGAAAGAGCTTCCTTTTCAATCCGCGATAT
>CAYNFC010000010.1:0-32996 GCA_964396395.1 uncultured Gammaproteobacteria bacterium | reverse complement strand
TATGAAACTGAAGAAGGGTGACAAAATTAAAATAACAGTGGGAAAGGATAAAGGTAAAGGTGGCGTAGTGGAAAAAGTTTATAAAAAAGCC
Source organism: uncultured Gammaproteobacteria bacterium (assembly GCA_964396395.1). Taxonomy (GTDB): domain Bacteria; phylum Patescibacteriota; class Microgenomatia; order UBA1406; family GWC2-37-13; genus GWC2-37-13. The sequence goes on along the minus strand of CAYNFC010000010.1, from coordinate 32,905 downwards.
AATAAAGTAATAATTACCGGCTTGAACATGTATAAAAGACATGTCAAGAAAAATGAAAAAATGCCTCAGGGCGGAATTGTTGATCTGCCAAGAGCAATTGATGTTTCAAAATTAGCTTTGGTTTGTTCAAAGTGTGAAAAAATTACCCGGATAGGATTTAAAGTAGAAAAAAATAAAAAATATAGAGTGTGTAAGAAATGCGATAGCAAAATATAAATCATATGAGTTTTCAACAATATTACAATCAGGAAGTTGCGGAAAAGCTTAAAAAGGAATTAAACCTTAAAAACATTATGGCCGTGCCTAAAGTAATCAAAATTGCCGTTAATGTAGGAGCCGGTGAAGCAGTAGTCAACAAAAATGTCATTGAGAAGATTCAAGAACAGATGACGACGATTACAGGACAAAAATCAGTAATCACCAAGGCGAGAATTTCAGTTTCCGCTTTTAAAATCAGAAAAGGATTGCCAATTGGAGTTAAAGTGACTTTACGGGGAAAAAGAATGTATCATTTTTTGGAAAAATTAATTAGAATAGTGATTCCCCGGTTGAAAGACTTTCGGGGTATTCCGGAGAGCAATATCGATCAGAACGGAAATCTTAATATAGGTTTTCCTGAACAAATAATTTTTCCCGAGATAGATTTCGATAAAATTGATAAAATTAGGGGTTTGCAGGTAACAGTAGTTACCAATGCTAGAAGTAAAGAAAAGGGAAAAAAGTTATTTAAAATGCTAGGAATTCCGTTCAAAAAATAATTATGGCTAAAACATCTGATGTGGTAAAATTTTTGAAAAAACAGAAATTTCAAGTCCGTTTTCATAATCGTTGTTCGGTCTGTGGAAGGTCGCGGGGTTATATGCGAAGATTCGGCTTATGCCGGATCTGTTTTCGAGAAAAAGCTTTACAGGGAGATATTCCTGGAGTTAAAAAAATTTCACTATGAGTAGATCAAGAAAAAAGGGACCGTATATTGATGAAAGATTATTAAAAAAAGTCCTAAGACAAAAAGAGACTAATGATAATTCGATCATCAAAACCTGGTCACGCGCCTGTCAAATTTCCCCAGATTTTGTCGGTCATAAATTTGGCATTCATAACGGCAGAAAGTTTATAGAAGTTTCTGTAACCGAAGCCATGGTGGGTCACAGATTGGGCGAATTTTCACTGACACGGACTTTTAGAAGCCATGGTAAAGTTACCAAGAAAGTTGTCGAGGCAACATAAAAAATTATGGAAAATTCGATTATTGATCTGATCATCAGAATAAAAAACGGTTATATGGCAAGAAGAGAGTCTATCGAATCACCTTATTCAAAATATAAAGAAACTATTTTAAAAAAATTAGTCAGCTTAAAATTGATTAAAGATTATAAGGTCGAAGGAGAGATTAAGAAAAATATTACAATCGATTTAACCTATGAAGAAGACAAGCCGGCCATTAGCGATGTAAAAATTTATTCAAAACCGGGAATGCGTTTTTATGTATCTTATAGGAATTTAAAACCGGTTTTAAGCGGATTCGGTTGTTCAATTCTTTCCACTTCAAAAGGAATTATGACAGATCGTGACGCAAAAAAAGCAAAATTAGGAGGAGAATTATTATTTAGTCTTTGGTAATTTTATGTCTAAAATCGGCGAAAAACCAATTGTTATATCAAAAGCAGTAAATCTGACGATTGAGGACGACAAAGTAGTCATTAAAGGTCCTCAGGGTGAGATGTCTTTTGTAGTTCCAAAAGAATTATCATTAACGAAAGAAGAAAACAACTTAGTTTTAAAAAGAAAAAATAATGAAAAAAAAGTTAGGTCAATTCACGGTTTATACCGGCAGTTGATCAGCAATGCTGTTTCCGGAGTGGAAAAAAATTGGGAGAAAAAATTAGAAGTAGTTGGGACAGGTTTTACGGTTAAATTACAAGGGGAAGACTTGGTATTTAAGATCGGTTATTCTCATCCGGTAATTTTTAAAAAACAACCGGGGATAAAGTATCAGGTTGAAGGAAACAATAAAGTAACCGTTGCAGGGCACGACAAACAATTAGTTGGTCAAGTTGCCTATCAGATAAAAATAATTAAGAAACCCGATGTTTATAAAGGAAAAGGTATAAGATATCTTGGAGAAAAAATAAGAATTAAACCGGGTAAAAAAGTTAAGACCGGTCCAGCCGTTTAAAAATATATGATAAAAGTAAATTTTGATCGAAAATTAAGAAGGAAAAGAAGAATAAGTTCTAATATCCGCGGGACAAAGGAAAGGCCGAGAATATCGGTTTTCCGTTCGAATCATTATATCTATGCTCAGGCAATTGATGATGAGACAAGAAAAACCTTGTGTATATTTTCGAATTTTGATCTGAAAAAATTTGAAACTGATTTTAAAAAAGGTAAAAAAAGAGACGATTCAAAAAAGATTGGTATCTTACTTGCAAAAAAACTTATGGAAAATAAAATAAAAGCCGGAATATTTGATCGTGGCAGCTATGCTTATAACGGAAGAGTTAAGGCATTGGCTGAAGGATTGAGAGAGGGAGGATTAAAAATATGATTAATCAATACAGACAGGAAAATAAAGAATTCCAGGAAAAAGTCGTTAAAATAAAAAGAGTTTCTAAAAAAATTACCGGTGGTAATTATGTGACTTTTTCCGCTTTAGTCGTCGTTGGCAATAGAAAAGGAAAAGTTGGCATTGGTTTGGGTCGGTCACTAGAGGTGCCGCCGGCGATTCAGAAAGCGATCAGCTATGCAAAAAAACACATGATCAATGTTCCAATCAGAAATAAAACCATTCCTCATGAAGTGAGAGTTAAATTCAAAGCCGCTAAAATATTATTAAAACCGGCGCCGGAGGGAACAGGGTTGAAAGTCGGCAGTGTTGCCCGGGTAATTCTTGACTTGGCCGGTATTGAAAATGCTTCAGGAAAAATTATCGGTTCCAGAAATCAAATCGTTAATACTTATGCAATTATGAAAGCTTTGCAAATGTTGCGCAGTAATTTTTGAATTAATAATATGAATAATTTTTTGTCTAACTTACCAAAAATAATTACGGATAAGAAAAAACGTTTAGGCCGGGGCTTAGCCAGTGGAAAAGGATCAAAGTCCGGTCGGGGAACAACCAGGCACCAAAAGGCCCGGGAAAGTATTCCTCTTCATTTTGAAGGTGGACAGGGAAGAATCGTTAAAAAATTTCCACTTTTACGAGGTAAAGGAAAGAACAATTCTATAAATAAAAAATCGTTTGTGATCGATTTGGAAAAATTAAACATTTTATCCGATAATACAGTTGTGGATAGGGCAACTTTGATCAAAGAAAAAATAATAACCAATGGCAAAGAAAATTTACCGATAAAAATATTAGCTAACGGCCAGTTAAAGAAAAAATTAATTATTAAACTGCCTGTTTCTAAAAAAGTTAAAGAGGCCGTCGTGAAACTGGGCGGTCAAGTCGAACCGCAAAAATGATTAAAAAAATAATTGAAAAAATCAACATTCTTTTTAAAGATCCCGAATTAAAAAGAAAGGTTTTGTTTACTTTATTTATTTTTTTAGCCTTTCGATTTTTTGCTTTCTTACCGGTGTCGGTAATTAATTTAGAGAAATTAAGATCTTTGTTTTCTGAAAATCAGTTCCTTTCTTTACTAAATATGTTTTCCGGCGGCACTTTAATAAATTTTTCCGTCATGGCCTTAGGTCTTAATCCTTATATTAATGCTTCAATCGTATTGCAAATGCTGACGATGATGATTCCTTATTTGGAAAACTTATCCAAAGAAGGTGAATATGGTCGGGCAAAAATAAATCAGTATACCCGGATGTTAACAGTGCCCTTAACTATTGTTCAAGCAATCGGTATTTTTATGCTTTTAAAAAATCAAAAAGTAATCGGAGTTTTAACTCCTTTAGAATTTTTTTCATTTATCCTGACTATGGTAGCAGGAACATTTATCTTGGTTTGGTTTGGTGAGCTAATTTCCGAGTTTGGTTTAGGTAATGGCATTTCACTTTTGATATTTGTTGGTATTATTGGAGGGTTACCGGTATTATTAGGTCAAACTGCCGTTGTATTTAATCAGGAGATTGTTTTTAATGTGATTATCTTTTTAGCGCTTTCTTTGTTCGTTATTGCCTCAATAGTTTTTATTAACGAGGCGACGAGAAGAATTCCGGTTTTGTATGCAAAAAGAATTAAAGGGAATCGTATGTATCAGGGGGCGACTAATTTTCTTCCCTTAAAACTCAATCAAGCCGGTGTCATTCCGATTATCTTTGCCGTTTCATTTGTTCTTTTTCCTCAATTAATTGGCAATTTTTTAAAATATGTAAAAAATCCGGCTTTAGCAGGTATCGGAAATTTTCTTTCTACCTTTTTTGCCCCAACAGGTTTTTTCTATAATTTTTTCTACTTTTTTCTTGTCATAGGTTTTACTTATTTTTATACGATTATTGTTTTTAACCCGCAAAAGATTTCCGAGGAAATCCAAAAACAAGGCGGATTTATCCCCGGAATCCGTCCGGGCGCTGCCACTAAAGAATATTTACAAAGAATCTTATATAGAATTACGACCGTTGGAGCAGTATTTTTAGGTGTTATTGCCGTCATGCCGGTGTTAGTTTCAAAAATAACGGGTTTGACAAATTTAGTAATCGGCGGCACCGGTATCTTAATTGTTGTTTCCGTAATTTTGGAAACTTTCAAAACGGTTGAAGCCCAGCTGGTGATGAGAAATTATGATCGCTTTGTGAAATAATCATTATAACAATTATAATTATTATAAATTTTATATTGATTTATTATGGCTAAAAAAGGTTCAAGAATCGATGTCGGATTAGTATGTGAAGTATGTCATGCCGTTAATTATGTGACTGATAAAAATAAAGTTAATACTACCGCCAGTTTGAAATTAAATAAATATTGTCAAAAATGCCGTAAGCATACAGCGCATAAAGAAACAAAAAAACTGGATTGATAATCGTTATAATTTTTATAATTATTATAAATATTATATGAAGCTAGTTCTTATCGGAATTCAAGGTTCAGGCAAGTCAACTCAGGGAAATTTATTATCAAAACAGTTAGGTATTCCTTATCTGTCAACTGGACACATTTTCAGGGAAATAGCCAAAGAAAAAACTCAACTAGGAAGATACATCAAAGAAACGGTTAATGCCGGTCTTTTAGTTCCCGACGAAAAAACTATTGAAATTGTCAATTCCTATCTTTCCCGTCCTGAATATAAAAAAGGTTATATTTTGGATGGATTTCCAAGGACGCTGGAACAGGTAAAAAAGTTTGTCAATAATATTGACAAGATAATATATCTTGATATTTCCCAGAAAGAAGCCATCTGGAGATTATTTCACCGGGGTGATGATACGAGAAACGATGAAACACTGCCGGCTTTGAAAAAACGGATAACCTTATTCTATAAATTTACCGAACCGGTAATTGAGCATTATAGAAAAGAAAATAAATTGATTGATATTGACGGAACAATAAAAATTGAAGAAGTTAATGAAGAAATCCTAAAGGGTCTGGGCAAACAGCTCATAAAAAATCAGGTAATTGCCTGGAAAAGAAAACAAAAAACCATAATTGCCATTGTGGGATTACCCGGATCAGGAAAAACGGATGCAGCCGCTTTTTTCAAGAGAAAAAATTTACCGGTAATTTCTTTTGGTAAAGTTATTAACGATTACATTAATCAAAAAAAACTACCTCATGATGAAAAAACACACAAAAAAATCAGGGAAGAAATAAGAAAAAAATACGGCAAGGAGGCATTGGCAATTTTAAATACCAAAAAGATCAAAGAAGACTTAAAAAATAACTCAATAATTATTATTGAAGGAATGCGCTCCTGGGAAGAATATCTGTATTTAAAAAAAGAGTTTTCAAAGGTTGATCTGGTTATTGTTTGCCTTTATACCGATAAAAACCTTCGTTATAAAAGAATTTCAAAAAGAAATAATAGATCAGGTCATTATGGCGAAGAAAGAGATATTAATGAAATAATTGGGCTTAATATGGGTCCAACGATTGCCTCTGCCGACTATTTTATTAAAAATAACTATTCGTTAGAAGATTTTTATGACAAGCTGGAGTTAACGTATCGGACAATTTATTACTCATAAATGGTGAATTTAAAATCTGATCAAGAGATTGAGATCATGACCGAAGGCGGTAAGAGATTAAAGGCGGTAGTCAAGGGGTTGTTACCCTTAATTAAGGAAGGTATCTCCACTAAAGAGATTGATGATAAGGCTGAAGAGTTAATAAAAAAACAAGGCGGCAAGTCGTCTTTTAAAACTGTTCCTGGTTATCACTGGACAATTTGTTCACCGGTTAACGAACAGGTAGTTCACACTAAGCCAAGTAGCCGGATTTTAAAAAAAGAGGATGTCCTGACATTGGATATAGGCCTCCTTTATCAGGGATTTCATACCGATTATGCGATTACTAAAGTAATTGGAGAAAGCAAAAACATTAAAATTAATAAATTTTTAAAAATTGGAAAAGAAACGCTTTATAAAGCAATTAAAAAAGCAAAGATAGGCAATAGAATAGGTCATATTTCCTCAGTGATAGAAAAGGAAATTAAAGGTAGTGGATATTTTATTATAAAAGAATTGACCGGACACGGAATTGGAAAAAAATTACATGAAGATCCTTACGTTTTAGGTTTTATTGATCTTCCGATTAATAAGTCACCGATGATCAAAAAAGGTTTGGTGATCGCGATTGAAATTATTTATGCGATGGGAACGGAAAAGATTTCCTACGAAGAGGATAATTGGTCAATTATCACAAAGGATCGGAGTTTATCCGCCTGCTTTGAACACACGGTGGCGGTTACCGGTCAAGGTCCGGTAATTTTGACATGAATATATAATAATTTTATGTTAAAATGTAGACTTTATGAAGGATGACGTAATTACGGTCGAGGGAGAGGTGGTAGAAAATCTTCCCAATACCTTGTTCAAGGTTAAGCTTTTAAATTCAGAAAAGGTGATTTTGTGTTATCTGTCAGGAAAAATGAGAAAAAATTATATTAAAATCCTTCCCGGAGATAAGGTCAAATTGGAGTTAACTCACTATGATCTGAATCGAGGAAGGATTATTTACCGTAAATAGTTATGAAAATTCAGTCGTCAGTAAAAAAAATATGTCCTAAATGCAAGATAGTCAAAAGAAAAGGTAATCTTTATGTTGTTTGTTCAAATGTTAAACACAAGCAAAAACAAGGTTAATGGTAGGGGACGGGTAACCCGTCCCCTACAAATTTTTTAATAAAAATATGGCAAGATTGTTGGGAGTAACATTGCCGGATGAAAAAAGGATAGATTATGCTTTAACGATTTTATATGGTATTGGCTGGAACAACGTAAAAACTATTCTGTCTCAGGTGGGAATAGAAGCTAATAAAAAGGTAAAAGAAATAACTGAAGAAGAGTTCAAAAAAATTAATGAAGTAATTGAAAAAAATTATAAAGTTGAAGGTTATTTGCGGGAAGCGATTAACGATAATGTTAAGAGATTAAGAGAAATCGGTTCTTATAGAGGAATTAGGCATATCAGAGGTTTACCTGTTAATGGTCAGAGAACCAAATCTAATGCCCGGACAAAGCGGGGTAAGAGAAAGACCGTCGGAGCTTTGAAAAAAGAGATGTGGGCAAAGTTAGAGCAAAATAAAACGGCTGAAGCAGTAAAAGAGAAAACAGCTAAATAAAACTATGATTAACAAACAAACAAAAAAAAATGTTATTAAAGGTAAAATTTATATTACCTCGACTTTTAATAATACCATGGTAACGATTACCGATGAAAAAGGTAATCCGATTGTGACAGGTTCTTGCGGTATGCATGGATTTTCCGGAACCAGGAAATCAACTCCATATGCCGCAACCGTAACGACCGAAACCGCCTTAAAAAAGGCCGGGGAGAAATTTGGATTTCAAACAGCCGACGTCTTTGTTAAAGGAATCGGTCCGGGACGGGAAGCATCTTTAAGGGCGATCAAAACATCAAACGTTGACATAAATCGGATTATTGATATTACACCGGTTCCTCACAATGGAGTGAGACCGCCGAAGATAAGAAGGGTATAACGGTTATAATCATTATGAATATTATAAATATTATAAATAATATATAAATGCGTTACTTAGGTCCAAAAAATAGGATTTCCCGCAGAGAGGGATTGGATTTGGAATTGAAGACAGTTGGGTCCAAGTCTCATGCCCGATTATTGAAAAAGCTGAATGTTCCTCCCGGTCAACATGGGTTGCGGAAAAGAAAAAAAGTTTCAGAAAGAGGCACGCAGTTAAGAGAAAAACAAAAATTAAGATATATGTTTGGAATCACCGAAACACAGTTAAAAAAATATTTCAGGAAAGCCAGTTTAAAAAAAGGCAATACGGCTTCGTACCTTTCCCAATATCTGGAAAAAAGATTAGATAATATTGTCTATCATTTGGGTTTTGCACCAACACGAGCTGCGGCCCGTCAATTAATTACTCATGGACATATCATCATCAATAAAAAGAAGGTTTCGATACCCTCGTATCAGGTAAGAGTAAGCGAAGAAATAAATTTTGCTGACAATAAGACAATCGAGATTCCCTATATTGAAAATAGTTTGAATAATAAGGATATTATTTTACCATCTTGGTTAGAAAAAAAAGCGATCGCAGGAAAATTGATTATGGAACCAACCCAGGATTTGATTGCGAAGCAGATAAATCTAAGATTAATCATTGAATATTATTCTAGATAAAATAACGGTTATAACCCTTGAACCAGATCAAAGATCGATTCAGGGTTACCCTATACCGAACGATAGTTCTGGTATACGGGTAAAAATTATAAATTATATAAATATATATGCTTAATCCAATTTTTTTCACCCAGAAGACAGAAGAGGGTAATTATGGAAAGTTTGTTATTGAACCTTTACCACAGGGCTTTGGCCAGAGTATTGGCCATGCTTTAAGAAGAACACTTCTTTCTTCATTAAAGGGAATTGCCGTAACCAACATTAAGTTTGATGGTGCTCCTCATCTTTTTTCAACACTAACAGGAGTAAAAGAATCGGTCTTGGAGATTATGCTTAATTTAAAACAGCTAAAATTTGACGTTAAAGAAGGTGGACCTTATAAAATCAGCTTTGAAGGAAAAGGAACAAAAAAAATATTTGCAAAAGATATAGAGGGAGAAGTTAAGCCAATTAATGAGGATTTATATATTGCCGAAATTACTGATGATAAAGCCAAGCTTTCTTTTGAAGCCATTGTTGAAGCCGGAGTCGGTTTTTCTACAGTCGAAGATCGGGAAGAAAAAAAGACCGGTTATATTCCGGTCGATGCATTTTTTTCACCGATAAAAAAAGTTAATATTAAAGTTGAGGAAGCCAGGGTGGGAAGAAAAGGTAATTCTGACCGGTTGATTTTGGATGTGGAAACCGACGGAAGCATTAAACCAACAGAGGCAGTCAAACAGGTAGCCGAACTATTAACAAAATATTTCAGTTATCTTCTTTCCGGTCGCGATGCTCCGGAATTAAAAAAACAAATCAGTGAAGCGGATGAAAAAAAAGAGGCCATTGATAAAAAATTATTTGAAATAATTATTGATGAATTAAATTTACCTTCAAGGGTGATTAACGCTTTGCTTCGAGAAAAGATTGAAACGGTCGCTGATTTGGTAAAGACCGGTAAAGATAAATTAACCGGAATGAAAGGGGTAGGAAAGAAATCAATAGAATTGATAGAGGAAGAATTAAAAAAAATGGAGATAGAATTAATATGAGGCATAGAGTCAAAAAAATAAAATTTAGTGATGGTATAGATGCCAATCGGGCGCTGGTTAGAAAATTGGCTATCAATTTCTTTTTGAAGGGTAAATTAACGACTACTCTAGCCAAAGCAAAGGCAATGAAACCTATAATCGAGAGATTAATAGAAAAAATGAAAGTGAAAACAGAATCGAATCTTAACTATTTGAAACAAAAATTAGACAGCAATGAAGTAATTAAAATTGCCTATGATAACATAAGCCCGGTTATAGGAAAAATAAACGGCGGTTATATAAGGATTGTTAAATTGGGAAAAAGGGATTCCGATGGAGCGGAGGTTGGGCGCATAGATTGGGCTTATCCGGTCGTTTTGAAAGAAGAAAAAAAGGAAGGGAAAAAATTATGATCAGATTAACTCAATCAACAAAATCGGTTAAAGCTAAAGACACAAACAGGAACTGGCATTTGATTGATGTTTCGGGAAAAGTGCTAGGTAGAATCGTACCTCAAATGGTGAGGCTGGTTCAGGGAAAACACAAAGTTGGCTATATTTCTAATCTTGATATTGGTGATAATGTAGTTGTTATTAATGCTTCTAAGGTAAAAGTTACGGGTAAAAAGGCCCAAGCCAAGGAATATACCAACTATTCCGGTTATCCGGACGGATTAAGAAAAATAAATTTTAGCAATTTGTTAATAAAAGATCCGCGGGAAATTATCAAAAGAGCCGTTTCCGGGATGTTGCCGAAAAATAAATTCCGTAGTGAAAGATTAAATCGGATTCATGTGTTTCCAAATGCGGAACACAGTTTTGCAAGCAGGTTTGATAAATAATAATTATAAAAATTATATAAAACATGGTAAAAAAGACAAAAAATATTAGCTATTACGAAGCTATCGGGAGAAGAAAACAATCAGTGGCCCGGGTCAGGCTTTATTTGGCGAAAAAAGATGGTGAAGTTCTGGTAAACAAATTAAAAATAAAAGCAGGCGACATTTTTATTAATGGAAAATCTGTGGATGAAACATCTTTTAAATCTTATAAAAAAACATTTTTATCTCTTCCTTTAACTCTAACCAAAAATCAGGACAGGTTTGCGGTTTCAATAATTGTATCAGGCGGAGGAACAACCGGTCAACTTGACTCGATGGTTCACGGTTTAGCCAGGGCATTGGAAAAAGTTGATAAGGAAACTTATCGTCCAATTCTTAAAACTAACGGATTATTAACAAGAGATCCAAGGAAGAAAGAAGCAAGGAAGGTAGGAACCGGAGGAAAGTCAAGACGAATGAAACAATCACCCAAACGATAATTTCTTTTTTAAATTTATGATTCCTCTTTCAATTATTATCGTCTCTTTCAATACCAAAGAGATAACAAAAAGATGCCTTCTTTCTTTAAAAAAAAACTTTACCAAATATCCAATTGAATATGAAATAATCGTTGTGGATAATAACTCCAAGGATGGTAGTTCGGAAATGCTTTTAGATTTAAAAAAAGAATATTTGAAAAATCTTCATGTTTTTTTGAATAAAAAAAATCTCGGTTTTGGCAAGGGAAATAATTTCGGCTTGGAAAAAAGTAAGGGTAAATATATTTTATTTCTTAATTCAGACGCCATTGTGTCAAATATTGATTTCCGGGATTTAATTAACTTGATGGAAATGCAAAAAGATATCGGCGCTTTAACGGTTAAAGTAATTTTGCCTTCAGGGGAAATTGATCCGGCCTCTCATCGGGGATTTCCGACTCTTTGGAGGTCATTCACCTACTTTTCTGGATTAGAAAAAACTTTTTTCAATATACCAGTATTAAATAAATTATTCGGTGGATATCATTTGGTTACTTTAAATTTAAATAATATTCACGAGATCGAAGTTTTGACAGGAGCCTTTTTATTTACAAGGAAGGAAATTCTTGACAAATTGGGTGGCTTTGATAAGGATTATTTTGCCTATGGAGAAGATATTGAAATGGCTTTTCAAATTAAAAAATTAGGCTACAAAATTATTTACTATCCTTTATGGAATGTATTTCATTTAAAGTCTGTTTCAGGTTTAAAGAAAAAAGACAAAAAGATTAGGAAAAAAACCAATTATTATTTTTTTGATTCGATGAAGATATTTTATAATAAGCATTATGCTAAAGATCATAATTGGTTAACAAATCAATTAGTATATTTAGCAATCGATATTAAAAGAAAACTTTCCCAATGAAAAAAATAGGAATAGACGCCAGGCTATATTCACAGACAGGGGTGGGAACTTATTTGAAGAATCTGATTTATTTTTTGGAAAAAAAGGAACTTAAGAATGAATTATTTTATATATATTTATTATCCGAAGATTATAACCATCTTTCTTTTCAAAATAAGAATATCATTAAGAGAAAGGTAAACTTTCGATGGCACAGTGTCGGTGAACAGTTGGGATTTGCTTTAAAGCTTTATTCAGACGGTCTTGATTTAATGCATTTTACTTATTTCAGTTACCCGGTTTTTTATTGGAAGAAATTTATTGCAACGGTTCATGATGCTACTCCTTTGTTATTTAAAACAGGAAAAGCTTCAACTAAAAATCAATTAATTTATAACATCAAGCATTTATTTTTCCAATTAATTCTTTGGTGTCAGGTCAATCGGGCGATGAAGATCATCACCCCTACAGAAACGGTAAAAAAACAATTAGAAAATATTTATGGAGAAAAAATATCAAAAAAAATATCACCAATTTATGAAGGAGTGAGCTATCAAATATTGGAATCAAAAGAAAATAAAAAACTTAGTGAGAAATTTAATAACTTTTTTATCTATGTTGGTAATTTTTATCCTCACAAAAATGTTGAGAAACTGATGGAAGCATTCGTTAAAGTAAAAACTAACTACAAATTAATTCTTTTGGGCCCGAACGATTTTTTTAAAGAGCGTTTGTTTCAATTAATCAATAGATTGAAACAGGAAAAAAGAATATTATTTGTTAACAGTTTATCATCTGAGGATTTAGTATTTTTTTATAAAAATGCTTTGGCTTTAATTCACCCGTCACTGTCTGAAGGATTTGGCCTCCCTTTGATTGAGGCAGCTTATTTTAACTGTCCAATAATTGCGTCAAATATTAAAGTTTTTAAAGAATTATTAGGAAATAATTATTTATCATTTAATCCAAATAATGTTGGGGATATGGTTGATAAGATAAAAAGTTTTCTTAGCAAAAAACCTAATTATGATTATAAAAATATATTAAAACAATACTCATTTGAAAAAATGACAGATGAAACTTTAGAAATTTATCAAAGTGTGCTTAATAAAAATTAACCCTACTTTATAGGTATATACTTAATAATAATTAGCCTCAGATGTATCGATACATCTATCAAAGAAATAATATTGTTCCAATAAGCCAAAAAGGCACTTTTGTAGGTTATAAGCGGTGGACATTGTTTGAGTTGAATAATATGTTCAACTTATGGCACAAATATCAAAGAGGTATATTGATCAAACAATGATGTCTAGAATTAACGAATTATTTTTTGATTTATTACTTACTTTGACTGACAAAAAAGAAGTAGGTGAGGTTTTAAACGAGCTTTTAACCCCAACAGAAAAGACAATGCTTGCAAAAAGAGTTGCTTGTTTTTATCTCTTAATCAAGAAAGTTCCAATTCGTGAGATTGAGGATACGTTAAAAATATCAACTTCAACCGCAACCTATTTTAAACATTACCTTGATCGCTCATTAATAATAAGGGAATATTTATTAAATAAATTGAAAAATGAAAAATTAAAACATCTGTTTGAAGATATTTTTGTAGATATATTTTATGGAACATTAAAGAAAGGTTCTAATTGGTCAGAAGACAAGAGGATTTATTATCGACATCAACGTAAACGTCAACAACCCATGGATCGTTAGTTAATACTTCGATGTATCGATACATCGAAGTATTTATTTTTTTACTTATTAGTTATATTCTTAAACCAATCTGCTAAGATTTTTTCAACCTCATCTTTAAATGGACCTGCTTTGATACTATGTGGAGCGTTTTTAATGACAACGTGAGTTAATTTATTTTTATCTTTTATTGCATTTATATAGTTTTGAATGGTTTCATGAAAAACGACCTCATCTCGTTCCGACTCAATAATTAAAACATCTCCATTAAAATTTGAAATTGCCCTTAGAGCAAAAGTATCAATAGAATTTTTTATTAGTTTTCTCCAGGCAATAATCGAAGGGTATAAAATACCACTCGTCTCCATTTTAGACTTATTAAAAAAATTATTCGGATAGTCAGCAGGAACTCTTAGTACTAAACTCTTAACATTTCTTTCTGTTGTGAGAAGCGTTCCCAAATAACTTCCAAAACTACTACCTATTACGTTTATATTTTTTCTGTCAACCCCTTTGATATCGACAAAATAATCATACGCACCTAAAACATCATCAAAAAATTCTTTTGTTGTAGTTGTGTTGATATTGCCTTCGCTTTCACCATGTCCGCTCATGTCAAACAAAAAGGAAATATAGCCCAACTTTGCCAAGCCATTTGCATATTGATAACTTCTTTCCCTTTCGCTTGTCCATCCATGAATAAATAAAATAGCAGGATTCTTTTCTTTTAATTTTTTTGGAAATATGACCGTTCCCTTGAGCTTTTTTTTGTCAACAAAAAATTCTATTTGTTTCATCAATGAAATTATATAACACAAAAGAGATTGATATAATAGAAGCTATGGTCAAGTCAAAAAAAATCGCCATTGTTTATGATTGGATTGATAAGTGGGGAGGGGTGGAGAGAGTTTTATTGCAACTTCATAAAATGTTTCCAGAAGCCACTTTTTATACTTCGTATTTTGACAAAGAGAAAGCTGATTGGGCCAAAGATTTAAAGATTAAAACATCTTTTATACAAAAATTTCCTAATTTTATAAAGAAAAGCAGAATTTTGTCTTTTATTTTTTATCCTTTTGCTTTTGAGTCATTTAATTTTTCTAATTATGATTTAGTTATTTCGGTTACTTCCTCATTTGCTAAGTCAATTATTACTCAACCAGAAACACGGCATATTTGTTATTTGCTTACACCAACAAGATATTTATGGAGCCACAAACAAAATTATTTCAATAATAAGTTACTTGGTTACTTAGTTATGGGTTACTTGGACGCAATAAAAAAATGGGATTTTGTGTCTGCTCAAAGACCAGATAAAATCATTTCGATCTCAGAGACTATTAAGAAACGTTGTTTAAAATATTATAAACGAAATTCGGAGGTTGTTTATCCGGGATTTGATATGGAATATTGGAAGAATATCAAGTCAAAAGTCAAAAGTCAAAAGTTAAAAGTTAAAATCAAAAGTCAAAAGTTTTTCTTAATTGTTTCAAGACTGGAACAATATAAAAAAATTGATTTGGTAATTCAATCGTTTAATCGATTAAAGTATAACTTGGTAATTGTGGGGGAGGGAACTGAGAAAAAGAATCTTAAACAAATGGCGGGTAAAAAAATTATTTTCTTATCAAAACTCTCTGACGTCGAGTTAGGAATCTTTTATTCAAATGCTCAGGCTTTGATTATGCCGCAGGAAGAAGATTTTGGTTATGTGTCATTGGAAGCACAGTTTTTCGGTTGCCCAGTCATAGCTTATGAAAAGGGAGGGGCACTGGAGACGGTTATTAATGGAAAAACTGGAGTATTTTTTAATAAGCAAAATGAAAAAAGCTTGAGGAGAGTGATTGAAAGATTTGATAGAATTAAGTACAATTTGAGGAACAGAACAAAGGAATTTTCTGTAAAAAATTTAGAGAGATTTGATAAGAAAATATTTAAAAATAATTTTATTAAAAATATATGAAAGCAATAATTTTTGCCGGCGGGACAGGAACAAGACTTTGGCCTTTATCTCGAAGGAAATCTCCCAAACAGTTTGAGAAAATCGTTGGAGAAAAATCAACTTTACAACTGGCTGTTGAAAGGTTAGTTCCTGATTTTAAGTATTCTGATATCTATATTTCTACTAACTCTCTTTATAAAGATATCGTTAAAAAACAACTGGCAAAAATTCCGGAAACGAATTTTTTTTTTGAACCGGAAAAAAAGGACGTGGCTCCGGCTATTGCTTTGGCGATGGGAATTCTTTTACAGCAAAATCCTGATGAGCCGGTGGCAATTCTTTGGAGCGACCATTTAGTCAAGCGGGCACCTTTATTTAAGAAAATTTTAAAATTAGCCGCTCAGGAAATAGAGAAAAATCCCGAGAAAATCATTTTTATCGCCAACAAGCCCCGATTTCCCAGCACCAATTTAGGCTACATTCATATCGGGGAAAAATTAAAAACCGTCGATAAAATAAATATCTACCGGTTTGAGGGATTAAAATATAAACCTGATGAAGAAACGGCCAAGAAATTTTTTCACTCCGGAAAATATGGATGGAATTTGGGATATTTTGTCACCACTCCGCGTTTCATCTATCAATATTTTCAAAGATTGTCTCCCAATATTTACAAAAACACTGAGTTAATTTTAAAAAATTTCGAAAAAAGTAATTATGAGTTATTTTTAAAAAAAGCTTATGGTCAGGTGGAAAACATTAATTTTGACAACGCCATTTTAGAAAATCTGGACAAAAAAGATGCCAGTGTCATTATTGAGGATATTGGCTGGAGTGACATTGGTAGCTGGGAGGCGCTGAAGGAAGCATTACAGCCGCATACAAGCGAGAATGTTATCAGGGGAAAAGTTTATTTGGATCAGGTAAGCGACTCTTTGATCTATAACTATGACAATGACAAAATAGTGGTGGGAGTGGATTTGGACGAAAATATAGTTATAAATACAAAAGACGTTATCTTGATTACCAAAAAAAATTCCATGGGAAAGGTAAAAAAAATTGTTGAAAGTTTTTCCGGTACCAAACACGAAGGCTTTACTTAAATTTATGGATAAATTATTGACAGGCGAAAGATATCAAAAAAGACTAAAAAGAGTTATTGATGTTATTGGAGCTTTTGTTTTGCTGATATTTTTTTCTCCTTTAGCCTTATTGGTTTCATTACTGATTATAATTGATTCAAAAGGTCCGGTTTTTGCCGATGTTCCGGAAAGGATTGGGGAAGAGGGAAAAAAATTTAAGATGTATAAATTCAGATCAATGATCAATAACGCCCATTATTTACTTCGAACAGATCCCCGTTTTAAAGAATTGTTTAACGAATATAAAAGAAGTAGTTATAAACTATTAAAAGATCCCCGGGTGACTGATGTTGGCAAATTCATAAGACGTCATTCAATTGATGAAATTCCCCAGTTATTAAATGTATTAAAGGGGGAAATGAGTATCGTTGGTCCAAGAGCATATTACCCTGACGAGTTAGAAAATCAGTTAAGTAAATATCCTCATACAAAAAAACTGGTAAATAAAGTTCTGTCTGTTAAACCGGGAGTGACGGGACTTTGGCAGGTGACCGGCCGGTCGGAAATAAATTTTGATAAGAGAATAAGTATTGACGCGGACTATGTTAAACGTATGTCTTTGTGGAATGATCTGAAAATTATTTTTTTGACACCAATTGTGATGGTAAGTGGAAAAGGTGCTGTATAATTAAAATATGAGAAAAAATAAAAGCGGTTTAATCTTCACAGTTATATTATTAATTTTGGGTTATTTTTTTGTTTATAGACCGTTGGCTAAGATAAAGACAAAGGCAAGCATCGTTATGACCTCAGCTAAAGAGATGAAGGCAATTTTTGCGAAAAATAACATTGAACTGCTAAAGACTAAACTTGATAATTTTTCCAATCAATACCAAGATCTTGAAGAAACCGCTAAATCAATTTATTGGGCTTCTTTTATTCCTTATATTGCAGATTTGAAAAATGGTTTGACGGCGGGGCACTATTTAGTCAAAGCCGCTAAAGAAACGGTAACAACGATTGAACCTTATGCCGATCTGATCGGTTTTAAAAAAGGGGAAAAATCATTTATCGAAAAATCAGCTGAAGATAGGCTGCAAACAGCGGTTTTAACTTTGGATAAAATGGTTAAAAAAGTTGATCCGATTGCGGAAGATATCGATCAGGCCGGAAAAAGTATTACCAAAATAAACCCCAACCGTTATCCGAAAAAAATAGGAAAATTAATGCTTCGGGATACGATTACCAATCTCAAAGATCAGTTTGAAGGGATGACAGAACTTTTTGTCAACGCCAAGCCTCTTATAAAAAAACTACCGGAAATTTTAGGAAGCGAAAAAGAAAAGACTTATTTAATTCTTTATCAAAATGATAAGGAAAGAAGAGCCACCGGAGGATTTTTAACTTTTTATGCGATTTTCAAAATTAAAAATGGAAAGATGACTATCTACCGATCCGATGATATCTATTCACTAGACGCTACAATTGCCAATCATCCCGCCGCTCCGCCGGAAATTACTACTTATCACAAGGGTGTGAGCCAATTTTATATTCGTGACAGCAATCTGTCTCCTGATTTTGTCCAATCGGTTAAATTATTTGAAGGTCTCTATAAAAGAAGCGGAGCTAGGGTTGAATACGATGGCATAATTGCCCTTGACTCAAAAATCCTGGTTGATATGTTAACAATATTTGGAGACGTTAATGTCAACGGAATCAAATTCAGCGCCGTCAATGACAAGAGATGTAACTGTCCGCAGGTCATTTATACCCTTTTTGATCTGGTTGACAGGCCGGTCGGTTACTTTAGAGATAATAGAAAAGGGATTTTAGGGGATCTGATGTATCGGTTATTTTATAACGCCATCGGTTTTTCCCCGTCAAAGTATTGGGGAACCCTGATGCAGACAATGTTTAAAAACTTGGAGGAAAAACATATTTTAGTTTATTTTGTTGATCCGGAGACCCAAAAATCTTTGGAACAGATGAATTTTGCCGGTAGAATTAGAGATTATAAAGGTGATTATCTTCACATCAACAATGTTAATTTTGCCGGAGCCAAAGCCAACATGTTTGTCAATGAAGAAATAGACTCGAAGACCAACGGAAAGGACCGGGAAGTGGTAGTCAATTTCCGTAATCCATATCCGTCTTCGGACTGCAATTTGGAAAGAGGCGGTCTATGTTTGAACGCTACTCTTCGCAATTGGATCAGATTTTATGTGCCTGAGGGTTCAAAATTGATCGGTCTTGAAGGATCAATCAAAAAAGTTCAAACTTATGATGAGCTGGGTAAAACCGTTTTTGAGGGTTACCTTGAGGTAATTCCTCAGGGAAAGGCAACCGTTTCAGTTAAGTATACTTTGCCGTCCAGCATCAACACCAACAACTATTCGCTCTTGATTCAAAAACAACCCGGTGTCGAAGAACAGAAGTTGAAAGTATTATTTAATAATAAATCTTTATTTGACGGGATGCTGAGAACGGATAAAGAGATAAAGACAAAATAAACTCTATGACAAGGAGTTTAAAAACCGAGGCGATTGTATTGAAAAAAAGAGATCTTCTTAATAAAGATATCGTAATAAGTTTTTTTACCCAAGATTTAGGGAGATTAACGGTTTTTGCCAAAGGAGTCAAAAAGATTACCAGCCGGCGCTCGCCTCATCTTCAGACAGGCAATTTAATTAATGTTTTATTGAGTCATAAAAACGACCATTATTATCTTCAGGAAAGTCAGCTGGTCTCCGGTTTTTCCGAACTTAAAAAAGACGAAAATAAAATCAAACAATTATATTTATTTTTATTTATCCTTGACCGATTGCTTCCGGAAAATCAAAAAGAAGAGCGTGCTTACAATCTTACTAAAAGATTTCTCATTAACCTATCTCTTCCGGCAGGAACCAATAGGTTAGGACTATTACATTATTTGAACAGACTAATGAGTCTTTTAGGTTATCTTCATCAGGCAAAAAACTTCAATGAATTAAAATTTTTAATTGAGGAAATTATTAATGAAAAAATTCCACAGCTTACGTTATAATGTAACTGAAGACTTAAAACCGTTTGTAAGCGTCTTTTTAGTTCTCGCTCAATGCGAAACAAATTGGGTAACGCAGAATTAGTCTATTTCGCAGAGTGATCGAGAAAAAAATCCGCTTCCAAACGGTTGGCAGTTTTAAAAAATATGGACAAAATCATCGCCTTGGCCAAAAGACGGGGGTTTTTTTATCCGTCATCGGAAATTTACGGGGGATTGGCCAATACCTGGGATTTCGGCCATTATGGCGTGTTACTCAAAAATAATCTCCGGGATCTGTGGATAAAAAAATTTGTTTTAGAAAGACGCGATATTGTCATGGTTGATTCTTCTGTGATTCTGAACCCAAAAGTCTGGGAAGCATCCGGGCATGTGAACGGATTTAACGATGCGTTGGTTGACTGCAAAAACTGTAAATACCGCACCCGTGCCGATCATTTAATTGAAGCCAAGTTGAAAAATATCAAAGTTGAGGGTTTGCCGATTGAGAAATTGACGGAAATTATTAAAACAAACAAACTAAAATGTCCGCACTGTGGGTCGACCGATCTGACTAACGTGAGAAAGTTCAATCTTCTTTTTGAAACGAAAATAGGCATGATTGAAGATAACAAAGCTAAGGCTTACTTACGTGGTGAATTGGCTCAGGGAATTTTTATGAACTTTAAAAACGTAGCTGATACGATGAGAGTGAGGATACCTTTCGGAATTGCGTCCCAGGGGATCTGTTTCCGGAATGAAATTACTTTGGGTCAGGGAGTTTTTAGAACGCTTCAATTTGATTTAATGGAGTTTGAATATTTTATCCGTCCCGAAGATTGGGAAAAGATATTTGAATCATGGAAGAAGGAAATGTGGAACTGGGCGTTGGAGTTGGGATTATCAAAAGATAAAATCCGCTGGCGGGAACATGAAGAATTTGAACGGTCACATTATTCTAAAAAAACCATGGATATTGAATACGAATTTCCTTTTGGCTGGAAAGAGATGTGGGGACTAGCTTACCGGACAGATTATGATTTGAAAAACCACATGAAAAATTCCGGAATTGACTTAAACTATCATGATCCAAAAACCAATGAAAAATTTATCCCCCACGTGATTGAGCCGACCTTTGGTTTATCTCGGTTATTAATTATCATTCTTATCAATGCCTATCATGAGGAAGAAGTGAACGGCAAGAAAAGAACCGTTTTAAAATTAAAACCAAGTTTGTCACCAATTAAAGTGGCCGTGTTCCCTTTACAGAAGGATGAGAAGCTGAAAAAGAAAGCCTCAGAGCTTGTCCACGAACTAAAAAAATCATATATTTGTGAGTTTGATGATTCGGGTAATATTGGCCAGATGTACCGGCGCCAGGACGAAATCGGGACTCCGTATTGTGTTACAATAGATTATCAGACAATAGAGGATGAAACAGTGACGGTGAGAAATAGGGACAGTATGAAGCAAGAGAGAATTGGCATAAATAAATTAAATAAATATCTAAAAGAGAAAATAGATAATAGTTGTTAGAGACTGGAAATTAGTAATAGAAAATAGAAATTAGAAAATAGTTTTAATCAAGCTTCAACTTTCCAGTTTCAATAACTAATTTCAATTTTCTAACAACGAATTTCTATTTACAAATTATTTAACAAATATGAAACTGAACAATAAAACAATGATGGTTCTTGGTGGAGTGTTTTTAGTACTTTTTATTATTTCAAGCTATTGGTTATTAATTGGCAGAAAAACCAATAGTACAAATAAGGACGAACAGGTAACTCCTACAGAGATGGTTATCCCGACGATTGACAGTTCAGTCAAGGTTGATTTGACTTCGGTAAACGGAAAGGAAGTTGCTTTGAGTATTACCGGCATTCCTTCAGGGACAAATTCAATTGATTATGAACTGTCCTATCTAACAGCTCAACAGGGATTACAAGGGGTGCTTGGAACGATTCAAATTGACAATGTATCGGAATATGACAAAAAATTAACTTTAGGAACCTGCTCTTCCGGTGCCTGTGTATATCATCAGGTGGTTGGAAAGATAAAACTAACGCTTAAGTTTAATAGTGATAGAGGAGAGAAGATATTCGAAAAAGAATTCGAAATTTAATTTTTTATATTTTATATTTAATATTTAATATTTTTTGAGGGGGGTGTCTAGATATCATGCCAATAATCAAATCAGCCATAAAAAAAGTCCGAAAGGATAAAAAAAGGACTGCGGTTAATAGTCTTTATATTAAAGCTTACCTTGGGACTTTAAAAAAGATCAAAAAGGGAGGAGGCGATGTAAAAAAATTAATCAGTTTATTCTACTCTCAGATCGATAAAGCCGTTAAACATCATGTAATTCATAAAAATAAAGGAATGAGATTAAAATCAAGAATAAGTCGAAAATTATCCGCTAAAAAGAAATGAGATACAAAATAAATTTATTGGAAAAAAAAGAAACTTCAATCCTGGATAGGCTGACTTTTTTTGGTCTTAATTATTTGCGTTATATTATTGTTATTACTCAATTGGTGGTGATCGGAGTCTTTTTTTATAGATTTCAGATAGATCAAAGCATAATCGATCTCAAAGACGGAGTTGAACAAAAAAAGGAAATCGTCCAAATAGTTTTACCGCTTCTCAATGAAGCGGCCAAGATTGACAAAAAAACTTCTATCATCCAAGAAACCATTATTAAGCAAAAAAGTTTTAACACGATGCTCGACTATTTTACCGCTTCTTTTCCGGAAACGATCACCCTGATAAATATGGAAATAAAAAGCGGATCAATAAAAGTTGCCGGTGATGCCAATGACCCGAAACATCTTCAGGCATTTTATCTTCTTTTAAAGAAAGACAGCAAATTCAAGGAAGTTATATTTCAAAATATTAAAAAAACAAAGACGGGTTACAACTTTATTTTGTTTCTGGATAAGTTTACCAATACTTAAAAAATCATGGATTTAAATAAAATATTAAAATCAGTTTTTGTAAAGAAATCAGGAAACTATGTTTTTATAATTTTTTTTCTTCTTATTTTTTCCGTCTTTATTATTTTTGCGATAAAACCTTCATTAAAAACGGCTTTTTCTTTAAAAAAAGAAGAGAAAGACTTGAAAAAAATTGATCAGGTTTATGAAGAAAAGATCGACAGCATTACCTCAATCCAGACGCAGATAGAAGAAAACAGAAACGATTTACCCTTGTTAAATCAGTCAATATCGGAAAATCCGGAGGTCAACAAAATTATTGAAGATATTAAAAGAACCGCAGACAAAAATTCGTTAACCATAAGTAAAGCCAATATTGTTGATATTAATCTTTCCAAGTCAAATCAGGAATTACAGGAAATCAGATTGATAATGGAGGCGACCACCAATTTTGATAATCTAAGACAGTTTATGAGCGATTTGTTATCTCAACGGCGCTTAAAAATATTATCTAACGTTGTCATTAGCCGGGATCGCGAATCAAGCGCTTCCGGAGAGTTAAAGGTAGCTTTAACAATTGACGGATTTTATCTATGAAAAGAAAAGAAATATTACTATTGACAGTTGGAGTTTTTTTGACGGTCATCGCCTGGTTGATTGCCGATGTTTATCACGCGTCAACCGAAGATAAAATAGAATCAAGGATCAGTCTGCCTCAGATAAATCATTATCAAATAAACAAAGATCTTTTAGAAACATTAAAAAACAGGACAGAATAACCATTATGATATATTCCGATCTTTATCTGAAACAAAACTCAAAATTGCCGGCGGCAATAGGCATTATCATGGTTCTTTTTATTGGAGTATTTTTTTCTAAATTGTTTTTAGGGTTGACAGGACAATCTAAAGCATCACTTAAAGTAGCAAAAAGAGTCGAAATTGTGAATTTGTCTCCTTTGGAAGCCGGTATTTTCTGGCAGACGGACACCGCCGAAACCGGTTGGGTGATTTACGGAGAAAGAGAAGGTAGTGAAAATAAAACCGCTTCGGACGTAAAAGACTTAAGCAACCAAGAACAGAACAAAGGCAGATACAAAATACATCTGGCCACCTTAAAAGAAATGTCCCCCGGAAAAAAATATTTTTTTAAGATGATCAGTAATAACAATCAAGTTATTGCCCAGCCGGATGGCAGTTCTTTTAGCTTTATTACTCCACAAAGCGGCCTTAATAGTCTGCAAAATATCAGTCCGGCTTATGGAAAAGTTCTCCAGTCGAATCTGGAACCTTTGGTAAATTCCTACGTTCTTTTGAGTGTTAAGGGTGGATATCCGCTTTTGACGGAAATAAAATCGGAAGGTGATGGCAGTTGGCTCATTTCTTTAAACAAAATCTACAGCAAAGACGGTCAGAATCTTTTGACAATTTCTGATAAAGAAATAGTTAATATAGAGGTAATAACCGGTGAGGGGGAAGGGGCGACCATAACGGCAAATTTATCAAAAGTTTCCCCATTGCCGCAAACGATCGTTTTTGAAAAAAATAAAAATTTTTCCTTTGTCGACGAAAACAATGTTTTATCAGCGTTAACCAATTCAACCGATCCCTCTGATTCAACCGATTCAACTAATTTAAAGGTGGATATTATTTATCCAAAAGAAGGATCGCTAGTTCCCGGGAGTATCCCTTTAATTAAAGGAGTTGGAGCGCCTAAAACTGTCATAGAGATTACGGTCAATTCCAAAAAGACTTATTCGGCCGTTGTTACCAGTGATGCTGGCGGCAATTGGAGCTATCTTCTTCCTGAGGATCTCGAGTTGGGGCCGCACACAGTTGTAATAAAAACAAAAGACGGGACGGGAAAATTATTGATGATAACAAGAAAATTTACCATTATCGCCCAGCAAGGCAACGAAGGAAGAGTGTTGGGGACAGCTACCGGAGAACCGACGATTATTCTTACGGTGACACCGGTTCCGACTTACTCGGTTCCAACCACCATTCCCGCCGAACCCTCGGAAGTAGTCACGACCCCACCAGTCAGCGGCAGTAATTTTATTGGAACAATAATCGGTAGTCTGTCGTTAATTATTATCGGCGGAGGAATTCTTCTTGCTTTCTGAAACAAATTTTCGTTAGAATAAATCTATGGATGTTTTTAATTTGTTATCCTATATTAACAAAGTAAGTTTACTGGCTTTTGTTATCACGACAGTGGTTGTTGGTTATCAGGTATATATTTTGAAAAAAGAAAAAACCAAAGAACAGAAACCATTTATTCCCGATTTTAAAAGCACCGAACCGTCAAAGACGATCACCAATTATACTCGCCTGCCGGGTTTTTTAACCAAAAAAGATACCGGAGCGGTTAATTATTCCAAACTAATCTTTTTGATTATTTTTTTATTGACCGCCATCGTTATTATCATTGTTTTAGCATTAATCGGAAAAAACAGTTCTTTACGTAATGAAGCGTTAGTTACACCAACAATTTATTTATTGCCTTCATCAACCCCAACAACAAAACCTCTCCCAACCGTTCTGTTACCAACACTGACAATTACAACATTACCATCGCCATCGCCAACGGAAATTGTTTTGGCAAAAAGTCCCAGTTTAACACCGGCAGTTAATCCGACAGAAGTTACCGTTAAAAAACCGCAGGTTCTTCCGGAGACAGGCAGTATCGAGAAGGTCCTTCTTCTAATTGGAGTTGCCGTATCAACTATTCTTTTTTCTTTTGGGCTTTAACTTTTCGCAGTCGGTTTTTTGACTGAGCCGGCAGTCAATATATTTACGGACAATCCCAACGTCGTCATTGATTGGAACCAAAACCCAAAGCCCGTCATACCGGTCAAGATTCGTTTCGGGGTTGATGAAAAAATCTTCCGAAAGAACGATCTTTTCCTGTTTGAAATTATTTCCAAGAACGATATTTTTCAGGATAATAGCTACCTGCTGATTGTCAATATCTCTTTTAATTAATGCATCAGACAGGTTATATAGTTTTTTGTAATTGTCTATATTAGGTTTTTTGGCAAAAGTAATAAGTTTGTTTTTGACTGCTTCAATCACTTTCTGCTGTCTTTTTTCCCGGGCAAAATCGGTCCCTTCGGAGCCTATTGCATGACGTGAGCGGACAAAGTTTAAAGCAGTTTTACCATCCATACGAGTCATACCAGCATCAAAATGAACATGTTCATACCGGCAAGGGAAATATTTCCAGATTTCTTCTTCGGAAGGGACGGAATCCGTAAATTTTTGAATATCCGCATCAGAATGACCACATGAAAGAGGTTGTATTAGATTGTCATCGGGTATAGGAAAAGCATAATCGTCAAAAGTTTTTTCAACATTAACATCAACTCCGTCAAGAAAATCGATTAATTTTTCAAACTGGTTAAAATTAACGGCTGCCCCATAGTGGATTGGTTGTCCGATAATAGTTTCAACTTCGGCTTTAGCGAGAATAAATCCGGCTCTTTTTTTTTTGGCTTCACCGTAAGCATAGGCGGAGTTAATCTTGTCTCTCAGGGCTTCGCTCCAAACATCGCGGGGGATAGAGATGGTTACGAGATGATTAGCTTTCAGGTCATAACTGGCAACAACAATCGAATCGGAAAGGTTGGGTCCTTCATTATCGGCTCCGGCGACACCTAAGAAAAGGATATTGACGTGATTGTTATAACTTTTCAGGCCGTCAAGGGAAAGCAGGGTTTTGAGAGGGGAGACTTTAAGAGTTTGAGTGATAAAAAAGTAATAAGGGCGAATTAGAATTGCGAGAGCTATTAAAATGACGGAAACAATGATAGTTAGTTTGGATTTGAGAGACATATTAATTTAATTTATAATTATACTTCATGGAGCTGAATATTCTTAGACATTTAAATTCCAAACAAAAAGAGTCGGTGGTTAATTATAGCGGACCGGCGGTCATTTTGGCCGGAGCCGGATCAGGTAAGACCCGGGTGCTGGTTGCCAAAGTGATTTGTCTGATCAAAGAAAAAAATATTGCTCCCGCCTCAATCGTCATGATGACATTTACCAATAAAGCCGCCGCTGAGATGAAAGAGAGAATCAGCCGGCAGCTTGGAGGGATTGTCAGGCTTGGATTTGTGGGGACATATCATTCGTTTTGTGTCAGGGTTTTGCGGATCTTCTGGGAACCGGCCGGGTTGGATAAAAATTTTATCATCTACGATGACGATGATCAGAAGTCACTGATCAAACAAATAATTCAGGAAAAAAAACTATTTGAAAAAAAGACTCCCGGTTATTTTCTATACTACATTTCCTTAGCCAAAAACCAGATGATTAAACCGGAAAAATTCTTAGAAAATTTTAAGTTTCATCAGGCCGCTCTGGTTGCCGATGTTTACTATCATTATCAGAAAAAACTGGAAAAAAATAAAGGAGTTGATTTTGACGACCTCTTAATCAAAGCCGTATATCTCTTGCAGAAGAATGATGACGTCCTGGATTATTACCATAATAAATATAAATATTTTCTTGTTGATGAATTTCAGGATACCAACTATGTCCAGTATCTGTTGACTAAATTATTGGCCGAGAAATCAAAAAACATTACCGTGGTTGGCGATTTTTCCCAGAGCATATATTCGTGGCGGGGAGCAGATATTACCAATCTCAAAAAATTTGAAAAAGATTTTAAAGGAACAAAAACTTTTTATCTGGAAGAGAATTACCGATCAACCCAAAATATTCTGGATTTTGCCTACAATATCATCTCAAAAAACTCGACTCATCCGATTTTACATTTATTTACCGATAATAAAAAAGGGGAAGAAGTAATCATTTATCAGGCTGATAATGAACAGGCCGAAGCGGTTTATGCGGCCGAAGAAATCGTCCGACTTAATAACGGTGCCAGTATTTCCGACCCGCCGACCTTTGCCATTCTTTACCGTACTAATGCCCAGTCGAGAGTCCTTGAGGAAGTTTTTCTTCACTACGGAATTCCTTATATCCTGGTCGGGGGAACAAGATTTTATGAACGACGGGAAATCAAAGACGTTTTAGCCTACTTAAAATTATTAATTAATCCAAACGAGTCAGTATCATTAGAAAGAATTAAAAAATTGGGAAAGAACCGCTTTGAAAAGTTCAAAAAACTTTATGAAGAAATTAAAGACAGGTTGAAAACTTACTCCACCGATGAAATTATTGAAAGGCTTTTTCAGAATGTTGACTATCTGAAACTTTATGATGTTGAGGACGAGGAGGATTTCGGGCGACTGGAAAATATTAAGGAATTAAAATCAGTAGCTTTGAATTTTCCAAAATTGATGGATTTTTTGGAACAGGTAGCCTTGGTCGAGTCCGAGTATTCGGAGCATGAAAAGAAGACAAAGGGCAATAGCCAGTTAGTTCTGATGACCCTTCATCAGGCTAAGGGGTTGGAATTTGACCATGTTTTTATCGTCGGTGTTGAGGAAGGGTTACTCCCGCATTCGCGGTCGGTTGACGATCAGTTTCAGCTTGAGGAAGAGCGCAGATTATTTTATGTTGGCATCACCCGGGCGAAAAAATCTCTTTACATCACCAACACGAGAAAAAGATTTATCTTTGGAACTCAGGGCTACTCAACTCCTTCGAGATTTATTGCCAACGAGCAAGAGCATTTATAAAATATGTAAGATTTGACATATAATTATACATATGTTATGATTTCTTCATATGAAAAAAATTACCAAAAAAACTAAAAAGTTTACCTATTCGTTGGTTCCTGAGTTGATTTCCGCCTCAGATTTACAAAGGAAATCAGGGAAGATACTTCGGATGCTTAAGGATTCCACCCAGCCATATTTTATTGTCAAAAACAACAAACCGACCGGTGTTATAGTTGGGATCAATGAATATGAAAAGTTAAAGAAAATTCAAACAGAATGGGAATGGGCAGATACTGTTGAAGCAATAAAAGATACTGAAAAATCAAAGAAAGAAGGCAGATTGATAAAATTAAAGGGGTCATTTTATGACCTCTGGAAAACCTTAAAAGAAGAAAATAATGATTGAAATATATTTTTCCCCAAGGTTTAGAAAGTCAATAAATAAAATGCCTTTAGAGGTAATTGAGGCTTTAACAGTCAAACAATCATTGTTTGTCATTAATCCATTTCATTCGACACTAAAAACCCACAAACTAACTGGAAAATTAAATCAATATTACTCTTTTTCAGTAACCCATTCATACAGAATTATTTTTGAATTTTTAAATAAAAACAAAGCTGTTTTTGTAAATATCGGAACTCATGAAATATATAAAAAGTAACCACCGTAATATGTGTTGGTTAATTATTTAAGATAATCTTCAAAATTTGGCTTATTTTTTTATTTGAACTCAACTATCAGTTTTTTTCCAAATGCAGAGGCGAGTTTGTTGAGAAAATCGACAGTAGGATTAATCATGCCTTTTTCCAATCTTGATATGGCTGATTGTTTGGTATCAAGTTTATCCGCCAATTGCTTTTGGGTTATTTTTTGTTTAAAACGGAGTGCAATTATTTTATCTAATAGTTCATATTCTGGTCTTAACCTGTTATATTCTTTTTTTACACCTTTATTTTTTAACAAACGTTTTTTTAGATCGTGGTAATTACTCATATGTTTTATAATATAACCTATACGTTATATTTTGTCAAACGATTTTTAGCAATTTCTAATTCTTTTTTTGGTGTCTTCATTTTCTTTTTCTTAAATCCGTGAACTATAATAATAGTATTGCTTTTGAGAGTAAAGAAAAACCTGACCGATTCCTGTTTCCTGATTCTTAATTCAAATAAATTAATAGAAATTTTTCTGACATAAGGCATTCCAATATTAGAACCATATTTTTCCAAAAGGTCAAATAGCCAAAATATTTTTGAAATAGTTTTATCAGTCAGACTGGCAATAAAGTCATCAATAATTTTTCTTTCATTAGCTTCATAAAGCTTTATTTTAAAATTCATAAAAAAGGGTTACATATTTTTGTTGATCTGTCAACCGCTTATAACCTACAAAAGATATGTTTTGGGTTGTTATAACAATTAAATAATTACGAATGATGAATGGTGGATTAATCTTCAAAATTTGACTTTATCCATGAACCACAAAGGGTTCAAGGTTTTTTAAATTTCGTAAAGTTTTTAAAACAATTTTTTTAGATCTATTTTTAGGTTTATTATTATTGAACTTCTGATGGATTTAGGTTATAATAAAGCACTTTATGACGACCGCGGAAAATCCTTTACTAAAAAATGTTTCCCATCTGGAAAATATTTTTAATTTTGATAATCCAACGGCAAGAAAATATTTATCAGGTTGGTTTCAAACATTTAACTCAGTCCCCTTTATTAATAATAATCTTAATGGTCGTTTAGAAATGTTAACCGATCTTTGGAGGGAATGCCCGATATTGGAAGCGTTCGAACATTTTCATAAAACCAATAAAAAACCTTTTTCGATAATACAGCAATATCAAAATGAAGGTGAATGGTTTCACACAGAAAGAAGAGTGGAAGAAATTAGCACCCTGGCTAATAAAGTTCATCCTCCTGTTCTTTTAATTGAAAACTTTGCTAGAAAAGGTAATATCACTGTGGTGACTAATTTGACTTTATTTTTTCCCATAAACCACAAATAAGTTTATAAAGTTTTTAAAGCTCATAAAGTTATAAAGTTATCGTTCAATGTAAGAACATTTAATCACTCCGGATTGAAATAATTGTTATAAAATATTCTTACCTTATTAGGAATTTTTAGCTGTATAATAGGGTAATTAAATGATCGGATCAGAGATAAGAACTTACCAATCCGTTCTAAAATCTAGTGAAAATACTGGGAACGTTTTTTACCTCACCAAAAATACTCTAATTTTAACAATGCGTCATGCAAGAGGAGTGATCCAAAATCGGCGTGTAAATGCAGAACAAACAGATTTTAAAGATGGTGATTATTTGGTTTATACAGCCCTTAATCGAATAGATCTATACTTTGATCATAAAAATTGGCAGATACCAATTGGTCATTATTTCTTAGCAATGAAGAGTCAAGTTCATAAAGCAAAATAAAAATAATTTTTATCAACTTTTTTGCTATAATTTAACTATCTTATGAAAGACAAGAATGGAAAAGTGTTAACCATCAGTGAGATTTTTATTAAGGTAATTAACCGGATAAAAAATATCTTTTTGGAATTTGAAGTGTTTTTACTTCATTTAGTCGGGTTGTCTCCGTATCATTGCTTCCGGAGATTTTTTTATCGACTGTTTGGAATAAAGATCGGCAAAGGATCAGTTATTCATACTAAAGCCAGATTTTATGACCCGAAAAATATTTCTATTGGCGAGGACTCAATCATTGGCGAGGGAGTAGTTCTTGATGGACGAGACAAATTAGTGATCGGTAACCACGTCGACATCGCCACTGAGGTGATGATATATAACAGCGAACACGATGTTAATGACGAAAATTTTATTGCCAAAAATTCTCCCGTAAAAATCGAAGACTACGTTTTTATCGGTCCGCGGGTAATTATTTTAGCCGGAGTGACGATTGGCAAGGGAGCGGTCGTTGGAGCCGGGGCCGTTGTCACTAAAGATGTCCCGCCATATGCAATCGTTGGCGGTATTCCCGCCAAAATAATCGGAGAGAGACGAAATAAGGACTTACATTATAGACTGGGGAGAGCGAGATGGTTTAGATAATTAAAAAATATGCCACAAACCCTTATGGGATGGTATTGCATGCTGACTGCTATCCTCAACATTAGATAAATTTGCTAAAACTCAAATTAGTGATTTTCTAGTCTTTTGAAGCTAAAATAGAAACTATGTAAAGCCATGTTAAGTGTTAAGGGAGATTCGCTCCCCCAAGTTCAGACAATTAGGACACATTTATGATTAATAATGGTGAAAAAAATATTATTAAATTTATTATTTCTTATATAAAGATCAGAGAGGATATTTTGACTCTTACATTAACTTAACCTTAATTAAAGTGGAGTTAATAACGTATTCTTTTACTTTCATATTCTTGGTATTCTATATATGATCGTGCGGCATCTTCTTCATGCTTCCTATCATCTGGAGTTGAGCGAGATTTTTCTACCTTTGGGTTTAAAAAGGCCTTTGCTAAACCAACCTGAATTTCTTGATAGCTAGGCTTATCAAGAAATGTAGCTTCTGGCTCGCTCCCTTCGATCGTCATAAAAGAACTATCGAGATTAAATAAAACCTTTATGTACTGATAATCTCTTTCCCAAATATTTCGAAATAAACCCGTTTTTTGATGAATTACATGATCTTCTTCAACCTCAAATTTAGAACCCCAAACAAGAACGACTTCTCCTCTACTATCATAAATAGTACAAGGATCTATGACTATAGCTGTTTTATTAGAGTTTTTTACGTCCTCATCTTTTTGCAAATCATTTAGTCCTTTAAGTACCCCCGTCTGAGAAAGAAATTGATTTATTCGGGATTTTTTTTCTTGGAGCCTTTAAGAGTCTGAGGCTAACTGTTCCTCAGGCACTTTATACTTTCTTAAATAATCTATAGGAACTATAGGATTGGCGACTGCAGATATGCTATTAGCTTTTTCCCGACGAAGTCTCCTCAGTACCTCTAATACCATATTGTCTATTATACACAATGTTTGAATGTGTTGAATTAATTATTCAACTCCCCTAAACTGAGGCAATCAGGACTAATAATGTCTAAACAATGTCAATCCTTATGGAGTTGGATAAGATTCTTTTAGAATATTATGAAATGTTATAATTTGTAGTGAATTATATAAAAAATGGCTGAAACATCACTACCACCAAGTCGCCGAAGAAGAATAATAAATCCAATTATTGCTGAACCGATTAACAAGGCTACACAAGGGTGTCCTGGTTGTTCACATAATTGTTATATGATGGAAGAAGGATTAGGCTTAGATTTTACTAGCATTGGTGCTTTTTTTAGAAGTCTTATCTTTACTTTAGCCGAAATTCCTACTCTTATTCAATTGGCGAAAGTTATGGCTAATAGAGAAAAATCTGAATGGGGGAAAAGGTACTGAGGTTGAAAATAAGGAAAAATAATTCTAACACCCTATAAAAGTCTGGAGAATTATCTTAAACAATGTCTATACGCAGAAAAACGATTTTTAATCTGGATTCCCGCCTTCGCGGGAATTGTACATGTTCACAATTTCGATGACGAAACTAATAATGATTGAATTGGTTTACGT
>CAYNFC010000009.1:0-43894 GCA_964396395.1 uncultured Gammaproteobacteria bacterium | reverse complement strand
GTTTGACTCAAGAATTTTTGATAAAATAAGTTCGAGCTATTTTGTATAATGGCTCACGATTTACATACTTCGCTTGAGTTTTTGATTAGTTTGTGTTTTGATTAAGATATCGGCTCTTATGAAAATTAAAAGCCTTATTATCTTAGGTTTGGTGTTTGTTGTTGCTTTTTATTTTTTTAGTTCTGTCTTTGCTGAAGATAAAAAT
This sequence comes from uncultured Gammaproteobacteria bacterium, assembly GCA_964396395.1. Taxonomy (GTDB): domain Bacteria; phylum Patescibacteriota; class Microgenomatia; order UBA1406; family GWC2-37-13; genus GWC2-37-13. The sequence goes on along the minus strand of CAYNFC010000009.1, from coordinate 43,689 downwards.
ATTCAAAATTCCGGTTTTGCCGGCATGATTCCCAAGCTTCCCAAGACTCAAAATGACCCGGAACTTTTTAACAACTATGTTTATCCTAATTGGGGACCGGTTTGCCAAAGATATACATATACGGTTACATATAAAGACAAAGAGGGCAGAAAGCCGGAATATATGAGAATTATATTTAACGGCAAAGCAATCAAGATGGAAAAACAAAATCCAAATGATAATGACTATAAAAACGGCGTCCAGTATATTTATAAATTTGTTCCCAATAAATTAGGTTCAAACTTTTATTATTTCGAGGCGTCAAATGGTTTAGGAAAAGAGCGCGCCGCAATAATAGACTCGCCTGATAATGGGCCGGTTCTTTTTGAAAGCGCCTTTGACAAAAACGAAATTGCCTTAATTGATCCAAAGACTGGCAAAAAAATAATTAGTTATCCCACAGGTAAGGAATGGGTGGGAGGAGTTGCTTTATCTGACGATGGTAAATATTTAGCGGCAAAGACATCTTTTAAAATTTATTTTTTTGACCTAGACAATCCTCAAAAACCAAAATGGGTTTACGAGTATATAAAAGGTGGAGGTATGATTGGAGGAGACGTTAAGGGAGGGATTGACATTTCGGGAGACGGCTCTAAAATTATTGCTTCAATTGATCAAAGTGTTTTGCTTTTTGACAAATCCAGCAACAAACCACTTTGGCGAAATGATCAAGTTGGCAATACTTACAATGTTGCCATCTCTCACGACGGAAAATATATGGCGGCCGCCACGGCAGGCGAAGAATCAAACCCTAAAACAAACCTGCTTATTTTATGGGGTGATAAAAGTGAAAAACCTTTATGGCAGTATCATGCCTCGGGCAATTTTCATGATGTTTCCTTATCAGCAAACGGAAACTTCATATCAGGTTCGACGGGTTGCCCAGACAGAAGATTTTATCTTTTTTCTAAAGATTCAAACAGACCGCTCATTAAAAGCGATCCCTTGACCCGTGATTCTCCCGTTCACAGAGCAAAAATATCAGCCGATGGATCACTCATGGCAGTTGGCAGTGAATCAGACGCCGGAGCAGTCTTTCTTTTTAAGGCAAGTTCTAAAGAACCTGTTTGGAAATATCCAACACAAAATGGTAGTTCAGTAAGAGCATTAAATTTTACTCCCGATGGAAAATTTATCGGTGCGGCCACTTTTGGCGGGCAGGTATATATTTTTGAAAATGATAAAAGTTCCCCTGTTGCTACTTGGGTTGTAAACAATACAGCTTTGGGAGGAGTAGATATAAGTGATGACGGTAGTTTTATCGCAGCTGGTGGAACAGACAAAAAACTTCATATTTTTAAAAAAGGCACGCAAACAGGGAAAGATGTTTCTTTTGATGAGTATGTAGAAGAAATCGATATTTCAGGCAATGGAAAATATATCGCCGCCGGAACTGGTGGATCTGTTTATTTTTTTGAAAGTATAAATAATGATAATAAGGTTTTCCCCTGCGCCACGATTATTGAGCCAAAACCTCAAAGTGCCATGGGCGGAAACGACACTGGTCAGCAAGTAACTACAAGCCTTTGCGGGGACGGAAAATGCGAAGGCCCGGAGACAATTGATAATTGCGGACAAGATTGCGGGCAAAGTTTACAAACAGCAGACTCAAGTTTTTGGGAAAAAATCATCGAGTTTTTTAAAAACTTATTTGGAGAAAAAAACGAGAATCCAAAAGGAGAGAAACCAAGGGGTAATTTGGAAAAAAAGTCCTCCGAGAATAAGGAGGGCATTTGTGGTAATAATATTTGTGAACCAAGTTTAGGCGAAAGCAAACAATCTTGTCCAAAAGACTGTTCGGCTCAATAGTTTAAAATTTGATAATTCCCCTTCGTCGGAAGAAAACAAACATCGATCCTCCAAGAAAAACAACGACCATCACCAAAAGACTGCCATATAAAAACCGATCCAACAAATACAAAAAAGTTTTGGCGTAAAAAAAATATCTGACACTTGCCTTTAGACCATGGATAATTAGGCTATAAAAAACTGCCAGGAAAAATAAATTGCCATAACCGAAATTGGCGGTTTTGATTAATTTATAAGCTGAAGCGGCAATGCAAACTTCCCAAACCAGCTGACTAATCTTTAATGACATTAAGCCATCATCAATCTTCAGTCCAAACAAATACTGCCAGGCCACAGCCACGATGGAAATAAAAATAAGATACCAAATTGGCTTAACGTACTCTCCTAAAGTTTTGCCAAAAATTTTAATTTTAAATATAGCTAAGACGGAAAAGAAGATAGTTATTATCAGAAGAATTGTGAAGAAAATTGGATCATTGCGTTTTTCTAAGACAGGAATTTGAGGTAGAAGGTTGAGTTTGTCACCCATAGTAGTAAATGCCTTACCGGTCTGCGGACAAACGACTTTTTGATTCCCAATAAAACACTCCCGGTCTTTTATTTCGATTTTTCCTGAGTAATAAACTATTGTTTTCATCCGATTATCAGTAAAGCAGATTCAACATTAGTTTTCAACTTGTTGATGAAGATTGATAATAGATGGATTCGGCGGTTTTTAAATCCCCCCTTTCCATTTTGGGAACAATTGTTTGGTTTAAGTATTTTTGATAAAATAAGTTCGAACTAAATTATATAAACGCACATGAGAAGATTAGAGCGAGTTCAGGAAAAAAAATTAAGGAACATAATTATTCTATATATCGTTATTCTTATTCTTGTCCTGTATTTTATTTTTAATTTTGGCATTAAACTTTTATTAAACTCCTCCAGTTTTATTTCCGGTCTTTTTCCCCAGCCATCAGTCAAACCGTTGTCAAAAACTGAAGATAGTTTTAATTCCATAAATATTGATTCAATTTCCCAAGCCACCAACAGTGCAAAGTTTATTATTTCCGGATCGATATTAAATTTTGATACTCTAAACTTTTTTATTAACGGAAAAAAAATAAAAGAAATTGAAACTTCCGCAGATACTTTTACTGAAGAAATTGGCGATTTGGAAAAAGGTGATAATAATGTTTATGTTTTGGCAAAATCAAAAGAAAATAAGATTGAGAAAAAAACAATTACTTATAAAATTTTTTATAAAATTGAAAAACCAAAGTTAGACATTTCTGAACCGACCGATAGTTCAACCACCAATAATCAGGAAATTAAAGTCAAGGGGAGCACAGACAAAGAGGTATATGTCCGCGTTAATGATCTACCAGTCGTAGTTGACGCTAACGGCAATTTTGAAACAACCGTTCGCCTGAAAGAAGGAGACAATCAAATTATAATAACGGCTCAAGATATTGCCGGCAATGTTGAAACAAAATCTCTCAAGGTTACTTATCAGAAAGAATAGTCAGTAATAAAAATAAAATAAAAGGATGAAGAAGAACATTATCAAACAAAGAAACAATACTCAAGAAAATAATCAAAGACTGGTTAATTTTATTTATTTTTTCTAATCTCCATAGTACCCAAAAAAATCCTAACAATCCAAAAATTCCGGAGGAAACCAAAATCGTCAAAAAGCTTGAACTGAATGAGGAGACTGAATGGACGGAATCATTCTTTTTAATATAGCGGATCCGATTATAGCCGTAACCGAAAATCGGTTTGTTTTTCCATAAATTAATACCTTGTCTATAATCTTCAACTCTCGAGCTGATTGAATAAAGCCTTTTTAAATTGACTCCTTCGCCGGATGGTTTGGGAATAAAAAAAATCAGAGCAACAAAAAATAATAAAAACAAAATTATTTTTTTATATTGTTTTTGACAGATAAAAAAGTAGATTAGCGTTATTGACAAACCAAGGTAAATCGAACGGGAAAAACTGAGAGCGATTAATATTAAATAAAATATTTTAATAACAGGTTGGTTGATAATTAAGAAGAAAATCCCGAAAATTGCGGCGCTGATTGAAGTATCAAAAAAAACGCCAAAAGTCCGGTATAGATGCGGATCCCAACCCTGATAAAATAAATTTCGGAGATCAGGGTAAAGAAAATACTGAATTAAAGTTGAAATAATAGTAAGGACAGCAATAACAGAAATTCCTCTTTTAATTATTTTCGAAAAATCTTTGTTAGTTTTCAGATAATATTGAAGATAAAAAAAGTAGAAAAAATATAGGAGCAAACGAAAAAAATACAGCGAAGAAACAAGATTTTCAAACAGATTATATTTCAATAAACCAATCAACAAAGAAATCAACAAAACTGATAAGAAAAAAAATATTGGTTTAAATTTTTTTGCAGCTTCTTTGATAGGTTGAAAACGGTATTTGAAAAAAAGAATAAACAGACTTAACGTTAAAGCAACTTCATATAAATAAAAATTTATCTGTTGATTAAAAAAAGAAATTCTTCCCAACTGACCAAGGGAGAATACGAGGCAAGTTACATAAAACATTATGTTCATAAGGTAATTATAGACTGGATCCCCTCCTACGAGGGGATGACGAGAAATTTATTTTCTCGTCAGTTGATAAAGTTTTGCTCTGACCAGAAACGAATGAAAACTCATCATAAAAGCATAGGTAAAGCCAGCCGGTCCATCCAAAAATCCCAAATTCAAAAAATAGTTATAGATAAATTTACCAAAAGGAAAAAAAACAATTTCAAAAACATTAGTTTTCGTTTCCCGATTAAACAGTTCTTCAGCCCTGATAGAAGAGTAATAGTTAACGTCCTGAATAAATTCCTTTAAAGTTGGGTGAGGATAATGATTAAGAAAACTATCTAATTGACCAACTTTTTTGGCGGTGTGAAAAACTTCATGAACCGAGCCCATCCAAGTTCCTGAATTTTTTTTAATTAAGCGGACAATTCCTAAATCCCGGACTTTCTTAACTTCACCAAATTTTAATTCTTGATTCCAAAAGTAATCACGGCGTTTAAGGTAGTAAGCATCTGTTTCAAATTTTAAATTTTTAATTTCTAATTTCAAATTTTCTGAAACCACTTCATCCGCATCAATAAACAAAACCCATTCATTACTTGCTTTACCTAATCCAAAATTTCTCTGAGCAGCAAAATCGTTGTTTAATTTTCTTTGAAAGACTTTATAAATGGGTCGGTCAAGACCGACCCCTACATAAATTTTGCGAACGATTTCTATTGTTCTGTCCGTCGAATAATCATCAACAACTATTATTTCATCACAAAAATCAATTGATTTTAAACATCTCTCAATATTTTTCTCCTCGTTTTTGGTTAAAACTACTGCTGATATTTTCATATTACTAATATAATTTTACTAGATTTTTAACATAATTTTTCCAGTTAAATTTAATGTACAGTTGATTAATTAACCGTACATAAGGTTTTATGTTAATTTTCTTCATATTTTCAACAAATTCATCGAAATTACCTGCTAAATTAACGTAGGGTTTTAATTCGGGAATGACGGCTGATTTAAACCCAACGACCGGGCAACCTTGAGACAAAGCTTCCAAAACTGGAAAGTTAAAACTTTCGTAATAGGAGGCAGTTAATAATGCAGTTGCTTGTTGATAAAGTTTTTTTAGTTTTTCTCGGGAAATATTTTTTGTCAGGATATAGAGTTTATAATCTTTATTTTTTTTATCTTTTTTAAATTCATTAAATGCTTGTTTAATAAAATTAATATTTTTTATTGGATGTTCCATACCCACAAAAATAAAATACTTTTCCTTTTTTTTGATTCCTCCCCTCTTCATATCAAACGGTACTCCAAATGGTATGACAATAATCTTTGTATCAATTAATCGATTAATCGATACTAATTCATTCTTGATTTTTTGTGAAGTGACAATGATTTTATCCGATCTTTTAATCATTTCCTTAAGCTGTTTATTTAAGCGAATAACGTCTCTTTTTGGATAATGTTGTGGATAAAAATGATACGAAAGACCGTGGCAAAAAGAAATTATTTTTCCTGATACGTATAGAGGAATCGCCTGATTTAAGGCCAAGAAAATATCCTTTTTTTGTCTTAATTCTTCTAAGCTAACCCTGCCCTTCAGCCAAAATAGTTTCGGCCTTAAATTTTTAAAAGTATAAACAACGTATTGATTTTTTTTATCGTATAGTTTTAGAGCGGCGACTAAATTTTCAGAAAAAACCGAGGTTCCGAATCGCTGATTATTTTTTAGGTTAAGCGCTCCCCCATCAATGGAAATTTTCATAAGGACTCTCTTGTATAAGGTCCGTCCTTAATCAGGACGGACCTTAATACTGCAAAAGTTAACAAAGTGTTTATAACTTCTCCCAACAAGGTAATATAAGCAGAGGCAAAAAAACCGAACCTTGGAATAAAGAATAAATTCAGGCCGATGTTAAAAATTAGTTGAAATAAGAAAACATAGATAACAGTTTTTGCTTTTCCTAAAGCATATAATGAGTTTAAAAAAACCGAGGTCAAAAGAATTAACGGAAGGGCAAAAATAATTATCCGCAAAACCTGAATTGATTGAAAATAAGCACTTTTATATACGATCGGTAAAACAATCGGTCCAAGAAAATAAAAACCGAAAGCAACAAACATACCGATCACGAAAACCAAAACGACATCTTTTTTTATTTTATTAATAAATATTAATTTCTTTTTTTCCTTGGCTAATTTAGAAAATAAAGGCATAGAGGAGACGTTATAAGCGGTGACAACAAACATCAAGGCGTCCAAGAATCTGTAACCGGCTGAGTAAATTCCAACCGCTTGTTTACCTTTTAAAAAATTTAAAATCAAAACATCGGCTTTGGAATAAAATCCGGCTAATAAACTGATAAGAAGAAAGATAAAAGATTTTTTTATAATTATTGACCACTGTTTTAAATCAATTTTTAAAGATAGATTACCGATATCATTTTTAACAAGAAAAAAATTTATCAAGGAATAAAGATTGTATAAAACGAAAGTTATGATAAAAACAGTCATTAATTGCTTGGTAATTAAAACTCCGGCGATTAATGAAATTACCAGACATATTTGAAAAATCATTGAAACAATTGAAGCAAGATAAGACTTTTGTTTTATAGAACTTAAAATCAAATAAGTTCCGGAAAACATATTGGCGAATATTACAAAGGATGTTAGGATGATAGGAATAAGAATAGATAAGGGATATTTGAATATAATTGCTAAAATTATTGTCAAAACAAAAGTTATTAATGATAAATAAAATCTTAATGAAAAAAGCTCCCTGATTTTTTTGTCAATTGAATCATTAATGTGAACTAAACCGTAGGAAGTTGTTCCAAAATCAAGTAACGGTAAAAGCAGTCCGATCTGGGTCCAGGCCAAAGTATAGACAGCATAAACTTCTGGCTTAAAATAATTAATTAAGATTAAAAACAAAGCAAAGTGAAGAATTTTATTAACAATAGAGGAAATATTAAGACTGAAAAAATTCAGATAAAAAGGCCGCTTTTTTATTTCTTCAAAAATAGTTTTTGGCAGTCTGATAAATTCCCTGACTTTTTGTTTAAGCGTTCCGTATTTCAATAAAAATTTTAATCTGTTTCTAAATAAATAATATTCTTTTGTAGGGTTATCCTGAGAATTCTCTAAATGCTCATACGATAGTTTTGAATCAATACCAACTTTAAATCCGGCGCATTTTGCCCGGTAACAAAAATCAACTTCCTCATAGTACATAAAGTAGCTTTCATCAAGATATTTAATTTTGTCGATAACTTTTTTCTTGATAAACATTAAGGAACCGGAAACAAAATCAACAGAAACAAAACGGTTTTTCGGTTTTTTTTCAATCAATCCCCCGCTCATCCGCCATTTATCAATCATGCCTCCATAGTAAATTTTTCCCTGCTGTTTCATACCCAGGCCAAAAATATCAAAGTGTTTGAATGCAGCCAATAAGTCCAACCCACTTTCGCCAAGGCTTCGGTGGGCAAGTGAGTCAAATGAGATATCTGGATTAGCTACAACAAATAATTCACATCCATCATTAATGGCTTTTCTTAAACCATTATTAACCCCGGCCGCATAACCTTGACCATTCTCAGAGTTGTCAATGAAATAAATTTTATAGGTTTTGGGCGAATTGAAATTCGCCCCTACAATATTATGTATTTCTTTTTTTAATCTATTAATTTCTAACTTGGGTGTTTTATACAAAACAAAGATAAAGGCGGTTTTCATAATGACTTGGATTCCCGCCTTCGCGGGAATGACAATATTAGTAACGTAACGTAGGTTATGAATTCCATGTAGGCAAAACCTAAATCCAATGGTATTCGAAATAGTCCGTCTTCGTACCCTTTATCTTTAATAAATCTGGCCCAAAACATGTGAATAGGGTAAATGAAAATTTTTTTAAAAGAAGATTTTTCGCCAGATAAAAATTTTTCTTTGGCCATCCGAATTCCATAATCGGTAAATTTAACAAATATTTGCGGGAAAGATCGATATGAATGATGGAATATTTTACCTTTTAGGCGGCCCGATTTTCCTTTTGATAGTTTAAAATGTTCATGAATTAAAGAGGGAGTCATATTAGCGGAATTTTTTCGAAACAATCTTAACATCATATAATTTTCCCCTCCATATTGAAGCGGCTTATTTAAATAAAAGTTTTGATAGGGAATATAATAACCGTTAATTTTTATTTTCTTGTTTTCTATTTTTGATTTAATTTCCTTCATTAATTTTTCTGAAACTATTTCGTCCGAATCCAAAACTAAAATCCAATCATGGGACACCTTATTTAACCCAAATCTTCTCTGTTTCCCAATATCAGTAAATTCTTTTACATAAACTTTGGCAAGATAATTTTTGGCTATTTCAACAGTCCGGTCAATTGACTTGCTATCAATAATAATTATTTCATCGGCAATCTTTTTTACAGAAGCGAGGGACTTCTCCAAAGTCTCGGCCGCGTTTTTCGTAATCATCAAAACCGATAGTTTTGCACTCATTAAGAGTATTATAACAACTTCCAATAAATATTTAGGTGGTATATCGCCTTGAAAATCCCGCCTCCACGCCCTATTTCCGTATTTTTGTAGGTTATAACCGACTGAAAAATCATTTGCAATGATATAAAAATAAACAATGAAAAAAATATTTTTGTTGGCATTAATTATTAGATTAATTGGCCTTTATTTATTCAGAAATGTTTCTAATTATGATTTACAATCATATCTTCAAGTTGGGGAATTAACTTTAAAGGGAATAAATATTTATCCCGATATTGCAAATCTTCATCATCCTTATTTACCGTTTTTTCTTTATGTTGAGGCGATGGCGGTTTGGTTAGGAAGATCAAAGATAATCGTTATAACGATTATAAAGTTTATAAATATTATATTTGACTTAGGAATCCTCAACCTAGTCTACAGGCTTTCAAAAAAAAACCTGAGAACAGCCTTTCTTTATGCGATTAACCCGGTGACAATTTTAATTACGACTTTGCACGGGCAGTTTGATGTTATTCCAGTATTTTTTATTCTTCTGGCGATTTATTTATTAAATAAAAAACAAGAATTATTATCTGTTTTAAGTTTTTCGTTTGCGATCTTAACAAAAACCTGGCCGATTATATTTGTTATCCCAATAATCAGAAAACTAAAAGGTATATTTAGTCTGGATACCCGCCTGCGCGGGAATGACAAATGGGGTTTATTAATTATTTTAATTATGTTTTTTCCTATATTACCTACGATTATTTATTTTTGGTTATTTAAAACCTCTCTGATTAATGTTGGAAAAACATTAATCAGTTATCAGGGGTTGTGGGCCGTCTGGGGACCATGGGTTATGTTAGGAAAACAAAGAATCTTAATACAAAAGTTTACGACTTTAATATTTTTAGTTTGTTTTTTTGTCTATTCTTACTTAAATAAAGAAAAAAACCTAATAAAAAATATTCTTAAACTTCTATTTTTCTTTTTCATTTTTACTACAAATTTTTCTATCCAGTATTTTACCTGGATTATTCCGTTTCTAATTCTTATTAAACCTAAAAACTATTTATCCTTAATTATTTTAATCAGTGTTTATTTACTTTCTTTTTATTATTTTTGGTTATTCTGTATTGGTTGCAAAATCACTCCTTCTTGGTTAGTAGTAACTCAAAATATTATCGGTTTTGTACTTTGGCTCAGCTTCATCAAAGTCGGGTATCTATCGTCAAAAAAATCCTGATTAGACGCTCCAAAAATCTGACTTTGTAGGTTATAAGCGGTGGATCTATGAGTTTGTAAAGTTTAGCCTGTTAAATAGAAATAAATTTATCCCAGTTAAATACTATTAAATTTAACGGGATTTAACAGGCTGAATAAAGTTCATAATGTAGGGGTCGGAATACCCGACCCGTACAAAAAGCATGAAAAAAATATTTTTAAAATTTATCTCACTTTTTTTAATTTTTTCGGCTTTTCTGTTTATAACCAAAAATACAGAGGCTTTTCAGTTTGAAAAAGCTCCTGAGAATCCCCTTCCGGTTTCCTACATTAATAATTACGTTAGCCAACTCCAGGCAAATATTTTTAAAGACAGCAATATTTATAAGGGAATTTTTGTTATCAATCGACCTCCGGAAACCTATTATTCTTTAGGCTATTTTGAATCCGCCAATGGCATTGATTGGCAGATGAAAAAAGAGATTTTAAATACAGGAGTTGAATTATCAAATACAAGAGTCTTGAAAACTCAAACAGGTTATCTATTATTTATTACCCGGTATGACAGTAATAGTATCTATAGAATTTATTCAAGCGTTTGCGACTTTGATTTTAACTGTTCTCCAAATTTCTCTTCAGTGATAGAACCCAGCATAAATAATGATTCCGAAAAAAAAGGCGTCTTTGCCGGGCATCCTTTCACTCAGGACAATCGGACTTACTTGTTTTTTGGTGCTTGGGGAGGCGATGGTTTCAAAATTAAGTTAGCTTACTCCGATGATTTGGTTTCCTGGCAACGTTGCCCCAATGACAAGATGTTTCTTTATGGAAGCGACGGACCGTTTCCTTATAGCGAAAATAATGACCTTTACTTATTTACGCATCAATCGGACAGCAGCGGAATAAAATTGGCAAAAAGTATCCTTCCTTTGAATTGTAACTCCGTATTTGAAGATCAGGGATATCTGTTGGTTAAAGATAAAAGCTACGACCAGAAACACATGATTTTTCCGTCAGTTTTAAACGATAACAGTGGCTTAAAACTATATTATTCAGGTTTAGGAAGCGATTCTCGTTGGAGATTAAATTTGGCGTGCACGGGACAGGCATGCCTGTCTCCTACGGCAACACCGACACCCACATCAACGCCGATGCCAACATTAATTCCTACGGCAACTCCGACTGCAATTCCTACCCTAACCCCTACCCCCTACGCCCTAAACCCTATAATTCTTATTCCCGGCTTTATGGCTTCCTGGAATCAGGACGCAATTTTGCACAATCAAACAGTGGATTATTCTGCCTGGAAGTTGCAAAATTTTGTCAAAGATTATAACGGTTTAATAAATACTTTGAAAAATACCGGCTATCAAGAAAATGTTAATCTGTTTTTATTTCCTTATGACTGGCGTCAGTCAGTAGATAAAACAAAAGATGATTTAAATAATTTTCTTCAAACGAAAATTTGGAATAACAATCCTGATCAGAAAATAAATTTAGTCGGTCATTCGCTGGGCGGGTTAATCGCGAGAATATTCACTCAAAATTATAAAGAAAAAATTAATCAAGTTATAACAGTCGGCTCACCTCATCAGGGCGTAGTCCAGGTATACAAACCGCTTGAGGCGGGGGAAATCGATCGTGACAATACTTTTTTATGGTTAGCGGAAAAAATTATTTTAATTTTGAATAAATCAAAGGTGGAAAGCGATCGGGTAACAATTTCCGATAAATTTCCGGTGGCAAAAGATTTATTTCCAACCTTTAATTTTTTGAAAGACTCATTAGGGAATGAAATCTCAATTGATAGTTTGACAATTAAAAATAGTTTTTTATCAGTCTACAATCAAAATTTTTCAGATATTTTTCCGGTATTTACGGCAATTTATGGAGAAAAGGATAAAAACACTTCGGCAGGTTTCATAGTTGAACCTCAAAATATTATTGATCAATTATTAGGAAATTACCCGGACGGAAAACCTATAGAGTCGTATTTTGATTTAGGAGATTATACAATTTTAAGTAAAAGTGCTTCTCAGGACAGTGATTCGGAAAAATTAAATTTTGATCATGGAGAAATTATTTTCAAAAAAGAAGCAATAAAAAAAATATTAGGTTTATTAAACATTAATTTTAGCGGCGATCAAATAGTCGAAGGACAAGCAACAAAAATTTCTTCTTCTTTAATCTTTTTAATTAAGTCTCCAGCTACGATGACGGTCGAGTTTAATAGTAGTCCATATATAGAAGAAGATGGAATTATTTTTATTCCTGATGCGCAATCGGGGAGTTATGACTTAAAAATTCAAGGAGTTGATCAGGGCAAATACGAAATAGTTGTTGGTCAGATTTCGGAAAATAACGATCTCTGGGAAAGTATTAATGGAGAAATTACCCAATCACCAGCCTTATCTCAAATAGACGACTATAATATACTATATAACAATCAAACGGCTCTTTCTATCTTCCCGGCCCCAACTATTACTCCAACTCTTATCCCAACACTGACGCAAACTCCAACAACTATTCCAACCGTAGCTCCAACAGTGGCTCCGACTTCAGTACCTTCGCCTACTGCGGCTCAAATAGCTACTTTAGTTCCAACAATTATTTTAAAGTCAACTAATTCATTACCAGAAGTTTTGGGAATATCGTCAAGTCAAGAAGAACTGATTACTCCAACTATTGAGGCAACTAAGCAAACAGCGGCAAAAAAAGAAATGAAAAAATCGTCAACTATTTGGGATTATATTTGGCCATCGATAACCTCGTTGATGCTGGGTGGAATCGGATATTTGTTTAGAAAGAAAATTTTGAAGAAATGAAAAAAATTAAATTAAATTTAAATCAAAGAAGATTAATCTCAGAAGGATTAATTAATTTATCGATTGCAATTATTTCGATTGGAATAATTGCTCCAATAATTTCTAAAGCAGGAATAGATAGTTATTTATTGACATCAATGTCATTGGTAACTATACTAACTATAGTAATGATTTATTATTCATTAGAATTGGTAAAAAGATAAATATGGAGACTTATTATTACACACCTTTATTTATAGTAGGTATAATCGTGACGCTTTTTATATTATATCTACATTATAATTTAGAAAAGTAATATGGATTTATTTGTTAGAGTAGTTCCTTTTATAGCCGGAGGGTTGGCTATTATTACTCTGATAATTCTTATTCGGGATAATGCCCGAGACTCTGCCAGAAAATCTGCGAAAAAAAATTAATTTGACTTTTTGAACAAGTCATTATATAATACTCCTGATCTTGTCAATAAGGTCTAAACAATGAGAATTAAAAAAAAGATTCTTCAGAAAGTTATTTCTGCTTTTGCCAGCGTGCTTCTTTTAGTAAATTCTTTTACTCCTTATTTATTAGTCGCTCCGGCTGTTTATCCAGTAAAAGCGCAGGAAGAAACAGTTACCCCGATTTCGGCCGCCGAAGTTTTAACGGAGGAGGCCCCAACAGTTACACCAGAAATAACAACCGAACCAACAGTTGAGCCAACCATTGAAGTTGCAACACCAACCCCAACCGTTGAAGTTTCACCAACGATCGAAGTCACACCGGTTGAAACAGTTACTCCAACCGAAGTCCCAACATTAGCACCAACCGAAGCACCTTCTGTCCCTTCGCCTCCGGTTGACATCATAGACACCGTGACCACAGAGAGTCAAGAGAGTGCTAAGCTGGTGATTTCTCTCTGGCAAACTAATTCTGATGGATCCGAAACAACAGCAGGGGTTGTTTCTTTAAATCAAACTTACCAAGCCCCGCAAAATAACAAAGTCACAGTTACTTTTACAAAACTTCCTGAAAATCCCGGCAAGCTAACTATAAAAGAAGTTAAATTAACTGCCGAACAGCAAGCAGATCTTGGCGCCTTTTCCGATACCGCCTACGATATTACTTCGGACATGGCCGACGGTACTTTTACCTATGATCTAACTCTGCCTGTTCCAGAAAGCGCCAAAGGTAAAACTATCGAAGTCAAATCCGGCGAAACGGTTGACGAAGTGGTAACCAACGCCGAGGTAGTTGACGAACCGAAAGAAGTCAAATCAGAAACAATCACCATTACCGGCCTTGACCACTTTACCGTTTTTGTCCTTGCTAGCCCTTCTGTCTCCGCTGTTGACACAACAGGCATTGCTTGGTTAAACACAGGCAATATCTACACATCAAATAACGCCTGGGCTACTGTTACGTTCACCCTCGGGGCAACGTCAGAGAACCTTATAGCAAACGGATTTGGTTTATCCATTCCCACAGATGCCGTTATTGAGGGCATTGAGGCACTGGTTGAAAAAAGCGTGGATGTAAGTCACACAAATGCGAGTAAAGATAGTTCAGTGAGACTTGTGATAGGTGGAAGTATTGTTGGAGACAATAAAGCGCTTGCTGCATATTTTAACAATACAACAGATGCTGTAACAACGTATGGATCTGCTTCTGACTTGTGGGGTTTATCATTGACTGCCGCACAGATAAATGCCAGTGATTTTGGTGTTGCCTATTCTGCTCAACGACACCCATTAGGAAGCCTGGATCAAATAGTTCGTGTTGACCAAATCCAAGTAAAGGTTTATTACAATGCGCCTCCAGTGGCTAACGACCAATCTGTCCTTACTAATGAAGACACACCGAAAATAATTACTTTATCTGCTACCGATGCTGATACTGATTCGTTAACCTATTCTATTGTTTCAGTACCAACTCACGGAACATTAGGAACAGTGTCTGGTAATTTAATTACCTATACTCCCTCAATGGATTATAACGGTTCAGATTTGTTTACTTTTAAAGCCAATGACGTTACGGTAGACAGTAATACAGCAACTGTTAATATAACCGTCAACTCTATAAATGATCCTCCGTCGTTTGATGCGATTGCCAATCAAGGTGTTAACGAAAATTCTTCATCACAAAATCTCTCTATCACTAATGTTTCACCAGGTTCATCGGATGAATCAGGTCAAGTAATCACCATGAGCGCAACCTCAAGCGATCCAACTATTGTTCCAAATCCTTCGGTTTCCGGGTCCGGCTCTACAAGAACGCTGACATATACACCGGCAACTAATCAATTTGGATCGGTGACAATTACAGTAATTGCCGATGATGGACAATCTTTAAATAATACATATTCTAGAACGTTTACGATTACGGTTAACCAAGATATTACTCCTCCAGAAACAACTATAAATTCGAGCCCTTCAGGATTAGTTAATAGTAATTCAGCCACTTTTGTTTTTAGTGCTGGCGAAACGTCGACATTTCAATGTCAGATTGATGGTGGAGGTTTTTCTTCTTGTACGAGCCCAAAAACTTACAATGGATTAAGCGAGGGATCGCATACATTTGATGTTAAAGCAACTGATACAGCTGGAAATACTGATTTAACACCTGCATCAAGTACATGGACAGTTGATACGCTGCCTCCAACAGTAAGCTCTGCAAAAGTTACAAGCTCTACCGAAGTGACTATTGTTTTTAATACAGCAGTCAATTGTGTGGCTGGAGATTTCACAAACTTAGTAGTTTCGAATCCAGCAACTGTTGACAGCATCTCGGGTACAGGAACAAACACGATAGTATTGACATATAGTGGGGGTCTCGATTGGACTTTAGCAACAGGTACGGTTGATTTAGGCGCGGGAATTGTAAGATCAGATACTCTCACCTCATTAGTTCCTATTACACAAGCAATAGCTGATGGCCGGAAGCCAACAGCCACTATAACATATTCAAATAGTGGAGGAGTCCATGAAGGTCAATATCAAACAATACATGCACAATTTTCAGAAGATATGTCATTAGTGCCCATAACTAAGATTGCTCTTTCTGGAGCAAATACAGTTGCAGCAGCAGATATGACTAGGATGTCTTCGCAGCATTATGAATATGGGTATTGGGTCGGTGCCGGAAATGGTCTAGTCACGGTAACTCTTTCAGTAGGTACTGATAATTCACCAGCCGCTAATATTATCACATCAACTCCAACTTCCGGCGCAACTTTCATAGTCGATAATATAGCACCAACAACATCAGACGATATTGATGGAAATTGGCATAAGACAGACCAAATTATAACATTAAGTTGCGATGATGGAACAGGAGCAGGTTGTGATGCAACTTATTACACTACAGACGGAAGCACACCAACAACAAGCTCTTTGCAAGGTACAACAATAACTTTTACAACTGATGGAGTTTATACCGTAAAATATTTTTCTAAAGATAAAGCAGGAAATTCTGAAACAATAAAAACTGCTGTAAATCAAGTAAAAATTGATAAAACGCCGCCAACATGTGATTCCTTCACAGTTACTGAAGGGACACATCCTGAAAATATTTATACTATTGGAACAAATATATATTTTGGACCCAACTTGGGATCAGACGCGATATTCACAATTACTTCGCCAGCGACTGATTCCGGATCTGGAGTGCAAAGTGTAGTTTTCGATACGATTAATATTGGACTCGGAGGCGTTGGTGGAGGAAGCGATTTAACATTCCCGTACGCATCTTCATACAACGTGGGCGTTGGTTCAAATATGGACAGCATATCAAATCCACAACATGTTCATTGCTACGATAATGCTGGAAATACAGCACAAGTTTCTTTTAATGTTTATATTGACAACGCAGCTCCAACAATAAGCACGGTTTCCTTGAATCATTACAATGTCCAAAGCGGATCAACAATAACAGTTACTTCGGATGGTACAGATGCCCTTACAGGAGTGGCCGAATGCAATTCTTACTGGTCTACAAATACCACCTATGATTTTGGTGTTGATACATTACTCGCAGATCTTGGAAACGACTGCGATGGCGATATAACTGTTCCTGCTGGAAATGGGACATTTTATGTTATTGTTGGTGGAAATCTTGGAGTAACAGACAATGTTTATAACTGGGACAACACTAATGTTTCTTCTAGCGCGATAACTATTGACAATACTCCTCCAACAGTTGCCATAACTGCTCCAATAGCAGCACAACCAGTAAAAGCTGATTATGCAATTACTTTTACAGACAATGAATTAACAAATGCTCAATGTTCTATTGATAATTCTGTTTGGGTTGCATGTATTAGTGGCACAACTACTTTAAATGATATAACTGGATTCGCGGTTTTGAGTGAAGGAACGTTCACATTATATTTAAAAGATACTGATGCTGCAGGAAACGTTGGAACAAATAATGTTGCTGGAATAATTAAGGATACAACTGCTCCAGACGCTCCTGGGACACCATCAACAAGTAGTCCAACTAATAATTCAACTGCTCAAAACTGGATTTGGACAGCAGCTACGGATGCTCTTTCCGGTATACAAAATTATCTTTACAGAATAACTGGGACTACAACTGTAGCTTTAACTTCAACAGGAAGCAATGTTGCATCTTTTATTACTAGCCTAGGAGAAGGTATCTACAATTTCTTTGTCACAGCCCAGGATAATGCTGGAAATACTAGTTCAGAATCGCCTGGCGGTTCTTTGACGGTCGATACAACTGCACCAAATACCACAATAGATTCTGGACCAACAGGATATGTTTCAAACACATCAGCCACTTTTGTTTTTAGTGCAAATGAAACTTCTACATTTCAATGTCAAATTGACAATGGAGGATTTTCTTCTTGTTCAAGCCCAAAAACTTACAATGGATTAAGCGAGGGATCGCATACATTTGATGTTAAGGCGACTGATACGGCTGGAAATCCCGACTTAACACCTGCATCAAATACATGGACAGTTGATACTTTAGCACCAACTGACCCACTTGACGTTTATTCGACCAGCCACAGTACATTGCCAACGTCAGATAAAACAATTAATATGGCTTGGTCGTTGGCAGAATCTCCTAATGGAGCAACTGACGGCGGTTCGGGCGTCGATGGTTATTCTTACTCTTTTAGCCAAGGAGCCATTGAAACGCCAGATTCAATAAAAGATTTAGAAGAAAATACCATTGGAGTGACCAGTTTAGATTTAACTGATGGAGATTGGTACTTTAATTTAAGAACCATTGATAATGCTGGAAATATTACTTCAACTGTTAATGTGGGACCATTAGTTATTGATACGACGCCACCTGATGCGCCAAGTATTACTTCTTCCAGTCATACTTTAAGCACATGGAATTCAGACAGGACAATTAATACTTCTTGGAGCGCTTCTGATCCATCAGGAATTGCTGGATATTCTTATCTTTGGGATTTAAATCTAATTACCAATCCAGATACGATTTCCGAAGGAACAAATACGTCGACTACAAGTACTAATAGGCCAACCAGTCAATCTGTTTATTTTCATATAAGAACTTTGGATGGAGCTGGTAATTGGTCAGACAGCACTCATTATGGTCCTTTTTGGATCGATGCAGCCAATCCAACCAATTCATGGGTCAATCCTCTGGATGGAGCAATTTTATCAGGAGTCGTTAATTTACAAGTCAATGTTAATGATGTTGGGTCAGGATTAAAATTCGTTCGTTTTCGCTATCAGCCTTTAGGTGGCACTTTTGTTACGATAATTGAGGATACAAGTTCTTCTTATTCAACCGATTGGGATACGACTGGCTTAGCAAATGGTAGTTATATTCTTAGAGCTCGAGCTGAAGATAATTCAGGAAGAATTAATACCAAAGATATAACAGTGACGGTTGATAACACAGCTCCAACCGTATCGATTAGCTCAACAGCTACAAGTCCAACAAATATATCTCCTATTCCAATGACTGCTATATTTAGTGAAAATGTAACTGACTTTGTTGTTGAAGATATTGCAGTTGGAAACGGATCTGCTGATAACTTTTCAGGAAGCGGAGATACTTATAATTTTGATGTTACACCTTTATCTGATGGAGGTGTGACTGTTGATATAGCTGCTTTAGTAGCTCAAGACAGTGCAGGAAACGGAAATGAAGAAGCTTCTCAATTTGAAATAAGTTTTGATTCTCAAGCTCCTGTTTCTACATTTAGCTCTCCTGAAAATAGTAGCTTTTGGAATAGTTCAATTAATATTGAAGGAAGCTCTACTGACTCATCTTTAGACACAGTTTCTTATGTAAGGTTTTACTATAGAGAATCAGTCACTGAAGGAGAAGAAAATCCTTGGGTTGAAATACCTGATTCTCAACTAGATAATGATGACGAAGATGAGCTATTTGAGTGGAGTTTTAATTGGACACCACCAGATGAAAGAGTTTATGATATTAAGGCAGAGGCAACTGACACAGCTGGGAATACTGAAAATAGTCCAGTTGTAAGTGATGTAACTTATGACGTAACAAACCCGACCACACCGGGGACGCCGGCCACGACCACGCCAACCAACGATAACACCCCAACTTGGAATTGGACAGCTGCAACTGACACCTACCTTGACCACTATATTTTCTTCTGGGATACTATTCTTGGCGAAGAAGCAAATAGCTCAGGTGTTTTAGGAGCCGGTACCACAAATTTTACAATTCCAGGTTTAACTCCTTTATTTCCTGATGGAACATGGTATGGAAAAGTGAGGGCCTTTGACACCGCCGGTAATTCTTCAACCTCTGGTAATGGTTCAGCCCTAATAGATACGACTCCTCCCACGGTTCAATCAGCCGAAACACAAGATTTAAATGGCGATGGAAAGATTGATGCGATGAAATTAACTTTTAACGAAAGTATCAATGACTCTCAACTTAACGAAGGTGCTGATGGTTGGGATGTTGCCGATCCAGCTGGCAGTGAATCAATCGGAACCGGTGATACACCAAATGACAACATATTATTACTTAGTTTTGGTCAAGGTCCAACTCCAGACAGCGGTAATACGCCAACGGTAACTTATTTTGCCACCGGTGGAGAAGTAAGCACCCACGATACAGCTGGAAATGAACTGGCTTCATTATCTACAGTGACTTCAGACGGAGCATTACCTGTAATTTTATCTGCAGAAACCCAAGATGTAAATGGCAATGGGAAAATTGATGCCATTAAATTAACTTTTTCAGAAGATATAAAAGATATCAGCCTTAGTAAAGGTAATGCAGATGGCTGGGACGTGGTTGATTATGGCGGAGAAGCGATTGATACCGGTAGCGTTGATGACGATGACATTCTACTTCTTTCCATTACTGAAGGGTTATCTTATGATGTAAACACAACTCCAACAATAAGATATCTAAACTCAAATGATTTAAACAGTACTCATGATATGGCAGATAATGAACTTGCCACTATAGAAAAAATAGCAACTGATAAAGCTGCTCCGACTGTACCAAGTGCAAATCCAGCCGGTGGAGATTACAATAGTGACCAAACAGTATCTTTAACTGCAGAAACCTTATCCCAAATTCGTTATACGATTGACGAAACGACTCCTTCTGGAACTGTTGGAACAGTCTATAGCGCTTCGATTTTGATAGGGTCCAATACGGTTTTGAAGGCAGTCGTGACTGACGTCGCAGGTAATACCAGTGATGTGATGACGGAAACTTACGGCATTGCCCCGGTTATTTCCTCCGAAACATCAACTTTTGTCGGTACAACGTCAACAACCATTACTTGGACAACCGATGATCTCTCTACTTCAAGAGTCGTCTATGACACGGTTTCTCATTCGGTTTTGGGAGCGGCTCCTAACTATGATTATGCCAATTCAACGATTGAAGATTCGACAAAGGTAACTTCCCACGCGGTGGGTATAACAGGTTTAACTTCGGGAACAACTTATTACTATCGAACCATTTCCCATGGCTCACCTGAGACAATCAGCGTTGAAAATAGTTTTAAGACCGACACTCCAAGTAGTGGTGGAGGTGGAGGAACTGTTGCCGGAGCCACGGCCCCGGTTTGTAATGACACAAAACCAGGTAATGCTCCAACTTTATTAAGCGCGGTGGCCGGAGTAAACAGCGTCACTTTGACTTGGTCAAAAGCCTCCGACCCGATCTCATATTATCTTATGACATTTGGTACTTCCTCAGGCGCGCAAACTTACGGCAATCCTAATGTTGGCGGATCGGCTACAACTTCATACACGGTTGACGGTCTATCAGGAGGAACAACCTATTATTTCAAGGTAAGAGCGGGCAATGGTTGTGCACCAGGTGATTTTTCCAATGAATTATCCGCTTCTCCAGCCGGCGGATTTATTGAAGGAGTTCCAGCTGGATTTGAAGCAGGAGTCCTGGGAGCGGCTACTGAATCGGCAAAATTAGCAGAGGAAGAACCGACTCCAACGGCAACGGTAATTAACGCCGGTTTGGTCAAAGGAATCCAGACAATTTCAAAAAATAAATCTTTGAAGTATTTATTTATTATCTTAATCTTCGCATTAATCGTCTTTATAATCTATAAAAAAAGAAAATCTGCTTAATAAATATGGATAGAAGATTATCACCAAATAGAACCAAAGTTATAGAAAGTTATCAAAATTGTGGATTTGATTCGATAGGTCTGTTATCGGTTGCTTTTAATTGTTTATTTCCCCGTTTTTTTGATTGGCATAATAGTATAACTAAATGGGAAACAGCAAAAAAGGTTGCTCGTAAATTAGGTACAAATCCTCTTGAAATTTTAGTTTTGGACACGCCAACGGCCATGTTGCCTGAAAAAAGAAAAGAATTAATTGAAAACCCGGCGACTTTATTCGGCGAAAAATATGAAGATTTTTTAAATTTTACCGAAACAGTTACCAAAAAGAAAGGAAAAGCTTTAAGGGTAAATCCTGATATTTTTACACCACAATTACTGGCCGATCTGAGTATTTCCGATGATTTTGATAATAGTTACAGAAAGGTCGTTGAAGAAAAAGCACAATCTGTTTTACGTGATAATTTACCTCATTTAACAACAGAAGATGGTCAACACTATGATCCAAAGAATCCAAAAAATATATTTTATGAAACAGTTGCTACACAAACAAAAGACGGAATTTTGGCAGCTTTTAAAGAATTAGTTGATAATAGTTTACGCGGTAAAGACGAACAGTACAAAGGAAAAGTAGCTCTTTTAGCCGGACTAGCTGCGTTGGAAGTATTATTTACCGATAAAAATGCTAAATTCGCTTCATCTTCTACCTTTTTAAACGCCTTAATGCAAAAAAAGAATTAATTTTTAAATTTTCCCTTGGAAGTTTTGCAACGGTTTGTTTTTAAATAGCACTCGTATTTACAGGTTGGATCATTGGGGTAAATTTTTGGGCATTCACTTAGGGTCGGAATGGCAAACGGTTCACATTGACCTTCAGGATTTGGGCCGGCGGCTGGAGCGCAGACATATTGGATAGGGGTTGGAGTAGGTGTAGATGTTGGTTTTGGAGTAACGGTTAGAGTTGGTGTCGGCGGCTTGGGGGTCGAGCTTGGTATTTCTGTTGGATTTGGAGTTATTGGAGGTTCACAATAATCCAAAGACACATTTGGGCTTGAAACTCCAAAATTATAAGCACAGTTTGGTCCGCATCCGTATTCGCATCCTGTCATTTTAATATTTGGATCGTCACTTCTTTCAAGTTTTGCGTAAAGTTTAAAATATGGACTGCAATTTTCACCGGTTGTTATATATGGGTAAAAAGTTTTATTTTTTGGATCACAGGGAATTTCCTGAATAATATTACTTTCTCCAAGAATAAATTCTTTTCCGCATTCTGGGAGTCTTTCCGGATAACAATCCGTCGAATCATAGTACTCTTCAAGGCCACTTTGAACAATATTAACGTCTATCTTACGTCTGGCATCACGGGCTTTTTGGAGTTGGGCGGAAATAGGAATAGCTATAAGTACCGATAGGACCCCCAATATTGATACAACGATCAACAATTCAATTAAACTTATAGCCTTGTCTTTTTTTTCCAACATCATAACTTAAATATAGCAGATTTAAAATTGTGGACTTGAGAGGACTCGAACCTCTAACCTCTTCAATGTGAATGAAGCGCTCTAACCATTGAGCTACAAGTCCGCATAATAATTATACAAAAATCACTTGTAAAACTTAGACGTTTTTTTTACAATGATTGCTTATGAAGATTGCCAAAGTGATTATAGATTTTTTCATGGATATTCTGGAAACAGTGGTTTTTATCGGATCAATGTTCATCGTTGTCTATCTTTTTATTCTGACCCCCAATCTAGTAAAAGGCGCCTCAATGGATAATACTTTTCATACAGGTGATTATATTTTGACCAGCAGAATTACATATAAGTTTAGAAAGTTAGAACGGGGTGATGTCGTTGTTTTTAAATCACCAAAAAATCCTGACATAGAGTACATAAAAAGAATTATTGGTTTGCCCGGTGATATTATCACGATTACCGACGGTGTAGTAAAAGTTAATAACAACCAGTTAACTGAAAATTACATTGCCGCAACCACTAATCTTTGGGAAGGCGGCTGCATTAAAAATGGTGTTCCCTACACAGTTTCTCAAGGTTATCTTTTTGTCATGGGTGATAATCGGCCAAGATCGTCCGACTCAAGAGAATTTTGTGCCGTAACAATAGAGAGTATTATTGGCAATGTTTTTTACCGGTATTTTCCCGCTAATGTAGTTGGTGCTGTCTCCAATCCTCTACCAAAATCTATTCGTTAAATTTAGTCTGATAATCGGGCTAGGAAAATTTGTTTAAAGTCATTCATATCCGAGATATGACGGACTAATTTTTTTACAAATCGAAAAAAATTAGAAAGGAGGTGATCCAACCGCTCCTTCCAGAACGGTTACCTTGTTACGACTTAACCCCCATCGCCGGTAATATTCTCTCCCGATTAAATCGGGATTCAAATATCATCGACTTTGTTGGCTTGACGGGCGGTGTGTGCAAGAGGCAAGAACGTATTCACCGCGGCATGACTGATCCGCGATTACTACCAATTCCGTGTTCATGAGGTCGAGTTGCAGACCTCAATCCCCACTGAGGATAAATTTCAGGGATTTGCTCCGAATTGCTTCGTGGCAAGACCCGTTGTTCTTATCCATTGTAACATGTGTGTAGCCCAGGGCATAAGGACCATGCTGACTTGACGTCTGCCCCGCCTTCCTTCCCGACTAAGTCGGGACCGTTTCTTGTGACAAATATAACACAAGATAAGGGTTGCGCTCGTTGTCCCACTTAAGGGTACTCCTCACGGAACGAGCTGACGACAGCCATGCAGCACCTGTGCTATCATCCTTGCGGATTTCCCACTATTTCTAGCAGAATGTACGATAGCATGTCAAACCCTGGTGAGGTTCTTCGGTTCGTTTCGAATTGAACCACATGTTCCACTGGTTGTGTGCCTCCCCGCCAATTCCTTTGAGTTTCAACCTTGCGGCCGTACTCCCCAGGTGGCTTGCTTAACGGGTTACCTTCGCTACACCTCCCACCTAATGGTAGAAAATGCGGCTAGCAAGCATACGTTTAGGGCTAGGACTACGCAGGTCTCTAATCTGCTTCGCTCCCCTAGCTTTCGTGTCTCAGTGTCAGTCTGCTTTCAGAAACTCGCCTTCGCCACTGGTGTTCCCCAGGGTATCAACGCATTTCACTACTCCTCCCTGAGTTCCAGTTTCTCTAAAGCAAACTCTATCTTAATAGTATCTCGCCCTTTCCTATGGTTGAGCCACAGTATTTAAAACAAGACTTATCAAGACACCTACACTACTTTTTACACCCAGTAAAACCGGATAATGTTTGGGGCCCACGTATTACCGACGCTTCTGGCACGCAGTTAGCGGCCCCTTTCTAATGGGGTACTATCAACCCCGCCATAGGCGGAACTTTATCCCCCATCACAGTAGTTTACACTCGTTAGAGCTTATTCCTACACGCGGTGTCGCGCGGTCAGACTTTCGTCCATTGCCGACTATTCCTGATTGCTGCCTCCCGTAGGAGTGGGGGCCGTGTCTCAGTCCCCCTCTGGCTGACCACCTTCTCAGGCCAGCTACTCGTCGTAGACTTGGTAGGCCGTTACCCCACCAACTATCTGATAAGCCGCAGGTCCATCCCTTTTCAAGAAGTTATTCCTTTTAATAAATATCTTACGATATTCATATCATGAAGTGTTATCCCACCTTTCGATGGGCTATCCTTCAAAAAGAGGTAAGTCCCTACGTGTTACTCAGCCGTCCGCCACTACCTTTCCACCTTGCGGCAGAAAAGACGTTCGACTTGCATATCTCAGGCACACCGCCAACATTCATCCTGAGCCAGGATCAAACTCTTAAAAAAATCCCGATAAAAGCACAAACCTTTATCGTGGATTAATCCTAACCCGATTATCAAAAGACTAAATAAAAAATTCAAATTGGCAAAGAAAACAAATAAATTGTCAAAGTGCAAAAAAACTACTCAACAAAATTGAGCAGACTTAAATTTTATAAAATAAAAAACCAAAAAGCAACCGCTATTTTTAGATCCATCTCTTAATTTCATTCTCAAACATATTAAAAATATCTTGCTGAAAATAATTTAATCCTTCAGGAGACAATATCAATCTTGTAATAATAAGTGGGTGACCTTCGGTTATTTTAGGTATTTTAGATTGACATTCTGATTTTAATAAATCTGGATATTTTTTTAGAAGTTCCATTAAAGTATTCCATATAGGAATAGCAGTTCGAAATAAAATATCCTCTTTCATTTTTAAATCTTTTATTTGCTTTACTTCACTTTTCTGGGCATCTTCAAATATTTTTATATTTTTGAGAACCTGTTTAAGTATCTCTTGTTGTTTATCGTTAAGAAATCCTTTTAATTTTTTCGATTCTTTATCGTTAGTTAACAAATGAAGCAATATAACATTTTCGTCCACTTTCTCTCTTTCTGATATTGCTTTACAAAACTTCTTAAATCTATCCCACCAATATCCAACTGGAGTATCAGGATAATTTTGGTAAGCCAAATATCTATCGAAATGATAATAGTGATAATCCATCCCCCTCTGAAACAAGTAAAGAATTAAAAGAAGCGAGGTAAATTTTTGTCCTGGATCAAGAAAATCTGTTTTAGGTTGAAGACTGTGTAACCAATTTATAAATCGGATATAGAATTTTATATTACTTAAAAAGTCTTTCTTGAAAATTTCCGGATATTTTGTATAAAGATCTTTTTCTTTTTTCGATAAAAAAACTACATATTTGTCTCCATTTTCAACAAAGGCAAAACCATCTTCCGATCTATAATATTTTTTATTTTGTAACATTGGGTAACTGATCTTTAATCCTTTTTTCAGCCAAAACTGAACAATTTTATCCGATATTCCTATTTTTTGAAGAATGGTATCACTCATCTCTAACTTCTCCTCTCGTTGCATCCAAAACTATTATTTGATTATCCTTTAACACTTCTGTTGCCTTTTTTGTTCCAACAATACAAGGAATATGAAACTCTCTGGAAACAATGGCGGCATGAGATAATACACCACCCACATTCGTAATTATTCCACCGGCTCTCATCATTGCATGCATATATAAGGGATCAGTCATTTCAACAACGAGAATATCTCCCTTCTTAATTTTATGAGATTCTGACGAATTATGAAGTATTTTTACCTTACCTTTTACAGTTCCTAAACTGGCTGGAGTACCCTTAATAAGTATTTTATTCATAAAATATTATAATTATTATAACAAAAGTCTTCTAATTATGACTTATATACCATCTTTGTACGATCGAGCTAAGATGGTAATTTAAAATACTCTTTAGCTTTTAATTCATCTTCAATTTTTTCTGCGACTATATATTTCATATATTTTGCCCCTTCAATAATTCTCTTTATTAATTCTACTTCTTTTTCACATTCATATGGAAATAGATACACGCTCTTTTGATATTGGTAAAACCCCAATTTTATAAGATATCTTCTGAGATAATCTCTTTTATTTCTTTGAGTTTCCGGAACATCAAAAAATACTAAAAACCATTTTCCATTCCATTGTTTATTTTTCTTTTTAAAATCGAGAAGAATTTTAATAGAATATTCAATAATTTTTGGGTGATTTTCATTTTTTAAATATACAGTCACTTTCCCATCATTTTCCTGAATGTCTAAAACCTCGTTTTTTTCGAGTTTTTTTAAAGCTCTGAGAACTTTAGTTTTTTTGACTTGATAATTATTTATTGTCTTTAATAAATCCTGCAGATTATCTATCAATAATGAAAGGTTCGCTCCTTTTCGATTCTGGATAGATGAGTAACCAGATGTCAAGATGTCAGCAAAATACATCAGTATGCCTTTTGTTAATACCCCATAATTTATAGAACCAACAGCCTTTTTATTACTCGTATAAAAATATTACCATCTTTGTACGATCGGTGTCAAGATGGTAAAAGCAACCGCAATATTCTCCATATATTCCATTAACTCCAGTCCGTAAGGATAGACATTGTTTAGAGATAAAAAATTCCAACATTGTCCCACATATGATATAATTACACCATGGTAGCAATAAAAACAGAAATAGTTGGTGCAACAATTTTAGCTGGATTATTAGTAGCAGGACAAGTAGTTGCCCATAAGTTAGGAATAGGTTATGAAGCTGGTTGTTTAATTTCTTTAACACCTGTATTGATTGGATCAGGATTAATAGGGATTAACAATATGGTTAAAAGAATGAAAAAAAACATTTAATGCTTTTTTTAAATTTGTCATAAGAAAATTCTTTTTGAGATAATTTTCTTTGTTTTATACTCTCCGCAATTTACCCTCAAAATCATCTTTTTAGCCAACTCCGCAAGGATTTCGGATTTAAACTTCATTGAACGGTTTTTAGGTAATTATAATCTTTGAAAAAGCTTCTTCATTGGCAGTTAATTTAATCAGACCGTTGATCGTCGTGTATTCATATTTATCACTGCAGTAAACTGTCATCTTTAATTCTCTTTCAAAAAACTTGTCGATTCCCGGAATTCTTGATAGGCCGCCCGTTAAAACAACCCCTTTTTTCATTACCTCGTCGACGACCTCCGGGGCAGATGTTTCAATCAACTCTTTAATTCCATCAATAATTTGGTTAAAATTGGTAAGCAGTGCTTCGTTAATATCAGAACTTTTTATCTTTACTGATTTAGGCAGCCCGCTTTCCAAAGATTTACCCCTGATGACAATGGTTTTTTCGGCATTATTAAAGTTCAAAAGCTCGATTTTTAGCTGTTCGCAGGTTGCCTCGCCTAAGATTATTCCATATTTTAGGTAAACATAATTAAATATAACTTTATTCATTTGATCTCCGGCGTTTTTAAAAGTTTTTTGGGAAAGAATTCCACCCGAGCCAACTACAGACAGTTCAATTAATCCACCGCCTAAATCGGCAACCAAAGTCGGTTCATGGGAAAAAATATTTAAGTCCGCCCCACTGGCCGTTGCCAAAGGCCTTTCCACAAGAAAGACTTGAGACATTCCAATTTTCAAAAGAGCTTCTTTAACGGCTTTTTGTTCGATTTCTGTTGCAATTGATGGGACACAGGCAATTCCTGTCATCATCGGTTTAATAATTTTATTTCCCGTATAAAGATAAGCTGATCTTTCCAAAAATTTCCGCAGTAAAAAAACCTCAGCGTCAAAATCCGAAATAACTCCGTTGACAATAGGTCTTATCACCCGGATAAAATCGGGAGTTTTCCCCAAAATAGTTTTTGCTTCAGTTCCGGTAAAAGAGTAGTCTTTAATCCGGCTGTTATATCCCAGGAAAGACGGTTCTCTCAAAATTACTCCCTTGTCTTTAATAGCCATTTTGGTGATCGACGTCCCTAAATCAAAATAAATCTCAAAGTTAGCAAAAAAAGGAAGCTTGATTTTTTTCAAAAATTCCATTAAATTAAGCATAATGATTGATCAGATTATCCAATTTTTTTACAGCCTGCTTTTTTTCGTTACTCCATTAATTATGACAAAGTCGACTTCCGAACTCTTCGAATTTAATAAAATGCTTTTTATCTACGCTGTAACAATTTTGATTTCTTTTTTTTGGTTATTAAAAATGGTTATCAATAGGAAAATTATACTAAAAAAAACTTTCCTAGATATCCCAATTGCAATATTTTTTTTGTCCCAGCTGATATCAACAATTATTTCCATTGACAAACACACTTCATTTTTTGGATATTACGGCCGCTTTAACGGTGGAATGCTTTCCGTATTGAGTTATATAATACTTTATTTTGCTTTTGTATCCAATAGTCCCAATGTGGAAAAAACTTTAAAAGCAATCTTGACCTCTTCTTTTTTGGTTATCCTTTGGGCGATTCCCGGAAAATTAGGTCATGATCTGACCTGTCTTTTATTTACGGGTCAGTTTAATAATTCCTGTTGGGATAATTCCACGTTAGCCTTTCGTCCCGAACTTAGAGCCTTTTCAACACTTGGTCAACCAAATTGGTTAGGAGCCTATTTGGCTGTAACTTTTTTCATTGGAGTTTATTTTTTGATTAAAAATTTTAAAACGAACAAATACTTAATACTTAATACTTGCTACTTAATACTTAATTTTTCCATGATCCTGTTTAGTCGATCACGTTCCGGAATCGGCGCCGTTATCGTCGGACTAATATTATTCACAGGTTATTATTCATTCTTTATTAAAGCAAACGTTAAGAAAGTTCTAATAATTTTGTTAATTGTAACCATTGTTCCAACATTATTCTTCAAAACAGGAATAGATCAGGTTGATAAATTTTTAACATTCAAAACATATAAAAATATTCCCCCCCCTATTCCCTATTCCCTATCCCCTAAACCCTATTCCCTAACCCCTAACATCTCCGAGTCTTTTGATATCCGTAAAATCGTTTGGAAGGGTGCCTGGCAGTTAGGGTTAAAATATCCTTTTTTTGGGACCGGCGTTGAGACGTTTGCTTATAGTTATAATTTTGTTCGCCCAATTGCTCATAATCTGACCTCCGAATGGGATTATGTTTACAACAAAGCACATAATGAATACTTTAACTTTTTAGCGACGACGGGTTTTATAGGGTTAGGAAGCTATTTATTGATGATAATTTTTGTTGTTACTTACGGAATCAAAAATTACAAAAAATCATTAACTCCACTTCTAATTATTTCCTATATTACTATTTTAATCACCAACTTCTTCGGCTTTTCAACAACAACAATCCAGTTATTTTTCTTTTTAATCCCTGCCTTTATTATTGTGTCAAACAGTTCTTATCCCCCTAACTCCTATCGTCTAACTCCCAACAGTCTTTCTTTTTTTCAGAAGCTTTTTATTTTTCTTCTTCTCTCCTCCACTATCTATTTTCTATTTTCTATCGCCGTTTATTATTTAGCAGATGTCAATTATTCCTATGGAACAAAATATATTAAGATAGGAGACCAGCAAAAAGCCGCCGCTTATCTTGAAAAAGCAATTAAATTACGTAAGGAGCCGGTTTATGAAGATCGTTATTCTTCCTCTCTGTCCTATCTTTCGGCATTAGCGTCATTACAAAACCAGAAAGATTTAGCCAAACAAATAGCAGACATATCAGATACATATAACCGTAAATTAATCCAGGAGTATCCGAAAAATGTTTTTTACTGGAAGACACGGGCAAAAAACATGTATTATTTTTATCAGGTAACAGGAAATGAAAACGAATTATTACAAGGTGTTGAGGCTTTGAAAAGTGCTCAAAAACTGTCTCCGACCGATCCGAAGATTCCTTATTCTCTGGCGCTTTATTATACAACGCTCTACGATTCAACCAAAAATAATCTTGACAGGGAAAACCGGCAGAAATTATCCCTTGAAGAAATTGAAAATACCATACAATTGAAATCCAACTACCGTGAAGCCTGCTTGTTTAAAGGCCAGTTATTGAAGAAATACGGGCAAACAAACGAAGCCAGAAAAGTTTTTGAGGAGATGTTGAAAAATTTTGATGCGAAGGATGTGGAGGTACTCAAAGAACTAGATAAATAAGGACGGACCTTAGGAAAAGGTCCGTCCTTTAAGGGCTTATATTCGTACTCGACACTCCCCAAACGCATAGAACGTCAGCTTCTGCTTGATCCTTGCAACTGCCGCAATTGTCCGACGTATATGAATAACCCGAAGATACATAAGGCAATATTTGCAAAATATTTTCCAAACAGCCAAATAGCTTATAACTTGTTCCGTCAGCCGAAAGATATTGATAACTTTTTCCTGAAATCGGATCATTGGGGACTTTCTGCATATAAATCTTTTCACTGACAGGATCAGATAATGAAGTACCAAAAGTCAAATCCGCCGTTAATGGATAAGCTTTTTTATCTTCATAATACATTTCCAGTGCTCTTTGAGTCTGTTCCAGATCCGCCTTGCGTTTGGCATCCCGGCCTTTTTTGAGAGAGGTAAAGAAATTCCCGGAGATTAAAGCAGACAAAACCCCCAAAATAATAATCACCAAAAGAAGTTCAATTAAGGTAAATCCTTTTTTGTTCATCATTTGACACACCAATAACAGCTCACCTGAGTTGGATCAGCTGCGGCACATGTATCAACACCCAAGATAGTAAATTTGGTATTTGGATCACTGATAAATGATTTAGCGGTAGGTTTATAACAAACCGAAACTGTAGCATCTGCATTAACACCTGTGACAAAAATTTTTGCCAAAGTACCTGTGCCAGCAAGAGCTTCAAAATCAGTTTTTAATTCACCTGTAGCAATAATACTAGCAATCATTGTCGACAGGGAAGTAAGCGCGGTCCCGCTAGGTTCGGTACCACAGGTAGCAGCGTCAGTACACCAAGCCATATAATTTTTTATTGCATAATGACGTATCAATGAACCTTGAACCTCTGATACCGTATTTCTTACACCTGTATCCGTACCTTTTTTTAATTGTTCAAATGGATCAAGAGCGGCAAGAAGTCCGACTGCTAATGCACCAAGAAGAGCGATGACGATCAAAAGTTCGATAAGTGTAAAACCACGAGTTAATTTTTTCATATAATTTAAATATAAACTATTTCTTTTCCATTTGTCAAGAGGCATTCTGTTATGTATAATAATTACAATTTTTATAATTGTTATAAATATTATATTTTTCTATGGCACCGCTGCCTAAGCGTAAACATTCTACCCAAAGAAAAGGAAAAAGAATGGCCGAACGTATCAGATCCTTTTCTAAGTTAGTCAAATGCGTAAATTGTGGCAAGACAAAATTACCACACAAAGTGTGTAAGTACTGTAAAAAATAAAATGGATCCACGACATTCGTTTCGAGTTAAAATTGTTCAGCAATTATTTGCCCTAAGTTTTACAAAAGGTAAAATCAGATCAAAGAATGATAAAACAAAGGAAATAATTAAAAACAATTCAGAAATAAATGATTTTATAAAGAAATACGCTCCAAAATATCCCTTGGATAAAATTGCTAAAGTTGACTTAGCGATTTTACAATTGGCGGTTTACGAACTGATGATCGAGAAAAAACAGCCGCCTAAAGTTATTATAAATGAAGCGGTAGAATTAGCTAA
The DNA here is from genome assembly GCA_964396395.1 of uncultured Gammaproteobacteria bacterium. Taxonomy (GTDB): domain Bacteria; phylum Patescibacteriota; class Microgenomatia; order UBA1406; family GWC2-37-13; genus GWC2-37-13. The sequence continues at coordinate 11,111 of CAYNFC010000009.1, read as the reverse complement.
AGAAATAGGGAGTGATAAAGCTTTTGGATTTGTTAATGCGGTATTGGGGAAGATTTATAATAATCAAATAAACAAATGAAGAAATGAATAAATATATGATCAATAAATATAAATTTTTAGAAACAAAAATTAACATTAATTTTAAGAATCAAACTTTATTAGAAAACGTCTTCATCCATCGTTCTTATCTCAATGAACATAAAAGTTCTAAACTTTCTTCCAATGAAAGGCTGGAGTTTTTAGGTGATAGCGTTTTATCTCTCATTACTTCAGTTTATCTTTTTAAAAATTATCCAAATTTAAAAGAAGGTGATTATACCGAGATAAAATCGGCAATTGTCAAAATGGACAGTCTAGCTGAAGCATCAAAAAAAATCAACTTAAATGATTACTTCCTATTATCAAAAGGTGAAGAAAAGGGCGCTGGTCGAACTAACAATAATATTTTGGCTGACTGTTTTGAAGCATTAATAGCGGTTATTTTTTTAGATCAAAATTTTGAGACAGCCTATTTATTCGTTGTTAACTTTCTTTTTAAAGATAAACTAGATTATCTTTTGGAAAATAATCTTTATTTATCAGCCAAAAGTAAATTACAGGAATTAATTCAGCATAAATATAAGAAAACGCCGGTTTATAAGGTATTGGAGGAAAAAGGACCGGAGCATAAAAGAACTTTCAAAATCGGAGTCTATTTTAATAACAAAAAATTAGGAATCGGAATTGCTCCTTCAAAAAAAGAAGCTGAAGAAGAAGCGGCTAAAAAGGCATTTGAAAATATCAATTCATTATGATACATTTATTAGAAATTCGTTGTTTGAAATTTGTGAATCGTTATAGAGACTAGAAATTCGAGATTTGTTTCTTTCTATTTTCGTTTTTCAAATTTCTATTACCAATTTCTATTTTCCAACAACTAATTTCCAAACAAAAATATGGCAGTAGCACTTAAATTATATCGTCAAGGAAAAAAAGGAAGTCCGTCGTATCGTATCGTAGCTGTTGAAAAGCACTCCAAGGCTGATGGCAAGTATATTGAAGAGGTTGGTTTTTATGATCCGATGGCAAATCCGGTTGTCTTAAATATTAAAAAAGACCGCTTTGATTATTGGATGAAAGTAGGAGCTCAAGTTTCGGAAGGCCTCAGAAAACTGCTTAAGAATAAGAAATTAAACAAAGACAGTCTTAATTAAGACTGTCTTTAATTTTTCAAAACGGATTCGCTTTCTTCGGATAGTTAAAGTCAAGAGTGCCGGATGCAGGATTTTCATCAAAACTAAAATTAACTTTGCTTTTAAGTGCCTCTAATTCTTTAAATATTTTACCATCGGGTGTTAATTCTAAATTTTGACTAGCCTCTACTTTTTTGGTGTAAAAAGTCAGGTCAATTTTGATAGCTCCGAAAAAATTGGGATCCAACTGAATTTTATCTGACGTAATTAGACGGCCGCCGCCAAAGTTGTAATCTTTTAAAAAATTAATAAACGATTGACTGTCCCCAGTCCCAGTGACATTAAGTTTCAGTTTCTCGGAAGTCGATTTCCCGACGGTAACGCTGTACGAAGTAACGATAAAATTTGATTTTTGAGACAACTTTTCCAAAGCATAGATAATGGAAAAGTAATCTTCGATGTTTGGAATTAATCCGTTCAACAATCTTACATCCTCGTCAAGTTTATCGGAAGACGGTATCGTTGTATTCATAAGAGTGACTTTATTCTGTAACTGATTTAATTCAATTTTTAAGGTAGCAATTTTCTTATCATAATCGGTATATTTTGTAAATCCCATTTTAATAGTAATAATAATTAAGATAAAAATAAAAATATTACCAATAATATAAAAAATATTTTCCTTTATTAATCGGAAAATAAACGGTTTGATTTTATTTGCCATATTAAAGATTGAGCTTAATCGGGATAAATTTCCCGGTAAAACTTAATTCGTAACTTTCTTTTTTTTCTTTATCTCCGGTAATGGCAAAGTTTTTCAAAGAAATTTTTTCAAAGTTTTCTAAAAAGATCTGTGATTCGGCAAATTTTAAAAATTCCGTCAATTTATCAAAGTTGGAAAAAGATATAGTAAAAGATGTGATGCGATCCTTATTGACCTCAAATGATTTTAGACTGGCTGCCTGACTGCTGTTTTGGATGGCATCGGAAAGAAGTTGATAGTAAGGCGTTGAAGCGGCATCATCTTTTAAAAAGGTTTTTAAATCAGAATATTTTTTTTGGATGTAGTTAATTTTTGCTTCATCGCTTCTTCTTTCGGTCAATAATTGTAAATAAGTTTTTTTTTGCAGATTCATCTTTTCATATAAATTAAACCGATTTTTTAATATTAAGTAAAAAGAAATAAAAAAAATAAACAAAATAAATGTCAGTACGGCCGCCGATAATTTCAGATGCTCAAAAACATTCTCATACATCTGATAATCTTCCCGGTTGACAAGAAGGTTAATGCGGTTTTTTTTCATCTTAAGTTTCCACCTAGAGCGGGGATAAAAATAGGTAACTCTTTTTTGTAGGTTTCAATTAATTGCGATTTTTTAATTAATAAATAAGGATCAAAAATATTTATAGGAATACCTAATTCCTCGCTTAACATGGTTACCAATGACGGAAATAAATAAATTTTATTGGTAAACAAGACAATACCTGGATTGTTTTTGGAAATAAATACTTTTAACTCGTTGACAAACTCTTTAACTAAAGGCTGGACGATTTTTTCGACCGGATAAGGAGAAGAGTTTTTTTTGTCGTAAATTTTTAGAATTTCCTCTGCTTTTTTGGTATCAGTGTCGGTATTTACCTGGGTTTCTTTTAAAAATAATTGATAGCCGATTGAAAGATGGTGACTTTCTTTGAGAATTAATTGTTCAGGAGAAAAATAGGCTAAAGAAGTAGAACTGATATCAAAATTAGCAATGACAATACCTTTTTCGGGGCCGATTTTGTATTGATTAATAATATTTTTATTGAAAGCGGTTAAAAATCTGCTGTTACTGCATATTTCATTTTCCACCGACTCAGGATTAAGTCCGGCCAATTCAACAGTTTTTTGGATCCTTTCAATAATTTTTTTTGGTGCGGCAACAATTAAAAGAAGGACCTTTTTTTCTTTTTGATCCTCATCAATCACCTCAATATCAATATTGGTTTCCTCAATCGGCATCGGTATAAACTGATCGGCTTGATATTTAATGGCGGAAATTAATTCCTTTTCATTCAGGAGAGGCATCGAAACGATCTGGTTATAAGTAAGAGTATCGGGAATAATTAGATTAACGTTTTTTTTAGTGATATTAAGGGTTTCAATAAGCTTTTTTATTTGAGACACTTCCGCTTCAACGACTTTTTCAAGATTGCTACTGTAAAAAATTTCTGGTGTTTCTGTTTTCCCCAGGGCTGTTACCTCCAGAACATCACCGGCCTTTTTGGCATCGGTTAACTTGGTAAATTTTTCATCAATATCCAAACAAAAAAAATTATCATTCATAGTATCAATATAAAGTATCAAGTATTAAGTATCAAGTAGGGAACGACCCCCGTGTCGTTCCTAATAGTTCCTCAGTTTCACCCTCGTCTGGTGGTGAAGTGAAGCAGTTTCTTCGGGGCGGGTTGACGTGCAGACTCCAGCTCCGGTATCATAACAAACATCAAAACTAACCGAAACCGATGGCGGAGAATATATGGTATTTCGTGAACAGTCGATGGAAAAATTGGAAACTAAAATTTTACTTGAAGTTAAATTTATTGAGGGATTAGCGGATGCTGAAGCAATCGTATTTGATCCGCCTTCATATCCAAACCATTGCTGATTTTTATCCAAAAAATAAAGACTCGATCCGGAAAATGAAGAACCGTCCGTATCACAGACAATATTGTTTTCATCAGCTGGTTTTGCCGAGTGAACGGTAATTGCGCCGTCTCTGATAGCATTTTTCACAATATTAATTAGGTAATCGCCTTCACGCTTCACCTGGCTTAATTTGAAAACTTTAGTTTGTTCTCGGGTCAGGATAAAAACAGTCGAAATCAAAACAGGCAAAGTCAGGGCAATAACAGCCACGACGACGATGGTTTCGATTAGGGTAAAACCCTTTTTAGTCATAATTTTAAATCAGAAATTAGTTGTTAGTGATTCGAAATTAGTAATGGAAATTGGAAAATCGAAATTAGAAAAAATCTAATTTCAAATTTCTATTTTCTATAACTATTATCTATTTTCTATCAACCAATTTCTAGTTTTACTCAAGTAGCTTAAATACCGTCTTAATCGGAACAGTAAAGCTATTTCCCCCTTCTTTCCAGGTAACGGTGACCGTGATCTCTTCCTGATCTACAGGCGAACCGGAACTCGTAATTGTCAACTCTCTTTTAAAGAAAGCAGGCGTTCCCAGACTGTAATCATCTTCCGTGCAGGCCGCGTTCCAATCTAAAGAAACATTAAGACAATAATTACCGCTGCCGTGAGTTATAAAAGTAGACCAGTCCGCTTCTTTTTCTTCTTTTACCCATTCCATTCCTTCCTCTGCGTACCGGGTAGCCAGGATTTTATGTTCCTGGATCTTCATATTTTTGAGATTAAAGGTAGCGACGGCCATTGCCGCCACAAAGAATAAACCCAGAACAGCTGTAAATACGAGAACTTCTATTAAGGAAAATGATTTTTTAAGAGTAAACATGCTTGAAATTAGAAATTAGTTGTTAGTGATTCGAAATTAGTAATGGAAATTGGAAAATCGAAATTAGAAAAAATCTAATTTCAAATTTCTATTTTCTATAACTACGTAACTAATTTCCAACAACAATTTTCTAACAGTTTATCAGCGTTTCGTCCAATTCGACCAGTCCTATTGATGAGATGGAAATAGTAACGCATTTACTGATACTGGAATTTTTTATTTGAATAGAAGTAATCGTAAAATTTGGATTGGCCATCAGTGGCGGGAAATTAAAATCCCCGGTTCCAATTATTGCGGTGACGTTGGTTGATAAATTATAGTTTTGAACTAAAGAATAGACTGAGGCGCAACCAAACGATAATGAATAAGAATCTGAAGAAATTGTCAATCTGTACCCGGTAAAGTCATCACAGCTGCCGACTAAATCGGCACTCATTGACTTCTTTTTCGCCAATTCCAATACATCAACTAATTTTTTTGCCTCATTTTTTAATTTTAACTGTTCGGTATAGGTATTATATTGAGCCAAACCAATTCCGGTAAAAATAGCCATTATGGAAATAACGACGAGAAACTCTATCAAAGTGAAACCCTTTTTAAACATATTTTCTATTTAACTCCATAAGGGCCTAAACAATAATTACAGTTACTACCGCATTGACCGGCGGCACAGGTCGTTCCCCCGTTTTCCAGATAAGCGCCCAAGGTATAGTCTGCTGCTGAGCCGGAATAATAATAGGTATAAGTAGGATTTTTTGGGTCAGTTGGAACTGATTGGATATAAATAGTTGGTGCTGTTAATTGAGATAAACCAGTTGTTGGGTATGTATCATTATTACTTCGGAACATTTCCAACGCGGCGCTAATTTGTCCGAGGTCAGTCTTTCTTTTAGCATCACGGGCCTGTTTTAGAAAAGTTGAATAAGATATCACTGCCACAGCAGTCAGAAGGACGATGATGGTCACGACGACGAGGATTTCGATTAAGGTAAAGCCTTTTTTCATAATTTATAAGTGATCCTCGTTGTCATTCCCGCGAAGGCGGGAATCCAGACTAAAATCACCTTATTTGATTTTTATAATGTAATTATAGACTGGATCCCCTCCTACGAGGGGATGACAATCTATTCTTACTGCTGATTGCTGACAGAAAAATTAACAGTTGATGTTTCCAAATCAGCCGTTAATGTATAGTTTGTTGTTGTTGATGACGTTATTACATAGACATATGTTCCAGAATTTAAAGGATCGGTTATTGTAAAAGTAATCGTGTCATTTGGTGCAGGGCAAGTGGCTGTGATCGTTCCGGTGCCGGAAATAGTCGGGTACTGAAAACTGTTGACTGAATAACACTGCTCCATCACCTGTTGAGCCACTTTCAAATCTCCCTGTCTTTTGGCATCCCGGGACTTTTTTTGGACAGTTGAGTAAGAAGCAAACCCCAAGCTAACCAATATGGCAATAATGCCGATGACAACGAGCATCTCTAGTAATGTAAAGCCTTTTTTAGTCATAGTTTGAAATTAGTTGTTAGTGATTCGAAATTAGTAATCGAAATTGGAAATTAGAAATTAGGAATTTTTGTATCTAATTTCTATTCTCTATTTTCCATAACTACTTTCCATTTTCTATCAACTATCTTCTAATTTCTATGGTTGATTTACAACATAACTCTTGCCACTGCTACAAGTATAACTTACCGCACAATCACCAGCAGTCCCATCAGGATCGGCTTTATTTTCCAAACACGCACATAATATATAAGTCAAATTAATGTTATCAACTGAATAATAATAATCTTTTCCTGCATTTGGATCAGTCGGGAATTTATTCATGTAAATATTGCCGGCCGGACAAGTGACTCCCGATCCGCCACTACTCCAACATTGATTGGACGTTGGTAAAGTTGATGGAAAAGACGAATTTGTTTGATCTTGTTTGTACATCTCAAACGCTTTCTGAATTTGTCTCAGATCTGATTTTCTTTGCGAGTCGCGGGCCCGCTCGCGGGCTGACATAAAATTCGGCAAAAACAACGCCGAAAGAGAGCCTATGATGGCGATGACGACGAGGAGCTCTATTAGAGTGAAACCTCTTTTTAGCATAGTTTGAAATTAGAAATTTGTTGTTAGTGATTCGAAATTAGTAATAGAAATTGGAAATTAGAAACTAGGAATTTTTATATCTAATTTCTATTCTCTATTTTCTATAACTAGTCACTAATTTCTAACAACTATTTTCTATCTTCTATTTTTATACTATACTTTTTCCAAATAAAAATCAATCCTTGGTCTACCGTCAATTGAGGGTTAAGATTATTACTTTCCAAAAGCCTTTTAAGTCGGAGAATTTCTTTTATGACAACAGGAGAATTTTTGTCCGTCTTCAATCTGCCGCGGAAGAAAATAATAAATTGCAGTAAGATATTCTTTGCCGATTCTTTATCGGTGATTTTAAATTGCAATAACGGTATCTTTGTTGTGGTTTGATTTATCAAACCATTAATTTCATTAATAATAATTTGATCAACATTTTTCCGTTCATCTGTTCCCAACAATTTGACGATTTTTACCCGGGAAATAATCGTTGGTAATAACCGGTTTTTATTATCGGTGCTTAATATAAATTGGACGTTAGATGGCGGTTCTTCAAGAAGTTTTAAAAAAGAATTTTGCGCCGCCACCGATGATAAATGAAAATCAGGTAAAAAATAATTACGGACCTTCGGAAAAAAAACCTTGGTTTCTTTGATGATGCTTTTGATATCTTGGATTGAATATTCCTTAGTCGATGGAATTATTTCAAAGAAGAGAGAATTAACTTTTAAAGCATCAACATATTTTTTGATTAATTTTGAGTCTTTAGAAACGACTAAAATTGGAATCATACTGTTTCCTAAAATCAAAAGTGTCTCTACTGTCATTCCCGCGAAGGCGGGAATCCAGACTAAAATCACTTTTTAAAAATGTAATTATCGACTGGATCCCCTTCTTCAAGGGGATGACAATCTGTGACTTACTTGAATTTTATCATAGAAATAATATATAGTTAAATTAATGAGTATTACTCCAAAAAAATTATTGGATCAACTAATAAATAACCAGCAAATTACCGAAACAGAATTCGATCAGTTTCAGGTAGCCAGTCTGCAAAAAAATTTATCTATCGTTGACTATCTTTATCAGTTTTCTCGTGTACCCCGGATCGAGATTGTCAAAGCTCAGGCCCAAATAGAACAGGTTCCGTTTGTCGACCTGGAAAAAACTCCGATTGATTCCCAGGCGGTTGGTTTAATTTCCGAGTCAATTAACCGGCGTTACAGAATTATCCCTTATCGCTTTGAACCAAAAGAATCAGCTATTTATATAGGAACGGAAGATCCCTTTAATACTTCCATCATTGACTTTTTGGAAAAAAAGACCGGTAAAAAAATTATTTTGACTTTAGCTGACCGCGAACAGATCGATAAAATGATTGATCTTTCCTATAGTCAGGGATTGTCTCCGGAAGTCCGGGATGCTTTAAAAGAATATTCACCTGACCATACTAAAGAGATCCAAATCAGCAACGTCCAGTTACAACAAGCACCGATTGCCAAAATTGTCTCAACTATTTTGGATTTTTCCGTCAAAGGGCGGGCATCCGACATTCATATTGAACCTGAGGAAAACAGGACTAAAGTACGTTATAGAATTGATGGTATTCTGCAGGAAAAATTATCATTACCAAAAACAATTCATGAAGCTTTAGTTTCCCGAATAAAAATTCTTTCGGAGATGAAGATAGATGAAAAAAGAATTCCCCAAGATGGCCGCTTCACTTTTAAGACAAAAAGCGACGAAGTAGATTTGCGTGTTTCCACTTTACCGACTGTTTTTGGAGAAAAAGTGGTCATGAGACTTTTAAAAAAGACCGGCGGAATCCCATCTTTGACCGAACTGGGTTTTGGAGGCCCACAGTTAAAGGAGCTGGAAGAAGCGATTGCCCGGCCCTACGGAATTATACTTATTACCGGCCCGACTGGCAGCGGGAAGACAACTACTCTTTATTCAATTCTTTCCCGTTTAAATAAACCTACCGTCAATATTGTCACCCTTGAAGATCCGGTTGAGTATCAAATAGCCGGCATTAATCAGGTACAGATTAATACTCAGGCCGGACTGACATTTGCCACAGGTCTGCGGGCTTTTTTGCGTCAGGACCCGAATATTATTCTTGTTGGAGAGGTAAGAGACAAAGAAACGACCCAATTGGCGATTCAGGCGGCTTTAACAGGCCACCTGGTTTTTTCGACTTTACATACGAATAATGCCGCCACCGCCATTCCCCGCTTGATTGATCTGGGAGCAGAGTCGTTTTTGATCGCATCTGTTTTAACGGCTATACTGGCGCAGAGAATTTCCCGAAAAATTTGCCCTTTTTGTAAAGAATCTTATCAAGCTTCACCGGAAGTAATCGCTAACATGAAATCGGTTTTAGGTCCGCTTTTTCCTAAAAAGAATGAAGCAAGCCCCATTTTTTTAAGTAAAGGTAAAGGCTGCCGGGAATGTAATCAAACAGGATATTTGGGAAGGATTGCTATTTTTGAAATTCTTAAAGTGACAACGGCGATTAATCAGCATATTTTGCATCAGGATTCGGCTGAGGTTATTGAGGAAACAGCTAAAAAAGAAGGTTTTATTAAAATGATTGAAGACGGTTATTTAAAAGTTCTCGATAGCGTAACGACGATGGAGGAAGTGCTTAGGGTAGCTGAAACGTAGAAACTTGAAATTTGTTGTTAGAAAATAGATAATAGTTATAGAAAATAGAAACTTGAAATTAGTTTTTTTCTAATTTCGATTTTCCAATTTCGATTACTAATTTCGAGTCACTAACAACTAATTTCTAACTATGGATTTAACTCAGCTCTTACAACTTGTTGTTGATAAAAAAGCCTCAGATCTTCATGTGGTGCCGGGATATTTTCCGACCATTCGGGTCCATGGAGAATTATTTCAAATGACGACTTTATCTATAGTTGCTCCGGAGGATTCGGAAAAGATGCTGATCACCTTTTTAAATCAGGAACAAAAAGAAATCTTATTGGCTAACCGGGAGATTGATTTAGCTTATAGCTTAAATGGAAATCGTTTCCGGGTCAATCTTTATTATGCTCAAAATTTACTTTGCGGCAGTTTTCGTTATATTCAGCCAAAGATTAGTACTCTGGAGCAGTTATCTCTCCCCGCTTTCCTGCATCAGTGCGTTGATTACCGTCAGGGATTGGTTTTATTGACCGGTCCGACCGGTGAAGGTAAATCGACTACTTTAGCTTCTCTTGTCAACGAAATTAATCAAAAATATGCTAAACATATCATTACCATTGAGGACCCGATTGAATACGTTTATCCAAAATCCAAATCAATCATTTCCCAACGGGAACTTCACCAGGATACTCATTCCTGGAGTGCTGCTTTAAAATCCGCCCTGCGGGAAGATCCCGATGTTATTTTGGTTGGTGAAATGCGTGATTTTGAAACGATTTCTTTGGCGCTGACAGCCGCCGAAACCGGTCACTTGGTCTTTTCTACCCTACATACTAACTCAGCTCCAGAATCAATCGACCGGATTATTGACATCTTTCCTCCTCATCAACAAAATCAAGTCAAAAATCAGCTGGCTGTAGTATTGAGAATGATTATTTCCCAGAGATTACTGCCAAAACAAAATGCGATTGACAGAATCCCGGCTGTTGAAATTTTGGTTAATAATTCTGCGATTACCAACAGTATTCGCGAAGGAAAAACTTATTTGATCAGCAATATTCTTGAAACAACCGAGGGTGAAGGGTCCCTTCTTCTTGAAAAAAATCTTCTTAATCTTTACCGGGCCGGTGTTATTTCCAAGGAAACGGCTTTTTCCTTTGCCATCAGACCAAAAGAACTTGAGAGATTCATTAAAATAGATAGAGTTTAAAATTATGTTTTTTCAATACAAAGCCTTAAAGGACGGAAAAACCGTTGTAAAAAAAATAGAAGCGGCTAGTTCTCAATCGGTAATTGATTATTTACAGAAAAATGATTATTTTCCCATCTCAGTCGACAAAGTCCAGGAGCAGGGAATTAGTTTTCTTGATAATTTGACTCAAAGGGTTGACTTTAACGATATTGTTAATTTTACCCGTCAGGTGGCCATAATGCTTAATGCCGGTCTCACTTTGATTGATTCACTGGAAATTCTGAAAAAACAGACAAAAAAGATTCCGTTAAGAAAAATGATCGATGCTATTGATACCAAGATTAAAAGCGGCTCCTCTTTTTCCCTTGCCCTTCAGGACTACAAAGATAATTTTTCCAAATTATATATTTCTTTGGTAAAATCCGGTGAAGCCTCCGGAAAACTCGGAGAGATCCTTCTTCGATTGGCTGATAATCTGGAAAAA
>CAYNFC010000008.1:0-60465 GCA_964396395.1 uncultured Gammaproteobacteria bacterium | reverse complement strand
TTCGCTTTGTTTGACTGAAAGAATAGTTTGTTTCATGACCATATAGTCATTAATATATATGACTCATTATATACAGATTAAACTAATAGGTCACGGTTGTCAATTGTATTTTTTGGCTTATTCCCTGCTTTATCAAAAATCTTTTTTTTATATAACTTCATTTTACGAAAAGTAAAACTTTTTCTAAAATATATGTCAAGCGGTAATTAATTGAATTAATTAATTTGACTATTGAAAATTATTTATGTAGACTTTATTTAATAATGGCTAAAAAAAATATTAAAAGTAAATTCCCCTATCCAATTCCCCATTATGTTTGCACCGGCGGTTGTAAACAAGTCTCTCATAAAAGTGGCAAGTGTACTACGTCCGGATGTCTGCGCGCTCGTAATCCACTTACACTCTGCAGGTGCAGAAACGGCAAACACGGCAACCTTTTTACCCGTCATGCGGCCTATATTGCTCGATAACTCATATTTCTTGATGTAAATTTAACTCATTTGATTATATCAAATAGTAACTTTTACGGTAAAAATAGAACAACTTGCTAATTCCACTTGACAAAGTATTACCTTCATTCTTATACTGGTATATCTACCTATGATAAGCGATGACTTTACAATAGATTACGTTAATAAACGCGTATATCACTTTAACGGAACAACGATTTATACCGTCAATGAGCTTTATTCTTACCTAATGGATACTTTTGATGAGCTGGCCCAGATGGATGACACCATCCCGATGAGCGCCCAGACCCCGACCGAATATACACTTATTAATGGCTGGTTCATGGATGACACTTCGTTTAAATTCCTCAAGACAGGTGCTATTCAAACAAGTGGCTGGACGTCGGGAGGAGTACGCATCAAACCCTTTGACTCAACGACCTATTTTAGCACCGCAGATATTGGTCGTGTGATCACCGAAACAGATACTGGTCAAACGGGAACTATTCTTTATTATGATGATAGAACTGCTACTGGTGATGCTGGTTATGTATGGATTAGACCAACTTCAGGAAGCGATACTTTTGCAGATGTAAATTCTGCTTATACAGTCGCTTCAAGTACTGCCGCCGGTGTCTTTACCGCCGCTTCGGCATCAGGTGAAAATCTTTGGTCCAACATCTACACCTTAGGATCTATTGAGGAAGACGATAGTCAATTGGTTTATATTGAACAAAATGGTTCACGTATTTTTTCAGGGACCGAGTGGTGGCCACTGGCTGGTACTCGCCACATTGATGTTTTGATTAAAGTAAAAGAGGCTGGAACAGAAATACCTGTTGGTGCTAATGGTGGCCAAATTACAGTTTTTTTAAGACACTACCCAACAGGAGGTAATGCCGATCTTTATGATCACTTTGGTATTGATCTTACCGCCGGTGGACGTAATGCGGTACCTCTGGCTACTTCACCTGACTTAAACAACACTACTGCTACCGCTACTGTTTCTGGTTACAGTGATATTACAGTCACTTTTGTTAGTGGCACATTGACATATAGTGCTATTTCCGGATCTTTCACTAATTTAGAATCAGTTTCTCAAGCAGTGTCCGGAGCCACCGGAGTTTTTTTGAAACAGTCAACAACAACTGGAGCAGGAACAATGACTCTTGGTAACGTTGTTGGTACTTTTAACAACACCGGTGTCATCACCGGCTCCCCCTCCGGTAAAACCGCCACCTCCTCATCTACTTTAACTGAAGCCTACACGATGGCCAAAGCTTTTACTCAGGGAGCTGATTATAACTATTCAGTTGTTATAGGTTGTGCCACCAGAGTTTTAAGCCAATTCTACGAATATCTTAAATATTTAACCAGAATTGGTTCTACCTTTACTATGTACCCGACGGCAACGGCCCAAGGCGGAGCAATTACCCATACTACAAAACAAGGCCAGCTTTATATCCGCGCCCATGAAGATAATCAAAATACACCAACCAATACCTATTCACCGGTAAAAGCCTCACCTTTCGGAACCTTTGCCGGAGGCAAGTTCTTCGGGGCCCAGGGAGTCTGGATTGAAAGTATGGCCGCCGCCGATGTTCAAAATTATCAGTTAATTGATGCTGGAGGTACAACCAGAACCCCACCAAATCAGCAGGCAATCACTATTTCTAACCTTCTTTCCGGTGATCGGGTAGCGGTATTTAGAACGACGTCAGGAACAACCATTAATAAAGCTATGTACACGGCCGCAGCGGGTAATAATTCAGGAAACAGTACGTTCGTCGTCAATGAAACTATTCCATCAGATACGCCAACCAATGGAACAATTAGAATAGTTGATACCTCAGATACCTCCTCTACCCGAGAAGTCCTCTATACTTATACCGGGTGGAGTGGTTCAACTTTTTCAACAACAGCTTCCTTATCTCCAGTTTTAAATCGAGACTATACGGCAACGGATGATACGGCATATGTTCCATTTATTGATAAGACGGCCGGATCAACTTCAGAATCCGTGACGGTCATCTACAGTGTTGATAGAACAATTCTTTTGAGAGTAAGAAGAAAAACTTCTGTTCCTATCTTACCGTTTGAGACGACTGGTTCTTTTGGAGTAACCGGTTATTCAACTTCAGCTATTCGTACGACTGACTCCATCGTCACTTAGTAAAGATTTAAGAATATAGATTCAAGAATTAAGAATAAGAATCCATGAGATGAGATATAAGAATTAAGAATTAAGATTTAAGATTAGAAATATGCTATTTACAATTAAAGAATAAAAGATTTGGTTTTTTTTATTAACCCCTGTAAAAGTTGATGAGTGAAATTTGCTTTTTCAGACAATATCAAATATGTTTTTTCATCAAAATATTTTATATCTCTAGCAATTAGTAATTGATTTTTTAGTTCAGTTAATGATCCTTGAGATAGATAATAAAATTGAGTTTTTTCTCTATATGAATGTCTTCCAAAACCTTCGGCAATATTACTAGTAATTGAAGTTACCGCTCTTCTCATTTGATCAATTAGGGAATATTTTTCTTTCGTTGGAAATTTTCCAGTAATTTCATATATTAATATGACCAGCTTATGACCTTCTTGCCAGACAATAAGATCAGTAAATTCTTTAATTTTTGTTTTAATAAACGACTGCTGATTCATTTCTTAATAATATACTATCATTCTTCAATCTTAAATCTTAATTCATAAATCTTGAATCTTGAATCATAAATCTTATATAATAAAAATATGCCACAACCTTTAACCTTTGATTTTTACAATTCTATTATTGAAGTCCCCTCCCCTGATACGTCAGTTGACCTACAATATTTTATTAATGAAATCCGTGATACTGAAGATGAACTAACACCAGCCATGGGTTATGGCCAGATAGCTGATGCCTTCGGCAAACAGTCGCTTGGAGGCGGATCATACGTTGGCTTGACGTTACAACTGCGTGGGAATTGGAAGTTACGGTTTCAGGCACGTTCTGGACCGGATACAGTCGCTTGTATAGTCACCGGTGGTAATTTAGTCGCTGAGTCGGGAAATCCAATCGCTCCTTCGGCTTTCACTCAGATCACTATTGCTCAATCGTCTTCACCAACAATCGCCACCCCTGATGATAATACTAATATCCAATATTTAATTGAGTCATTGCGTAGCACTCAGGTTGGAGGAATTGGTAATACTTATTATTGGGATCCTGTTAACGGCAGTGACTCAAATACAGGAACGCTACCATCAAAGGCAGTCGCCACTTTTGCTCAAGCTCAAACTTTGGCGACCGATTCCAATTTTGATGTTATTTACTGCCTTGCTTCTGATCCGTCTGGTATCACAATAGTTACGGAAACTCTTTCTATCACTAAAAATACCCTTAGAATTCGCGGGCCGGGTCATACTTTTCAACTGAAACCAACATCAGCTATCAATGATACGATTAGTATTGGCGCTCATTCAGTCGAAATAAGCGGAGTCTATATTGAAACAGCCACAACTGGATCTTCAGATGCCATATCAATTACCGGAAACCGTAATTTAATTAAAGACTGCTGGATTACCAACGTCCGCGGACAAGGGGTCAACTTGATTACTTCCGGATTTTCAAAAATAACCGGCTGTGCAATTGAACACTGCGATGATAACGGAATTAAAGTAAATGATAGCGTTACTCAACTCAACATTTCAAAAAATATTATTTTTGATAATGTTAATGGTGTTTATTTGGCAGGAACTGGTGTAGAAGATAATTTGGTTGAAAATAATCTTATTTACAAACATACAGGCTATGGAGTTAGTATTGGTACAAGTGTTACCAGAACCAATATCCGTGGCGGTAATACTTTCAGTAAAAACACCATTGCCAACACTCTTGATAACGGCGTCGATACTTATATTGAAACACAGGCTGGAGGCGCCAGTGCTACAGAAATTGCCGATGCTGTCTGGGACGAAGTATTATCCAGTCATGTGACGGCTGGGACGGCTGGGCGAAATTTAAAAGATGCCAAAATTAAAGCCACTTTGGCTTCTTTAAAATAAATCACTTAAAATAAATCAGTTGATTTAATTTTAAAAATTTACTAATATTTATCCATGCTTCAAAATATTGGATTACCGGAAATAGTTGTTGTTCTCTTGGTTATTTTGGTTTTTTTTGGTCCGAAATACTTAAAAGATTTAGCCGGACAATTAGGTGAAGCCGGTAAAGAATTAAAAAATATTGATAAAGAATATAAAGAGACTGTTTCAGAGATTGCAAAAAAACCTGCCGGCGAAGATAAAAACGATAAATTAATTAAGAATAAAAAAAGTAAAAAGAAAGGGGGTGACTAATAAATATTATGCCTAGAATTGGATCACCAGAAATAATTATTATCGCTTTAGTTATCTTATTTTTTTTCGGCGCCAAAAAAATACCAGAATTTATTAAAGGAATCGGCCAAGCTATTGTTGAATTTAAAAAAGCTTTAAAAGATAAGTCATAGTTCTAATGAATGAAAATCAAAATAAAATAAATGTTTATTTTCCCTTTTTTATTGAGATTAGAAGGCGGATTATAACAATTTTTTTGGTGTTTTCTGTTGCCGCCATAATAGGTGTGGTTTTTTATGAAAAGATTGTTACTCTTTTCATATCTCTCCTCGATCTTAAAGGAGCAACAATAATCTTTACATCGCCTTTTGAGTATATGAATCTTTCGATAAACTGCGGTGTTGTTGTTGGTGTTATCGTTACTCTGCCATTGATTATCTACCAACTAATTAGTTTTTTTGAGCCGGCAATGACAAAAAAAGAGTTTAGAACTTTTAAAAATTTTATTCCCCTATCCCTTATTCTTTTCCTCGCCGGTTTCGCTGTTGGTTTTATGATGATGAAATATGTAGGGGTTTTGTCTTATCAAACCTCTCTTAAATTAAAAATAAGTAGTTACTTAAACATTTCCAGTCTTTTGTCAACTGTCTTGGTGACTTCCTCTTTAATGGGTTTGGCTTTTCAATTTCCAATTGTTCTCATATTTCTTATCCGTTTTAAAATTGTCTCCTATAAATTTATTGCTGAAAAAAGAATAATTGCTTATATTTTGGCGATCGTTTTTGCAGCATTAATGCCCCCCACCGACATTCTTTCTCTTATTTTGCTAACAATTCCTCTTGTAATTTTATATGAAATCGTGTTATTATTTACTAAGGACTCGTCCGTAAATAAATAGATACATCATTTACGGATACGGCCCTTTGTGCCACATCTTGAGATGGATGTGGCCGAAGAATTATCAATAAAAATTATTTATAAAAAAGGAAGGTGATTTAGATGTTTAATAACGTAGGCATAACAGAATTGATTGTCGTCGCAATAATAGTCTTAATTCTTTTTGGAGGAAGAAAACTGCCAGAGCTTGGACGCGGTGTTGGTGAAGCTATTAGGGAGTTCAAAAAATCACTAAAAAGCAAGGAATAACTTTAAAAAGTCGCATCAAAATAATCATAGGTTAAACTTGCCCTGCTTGACCAGTTTGAAGAAAAGTTACTTGATCCTTTATTATAACGATATGATCCATCGTTACTTTCTTTGGTAATATACCAAGCCCCTTCTTTGTTGACAAACCCATAATAAGACGGCACAGAATCATCAATTTCAGTTACTCCATAAGCATCCGTCGGAGACTTGATCGCCGGATCTATCTTATTATCATTACTATCTTTTATCGCGACTGTTCCCGGACCTGGGGCACTGCCAAAAAAAGCCGCATCAACACCTTTTGGCTTAAATATTGCCAATAATAAAATCCCGAGTCCGCTTCCGCCGATTATTTTAATAAATTTACGTTTTAAAGGGTCACTAATTGGTTCTTGATTGACTGATTCGACCCTTCGACTTCGCTCAGGGTAAACTGGCTCGACCGATTTAACCGACTCAACTACTCTATTAGAAGTACTTTCCTTATAAAAAACTGTCAATAAAAAATATAGCGGTAGGGGAAAAATTATGATAATGAAGATGTATTCAAAGCTAAAAATTAAACCAAATGTAGCAATCACTAATAGGATAGAAGTTGATACTAAGCTTATTATCTTTAACCAGTTTGTAACTCTATCAAATTTTATATATTTACCAAGGATTGCTGTTAAAAAATATAGGGCTGAAGAAGCTATCAACAATGTCAAAGCCAAATCAGACGTCGATTTGAACTGCCTTATCCCCTGAAAAAGCAGGGCCAATATTAAAACAAAATTATAGCCAAACAGTATTTTTTTTATTACTTTCATTATTTTTATAGCTCGTCAACTAATGATTTCTGAATCCAACCTTGTAAGCTAAGATCATATTCGATCTTATACCAACTCGAGTTTTCATCGTAAACGAAATAGAGTTTATCTTTTATCAATTGGCCAATGATTTTTGATGATGCTTTCGCATCTGAATAAACCTCAGCCTTCTGCCAGTTGTTCTTTAGTTTAACTATTCCTTTTATTGCAGTAGTAGGTACTTGGATAGTAGGAGAAGGAAAAATATTTATGCTTGTTTCTACTTGAGTTTGGTTAATTTTTGCCAAACCAAGAACCTGATCGCGCCCTTCCTGTTGAGATTTATATCTGATTAATTCTTCTCTTAATAATGCTAATTGTTTTTTTAGATCGTCACGGTCAGACATTTGTGAAGTTTTAAGGCCGTCTAATCCTTGACGTAAATCATTTTTCATGGCTTTAAGGACCTTTGTTTGTTCGATAAAATTGGAGCCGACCACAAAAATGGCCGTGCTAAAAACGAAGCTAAAAAAAAACGTCAATAAAAAATTTTTGTTTCGGACTATATCAAACATATAATCTGTTCCCTTCTTTTATATTAAGGTATTAAACTATATCATGTCAAGGGGTAAAGTTAAAATCCGGAAAAAAAATGTATTTTTTATCGATAAATGAAGTTACTTATTATACCATTGCTCTATCTATTGTTTAAATAATATGAACAAGTTTTTAGTTTCAGAGGGTTTTTTTACCAAAATAAAATTACAGGAAAAATATTTTTTTGTCAAAATTGACTTAAAACTTATCAGTTGAGGCTTAATAAAAAGCTATTTTATTTGTTTTTGATTAAGCTGTTGGTTATAAAAGTTGCTAATTTTCCATAAAGTTTCATTTTTCGGAAATAATCTTAAAGTTTCTTTCAAAAATTCTTCGGTTTTTTTCTGATCTTTTCCATGAAGAATTAATATTTTGGCCAAATTTTCATATGCCAAATAATATTGACCGTTATTAACCGATTTTTGGTAATACTCCATCGCTTTTTGATAGTCTTTTTCCTGTTCGTAAATTGCCCCGAGATTATTCCAGTTAACCCACCAGTAAGGCGCTAATTGTGTCGAAATCTCAAAATATTTCTTCGCCTCGGTATAGCGACCTATCCTAAATAATTCTACTCCCATGTTATTTTGAAGGTCAAAACTGCTATCTTGTCTTATGTCGCGACTAAACAAAGTTAATCCGTTCCGCCAGTCTAAAACACGGACAAAACTTCTGACGGAAAAAATTGAGATGATAAAAACACTGAATAATAAAATAAATTTGTCATTCCCTCGAAGGAGGGAATCCAGACTAAAATTACTTTTTTGTATTAATTCAGAAGCATTGGATCCCCGCTTCCGCGGGGATGACAATAACGCGCCAATCATTCCTAATAGCCCAACCATCGGAAAATAAAGCCAGCGTTCAGCCACGGTCATATTAAGCGGAATAATTTGCAGGTGTGGAAGTAGTCCGAGAATAAACCAGAGAAAGAAAAAAATAAAAACTTTATTTTTACTTTTTATAATATAAATAACCGCGCTCAAAAACAACAAAACTTCTAAAATTAACGGAAGAATAAAATTATTAAAACTGATTGTCCTAACTACCCAATGCTGTGCAATTGCTAAATTAAACGGATAAAAAAATTTACTTAAATAATACAAAATTATCATCGGAATATTTATTAAGCGGGTTGCCAAAGATACGCGCATAATCGGAAAAAGGCCCTGACCTTGGACGTAAAGACTGCCTCCTGAAAGCCTGAATAATAAATAAGCCATCAAAAATATCACGGCAAAGATAGAATAACTGACTAAAACATCAGCTTGTTTTCTTTTAAAAAGAACTAAATAACAAAAAACCAAAACAAAAAAAACTATCGCTGTTTCCTTCATAAGGAGAGCAATTAACAAAAGAAATGTTGCAAAAAAAACATGTGTAGAGACGTGATTAATCACGTCTCTACGAACGAACAAATATAACCCTGCTATTCCTGTCAATGTAAACGTCACCTCCTGCATGGCCGATGCAAAAGAAATCGCCTCAACCGAAACCGGGTGAACAAGAAAAATAATTGCTAAAATAAATGAAATCGTTTTTTTAAAAAAACGCCTGAACAAATAATAGATTAATACCGCCGTCCCGATATGAAAGGCTAATTGAAAGAAATGGAAAAAAAACGGCCGTGACCCAAAAACATTATAAATAGTCCAGTAAACAGCTGAAATTACCGGCCGGAAATAAATTGTGCCTGGAATTGAACCCGCATTTTGGAATATCACTTCATCATCCCAGACAAAGCCATTAAATAAGGAGGGGCTGTAGATCAATAAACCTAAGAAAATAATAATCCAGATTTTCTTCACAATTATTTATTGTACTAAAATCCAAAGTATTCGTGTTAATCCGCTAATAATCCGTGGAAATCTTTTTCCTCAAAAGGCCCTATTAAAGCAAAATTTAGCTTTTCCTTGGTAAAGATTTCTTTGGCCAACTCTATAATTTCTTCTTTTTTAACCGCCTGAATTTTTTTTATCACTTCTTCGGGAGTTTCAATCTTATTTTCCAATAGTTTTTTATTTCCAAAAAAGTGGGCGATATTAAAAGAGTCCTCCATGGAAAGAAGTAATCTGCCTTTAAGCATTTCTTTGGCCCGATTAATATCATTATCACTGAATAATCCTTTGGCCATATTTTCATGTTCAGTTAAAGTCGCTGAAACGGCCACTTTAACTTTTTCAATATCCTTGGCAATACCTGCTTGAGTGACGATGTTCCCGGTTTCTGAATACTGTTCAACACCTGTACCAATATAATAACAAAGTCCTTTTTTTTCTCTCACTTCCTGAAATAATTTTGAAGAGGCTCCCCCGCCCAAAATTGTGATCAGAACGCTCAGTATCCGGCGTCTTTTATCATTAATGCCGAACGTGGGAAAACCAAGACAAAAATGGGCCTGCTCGGTTTTTTTGTAGTGAATTAACATCTGAGACTTTGTCTGGTTCTTTTTAATTTTCTCAAATGTTGATTTTTCCCCAGATTTCCAACCAGAAAATTTATCCTCAATTATTTGAATAAAATTATAGAAAGGCGAAGATATCAAATTTTTTGCGGTTTTTTGTTTTCCGTCAAAAAATTTTTGGTATCGAGCCTTTCCAGATAGATTAAATAGTCCGCCTGCAACAACAAGAACGGTATTATTCGGATGATAAAGACTATTCATATAATTCACGAACGTATTTCTATCAAATGAATTCACCGTTTCTTTGCTGCCGGCAATATCAAAACCCAACGGACTGCCTTTATATACAAGGCCTTCAAAGATTTCTCCAATCCGTCGTTGTGGCGTGTCTTCATACATATTTATTTCTTCAACAATCACTCCTTTTTCTTTTTCAATCTCTTTATTATCAAATAAGGAATTAAGTAAAATATCGGAGAGAATATCGATGATTTCCGGAAAATGATCGGTCGACGCTTTTATATAATAACCTGTGTAGTCTTTTGAAGTGAAAGCGTTCCAATGCCCGCCCATTCCTTCAATAATCTGGGAAATAATCTTTGGATTGGGATATTTTTTGCTGCCTTTGTAAAACATGTGCTCTAAAAAGTGGGCAATACCGTTATTTTTTTTGTTTTCATAACGGCTCCCCGCCCCAACCAAAAGAAGAGTCGTTAAAGTCGGAAAAGTTTTTGTATCAATAAAAATAACACGAAGACCGTTTTTTAAGGTAAATATTTGTGGATTCATTGTTTATTTAGCTTTATACTGTCCTTTAATATCAGATAATCGATCTGCCAAGTATACTTTAATCAAAGATTGGTATGGCATGTCATTTTTATTTGCCTCCATTTTAATATTATCTATCATCCATTCTGGAAGTCGAATACTTATAGTTTTGGTCGATAATTTAAGATTAGGGAAGGACATTTTAACAGCATGGCGCATATCAAAATAATCAACTAAGCTATGAGTTGACCAAAAATTTCTTTCTTCATCTTCGTTTTTAAAAACCGGAAGTTTTCTAAGTTTTTTTTGTTTTTTTTTCATATTTGTAATTATTTTGATAATTTATAATAATTATTTTTATAGAATTCTTTTTCTTTCTTATCTTGATTTCTTGCGGTGATTACTCTAATTTTTCTCGTCCTAATTGTAAAAGTAATTATGAGCGATCTCTTTTTGGTTGTTTCTCCAAATACATAAAATCTTTTCTCTATTTTTGAATGTTTTATATCTTGGATATAAAAAGGCTTATCAAAAAATACCTGCTCACATTCTTTATAACAAACTTTATGTTTAAGCTCATTCTTTTTAATATTAGCCTCATTCCAATCAAACCCTTCAATATCTTCCAAATTTAATTCGATAAACATACCGTATATAATGGTAATATACAGTTATAAATTTGTCAATAGATTTAAAGGGCCTTTTTTCTGAATTTTTCCAAATAAACAAATAGAAGAATTTGGATACAGCTTAAAATTACCGACCCGTATCGTAACGCGGCGATATCATTGATTGACAAAGCTAAAATCAAGCAAATAACTGCCGACGAAGACCTGCCGATATTCAAAAATATTTCTCCATCAAGTATATAACTGAATCTTTTTTCTTCATTATTGATAATCTCTACATCTATATTATTCATAATTAATGGCGCAGCCGTCAACCAGATAAAATTTATTATTAAACCGTTTAATAAAACATAGATAATAATTGTCAGCCAGTTAAAAAAATAAGCCAGGATAATGGAAGATAGTAAACCGAAAATAATACTGATGATAAAATATTTCCTGTGGCTTTTTGTTTCTGATTTTCTTCCATAAATATAGACAAGAATGGCCGATAAAATTGAGGCTAAGGCCGTCAGAGTACCAAGGATTCCTTCATTTCCCAACATTGACAAAATAAGCAAACTCGGTAAGAAATACGCCGACCCCTCAAATAATCCTATTCCCAAATGTATATATCTTTTTATTTTCCATTTATCGGTCGGATGAGTAATTATTAATTTTCCAATATTGGTTGTCTGATAGTTTGCCGTAACTACTTTTAATCCCGAAACAAAAAGTAAAATGAAAGCAAAAGTCATTAATGTTCTATAGGATAAACCAAAAACTATTAACCAACCTGATGCTAAAGCAATCATCAGAGAAATTATCGTTGTCATCGAAAAACTAAAGCCTAAGAAATAATTGCGATTGATATGATCGGTTTCCTGTTGGGTAAGGTAGTTGCGGTTTGCCCAATAGAAGCCGACTCCGGTTCCAAATAAACCACCTAAGATAAAAAAATCTATTATCGAGTTGATTTTGAAAAAAACAATCGATATCGAGCTTAAGGCCAGAATTAATGAACCAAAAAAATATAACCAAACGACTTTGAATTTTTTTAAAAGCAGGCCGTTGATGAAAAAGATAAAAGGGATTAAGGCAAAATGACCTAATCTGTAAATAGCCAGGCTGGAAAAATTATTATTATTCCGCCAAATATAGGCGTTAATATAAGTGGTAATGATAGGATAAGCCGCTCCGTAAAAAAAATAGGAAATTATTAATCCCTGAGCTTTTTGAGATAAAGATTTAAAATGAATAAATTCATTTTTTATAAAATTTGTCATAGTTCGATTTCACTCACTATAAATATTACCTTAACAAAAATACACCAACTACGGCAATAATTCCAGCTAATATTTTTCTGGAAATATTTTCTTTTTCTTTAAGAAGAATTATTCCAAAAATTACGGTAAATAAAGTTGAAGTCTGGACGATCGGAATAACGCGGGTAGCGTCAGCTAACGCTAAAGCTTTTAGTTGTATAAAATAACCAATAACATTCAAAAAAGATAATAAAGCAATCTTCCATGAAGAAATTTTTATTTCTTTTTTAATATCTGAAAATTTCACGTAAGGAAAATATATAATAAAAAGAGGAAAAAACCAGGCTAAAACATTATAGGTTTCCGGGCTAAAAAAAATGACTCCCTTTTTATCTAAAGCCCAACCTATCCCTAGAAAAATATTGGCCAGTATTGCTAATAGAATTCCTCGTAAATTTATTTTTGATACTTTATTAACGCTCACCAAAAATAATGCCGTAAGAATTAATAAAAAACCGCCTATTTTATTAATAGTCATTATCTCCGAGTAAATAAAAGCGGCAACAAAAAAAGCTACTACCAAAGAAGTATTATCAATGATTGATAGAGCCGATGCCTCTAAAGCTTGGGTAACATAAAATCTTAACCGTTCATACAAACCATAAAATAACATTGCGATTGAAAGGTAAATCCAAGGCTCAAAACCTGATGGTAAAGAAAATTTTTTATGACCGCCTGCTACTAAAAAGATTATTATTGCCATTACTGTTGCCGTTACATTAAATATGAAAGATAAAGCCCGCGGATTTTTGCTTTTGACAGAAACTGCTCTTGAAAGTAAAGTGAGAGAGGTAAAACTTAATGCTGATCCGATCGCTAAATAAAACCAAGTCATAATAGTTTATTTTAACAAAATATTTTTCTATATAATAAAGTATTAATATTTTATTTATCTATGAATAAAAAATCTTTTACTGCTGAAGAGGTAAAAATGATTGGCGAACAATTGGGAATTGATTGGAGTAAGTTTGACGTAGAACAGTTTAGGATGGGAATGGATGTGGAGCTAGAGCATGGGACAGTTGACCCAGTAACCAATGTTACCAATGATGATTCGTTGATGACCGGCAAAATCGCCCTGGCTCATCTGAACGAGTTTCCTGACTACTATACAAGACTTGCAAAAATGGAAGAAGAAGGCGAAGAGGCCCTAATTTAAAACAAACCAGGATTTGCTGATATCATTTTTTTTACTGCCTGGTTAAATTGAGATCGAATTTTAATAAGTGCATTTTGATATTGTTCTGGTTTTATTTCAACTATTACCGCACCGGTCGGATGAGTTCTCTCCATAGCGGCTCGTATAATAGGCATTCCCAACCAATCTGCTTCCTATCCTAATTTTTTGAATATCTGATTTAATAAATATGCTTGGGGTACTGATCTCTGATCATTTGTCAATCTCGCTGTGGATACAAGAAAAAGAGGTTTTGTTGGATTTTTCATACCCCAATCAACAAGTGCCATTGTTATTTGAGCCAAATTTGTAACGGTTGATCCGCGATGTACTTCAATAAACTTGTTTTTTGTATCGTCGTAAACTTTCCGAACAACTTCTGACGTATTCCTTCCTATACCTGCAAGAATAGCAACATTTTGTTCGTTAGGTATTTCATCTTTATCTTTTAACTTTGTTCTTATTCCACTTTGAATAATATGACGTGGTACTGGAAATAATTTTTCAGGATCTTCAGGATACAAACAATAAGGAGGTTTATCAACAAAAGATATTTCTGCCGGAGCACCAAGTTCATTTATAATTGAACCAATCATTTTAAAGCTTCCGTTTGGTAAAATTTGACAATCCATTTCAGCGCTTGTCAATGTTCGTGTACAATAAGCAGGGATTGAATCATTTATTTTTGTTGGTGTTAAAGTTAAAAAATAAGACGGTATTGTTGTTTTCATATCTGAATTTAATGTCCCTGAAAGTAACGCAGTCGCTTCTGCAACCTCATATGGTTTTACTGCAACTGAAATTCCTGCTTTTTTAATATAAAAACCTAGTTTATCAAGCTGAGCAATCACTTCTTTTGCTTCTAAATAACAATCTGGAAAATAAAATTTGCCTTTGAATTTTCCTTCTGGACTTTGGCCCTCTGTTGGTAACCATGATTTTAATATGTTATGTTCATTTATTCGTGGCACTAACGATTCTATTCTAATCATATTATTTATAATAATAGCGTCGTAACAGATTTATTATATAAATTATACTATAATTTATTTCGCCAAAAAGTTAGATATATTTGTATAATTTAAAGATACTGACGAAAATGAAAGCAGAGGGCGAGGCCGCCAAAAAAATGTGAGCCCGTCGGGACTCGAACCCGAAACCAACAGCTTAAAAGGCTGCTGCTCTACCAGTTGAGCTACGGGCCCTTGATATTAACCACTCAATATATTTTTTACTTTTATAAGATTTTATTTGTTTTTCTCTTCGTCGAGCAACATCTATTTTATCAAATTTTTCCCAGTAAACTAATTGATAAGTTTTTAATACTCTTGTTGTTCTTGTATTTCCTCGTGAATGTTGTTTTAATCTTTTCTTTAAATTAATAGTAGAACCGGTGTAGTATTTGTTAGTTACTTCGTTCTTTAAAATATAAAGCCAGCACATTTAATATTTATAACATTTCTGCTCTGCCAGTTGACCCCGATTTGATCGGGGTTGAGCTATGGGCCCTTCAACTCGTTAACGCTCGCTCAGGGTAAACCCTTTCGAATTTAATCTTATAATTTTATCAAGTCGAAGTCATTATTTCATCTGATTTTTTTATATAATAAGATCACATATGAAAAATTCTTCCTTAACTAAATTCGCTTGGCTTTCAATTTTTACCGCTATTATAACTATTTCTCTAAAATCAATTGCTTATTATTTGACAGGGTCAGTTGGACTTCTTTCTGACGCGATTGAATCATTGGTTAATTTGGCCGCCGCAATAATTGCCCTTATCATGCTCAAAATAGCCGAACAACCTCCGGACGAAGAACATAAGTACGGCCACACAAAAGCCGAATATTTTGCCAGCGTTATGGAAGGACTGTTTATTTTTATTGCCGCCGTTGCTATTATTGTCAGCGCTATCAACAGGATTATTCATCCAAGAATTATTGAACAGGCCTTTTTGGGTTTGGGAATTTCAATAGTTGCCTCCATTATTAATTATGTCGTTGCTCAAAAACTTTTGAAAGTCGGAAAAAAACATCACTCAATAACTCTTGAAGCTGATGGCCATCATTTAATGACGGATGTGATTACTTCAATTGGTGTGATTATTGCCGTCTTTCTGGTTGCCATAACCGGATGGCAAATATTGGATCCGGTCATCGCCATTCTCGTTGCCTTTAATATTATCTTTACCGGATTTCAATTGATAAAACGCTCTGTTTCGGGTTTACTTGATACGTCTATTTCCCGCGATGAATTGGATATTATTAAAACTGTCTTCAATAAATACGAACGTAAAGGTTTAAAGTTTCATGGTCTTCGGACACGTCAGTCAGCTCAAAGAAGATTTGTTTCTTTTCATGTATTAACACCGGGAAATTGGTCTGTGAAAAAAGGTCATGATCTTTTGGAAGATATCGAAAAAGAGATCCGTGATTCGATTGAAAAAGTAACCGTTTCAACCCATCTTGAGCCGGTTGAAGATCCTCGATCGCTTGAAGATATTTCTATAGAAAGAAAATAATTTCTTAAAAAATGCTACATCGTAACATTAGACTGTAGCAAATATATATCTCGCGTTAAATCCGCTTGCAAAGAAGAAGAAGAAGAAGAAGTAAAATTGGAACATCATGACAGGGATTATTGAAAGAAATGCAAAAGTGGAGAAAATAAAACCTGATCTTTTTGATGGATTTAGAATTCAAGTTCTAGCTGGTTCCGGATACACAACAAATTTTCTTATTCCTTATACTGGCAATTCTGTTAAAAAATGCTCTTTGAGAGAAAATGATGAGATTAAGATATTTTATCCTCCAATACCCTTAAGCGCTTTAGGTATCTTAGGACAAGCATGCGCAAATTGTTTTTATCTAGACGTATGTAACGCTGTATATAAATCTCAATCTCCCCAGTAACTTTCTTCATCGCCTCAAGACAGATTTCGATGAATTTGAGCATTAAACCCCAATATTTATCTTTCCCCTGGCGAACTTGCGAAGAATTGAGGCGATTAAGGTCTGATAGGGAATCCCCGTTTCAATTGCTTTATTTTGGATTAACTCTAAGTCGTTATTCTCGACTCTAATTGTAATCCTCTTGTCTTTTTTCATTTTTTCCAAAGTATATTTAGCATATTCCCTTATTTTTTTAATTTCCTCTTTTTGGTTAGGTACTTCGACAAATTCACCGTTCTCTAAATCTTTAATTAACTGTCTTTCATAATCATCTAATGGTTCAAAAGCTGACTTTTTTAGTTTCATAGTTATTTTTTAACTTTTAATTTTTGAAAAAATATTTTTGTGTACTTATGACTTGGATAAATTGTCTTAAAAAACACATATTTTTTTTCTTCAACTGCTGGTACGGAAAAAATATAGTTTTTTATTAAAACTAAGTAAATTTTCTGATTTTTATATTGTTTTTTGTTTGGATGTTTTATAACTTTCACCGGACTTCCGCTCTTAATTTCTTCTATTATTTTCTCAAAGTCTATTCCTCTACTTTGTTTTAACCACTTGTTTTTATCTTCACTAAACTTTACTGGCTTCATAGTTAAAAGTATAAATTAGAATGTGTACATTGTCAACAGAAAAATTAAAGCCCAATCTCTCCCGCAATTGCTTTCATTAAGTTTAAACAAATCTCGACGAATTTTTCTACAGGTAGATTTAATCCGGTCGGGTCAACGCATTTTTTAATATCTTCCCGGCGAGTGCCGGCGGCAAATCGAGGTTCTTTTAATAATCGCTTCACAACAGATGATAATTTAACGTCAGCTAATTTTTTACTCGGATAGACTAAAGCAACGGCCGTAATTAAACCAGTTAAACTATCAGCGCAAAAGATCGACCACTCGGCCTTATTTTGCGGTTGCCGACCAGTCAAACCTGGCGCGTGGGCTTTAATAATATTGTGAACTGTTTCGGAAATTATTAACCCGTGTTTTGCCAATACTTCCAAAGTTTTTTTCGGATGATCCGGTTTAAATTCTCCGGAGAAATCAATGTCATGTAAGAGGCCAGCTAACATCCAGTCGTCTTTTGATGGTTCACTATTAGATAGTTGATAATTCATAGAAAAATAATCATAAAGTCCTCCCATACAAGCTTCAAGAGCTAAGGAATGATTGAAAATATTCGGTTCTAACTGTTTTTTCAAAGTATCGACATACTTCTGTCTGTCCATATTTATTTAAACAATAAAATTAATTATTTTTCCCGGAACATAAATTACTTTATACTCTTTTCTATCAATATATTTTTTCACTTTTTCATCTTGCAAGGCTTTTTTTTCAACCATATCTTTTGATATTCCGTGTCTGGACACCCTTAGGGTGGACCGAAGCTTACCGTTGACTTGAATAGGAATAATTAATCCCTCTTCAACGATTTCTCCTTCCACTTTCGGCCAAGCTGATAGATGAATCGATTCTTTTTCTCCAAAAACATTTCTCCAAATCTCCTCGGTCATAAAAGGTGCAAACGGGGCAAGAATTTGAAGAAACTTCTTCGCATCGGAAACGTTCAATGTTACATGTTTCATGTTACATGCCGACTCCCACTCATTCAAAAACTCCATCATTGAAGCTATTGAAGTATTAAATTTAACTGCTGGAATGTCGGACGTGACTTTTTTAATTGTCTTTTGCAATTTAACTACTAATTGCTTGTTCTCATGCACGGGACGAATAAATTCGTCCCCTACAAAAATCTGATATAAATCCCAAACGCGCTTAACAAAACGATAACTCCCTTGCAGCGATTTCGTTGACCAGGAAATTTCCGCATCAAAAGGCGCCATAAACATTTCATAGATCCGCAAAGTGTCAGCACCAAATTCTTTTATTACAATATCAGGATTAATCACATTACCAAATGACTTACTCATTTTTCGGTGATCTTCAGCTAAAACCATTCCCTGATTTCTCAGTTTTAAAAATGGCTCTTTAAAATTCAAGAGTTTCAAATCATACAAAGCTTTAACCCAAAAGCGGGAATATAAAAGATGTAAAACTGCATGCTCGGCGCCACCAAGATACCAATCGACAGGTAGCCATTGTTTCATTGATTCATTGCTCCATGGTTGTTTGTCGTTTTTCGGGTCGGCAAATCGCAAAAAATACCAGCAACTTCCGGCCCAGTTTGGCATTGTGTCTGTTTCCCTTTTTGCCTTTCCCCCACACTTTGGACATTTTGTATTAATAAATTCTGGGATCATTGATAGTGGTGACTCCCCTGTCTCCGTTGGTTCATAAGATTTGACGTAAGGAAGTTTTAAAGGTAATTCATTTTCTGATATTGGATACCATCCCGCCATTTCTTTTTGATCTTTGATATTTGATATTTGATCTTGGTTTTTTGCGCAATTAGCGCAAAAAACCATTGGTATCGGTTCTCCCCAATAACGTTGCCTTGAAAAAATCCAGTCTCGAAGATGATAAGTGGTCACTCTTTTCCCCCAATCTTTTTTCTCAAAATAATCCATGATTTTTTTTGTGGCAACATGAATATCCAAGCCATTTAAGAATTCCGAATTAATTATCGCCCCCCCTTCTTCCTGGACTTGTTCTTTTTTGGTTATTTTAGATTTATCTCCATCTTTCCCTACCACAACACGAATAATATCAATCCCAAATTCTTTGGCAAATTCAAAATCTTTCATATCGTGACCCGGTACACCAACTACTGCGCCTGTTCCAAAACCGGAAAGAACAAAATCGGAAATCCAAATCGGCATTTCTTTTCCATTTAAATTATTTATTGCATAAAATCCTGTGAAAACACCGGTTTTTTTCTTTCCTTTATTTAATCTTTCTTGTTCTGATTTTGAGGTTGCTTCTTCTACATATTTTTTTACTTCCGCGGTTTTGATTTTCTTGACAAATTCATGTTCCGGTGCAATAACAATAAAAGTCGCACCAAAATTTGTGTCCGGCCTTGTTGTAAAACATTCTATTTGATATTTGATATTTGATATTTGATATTTGATATTTATTCCTTCTTTCTTCCCAATCCAATTCCTTTGCATTTCAAGTATCCCTTTTGGCCAGTCAAGTCCTTCCAAGTCGGATAATAAACGGTCGGCATATTTTGTAATTTTGAAAATCCACTGCGGCAAATCCTTTTTTATAATTTTATTTCCGCATCTCTCGTGAGTCCCATCTGCCAATACTTCCTCTTCAGCCAGCCCGGTTTTACAGATCGGGCAATAATTAATTGGAGTATTTTTCTTGTAAAGCAAGCCCATTTTATAAAACTGAATAAAAAGCCATTGGGTCCATTTATAATAATTTGGATCGGTAGTCGAAAATTCCCTATCCCAATCATAAGAAAAACCCAACGATCTCATCTGACGTTTAAAAGTAGCAATATTATCAGGCACCATGTCCATCGGATTTTTTTTCGCTTTGACAGCCGCATTTTCAGCCGGCAGTCCAAAAGCATCCCAACCCATCGGATGAAGAACTGAATGACCATTCATACGGAAATAGCGGGCTACGATATCTGTGCCCGTATAATTACGGATGTGACCTACATGAAGCCCTGTGCCTGACGGATACGGAAACATTGACAAAACATACTGTTTTTTACTCTCTGACTTTATGGACTTTATAACTTTATGAACTTTATAAACTCCTGTCTTTTCCCATTCCTCCACCCATTTTTTCTCAAATTCCTGTGGTTGATAAATATTTTTCATAGAATAGATAAGTAAGATTTTAGCAGAAAATTAAAGGAATTTCTTAATGATATTTCTTGCTTTGTTTTTTATTTTTTCATCAACATAAACGACTATAATCCCCAACTGCCAATGCCCGTACAAAACCAGAGAATTTAATGGTGCAAATAAAATCGCCGGCAGTGCCAATAAGTCTTCCTCGCCGTCAATTACCAGCCATGAATTATAAGGTCCGTCCTTATTAAGGACGGACCTTGATCGAATCATCTGCTTTAACGCTTCTGCTGTTATTAGGTTAATCGTCCCTGGTTGATTGATATACAACTCCGATGCGGCCGCACTCAAGTTGTATTGATGTTTAATATTGATCGGCTGACGTCGAGAACGAAAATCAATTATTTTCACGTCCGGATCAATACCAGATTTTATTAATGCGTCAACAATAATATCGCCAACGGCAATTATCATTATTGGTTTTTTGGGCGATTCAAGAATCGCCCCTACAATTTGTTTGGTTGTTTTGTAAACCTTTCCTAACGGTTTTTGTAATGTTGGTCGCAAATTCTCCGGCATAATTAATTCTTCCCCCCTCCTAACACCTAACTCATAACACTTACCGTTTCTGTTAATTTCTCCCGCTCTAATTCTCTCTGAACTAATTAATTTTCTATCTTCGGCCAAAATGTCATTAGTGATTATGATTCTCAACAAAGGAAGTCTATTTTTCTCTCTTAACCGGTTAATTTTCAAAGCATTGGGATAGGTTTCTTTTGAAACTACAATCGCATCAATACCTTTTATCTTGTCAGCTCCTCCCGTGAATTCAGAAAATGGGATTATTTTTACCATCTTTGCTCGATCGTTGTTAAGATGGTAATTAATATAATCGGTAATATTTTTTTGCCTTATGTTGAACGGCTCAATTGTTTCTGATAGAAATTTGTTTTTATAAATTGCTTCCGTGGCGATTCCAATAGTAATTTTTTTACTAACTTTAAAAGCTTTCGTTAATAACGCTTCATGTCCTTTATGGAAATGATCAAATGTTCCCCCTAAAACAACATGAGAATATTTAGAAATTAGAAATTTGAAATTAGAAATTACTTTAATCAGATAGTCTGGCACTCTATTCTGCCATTTCTTCCCTTCTTTTATCAGTTTCCTAATCCTCCATCCCTCATACAGCGACCTTTTATAATAGTCTACTTTCAAAACTTTATAACCAGATTTCTCTAATATTTTGTTGGTCCAATTATTATTCCCCAAAGCCAGATCAAATTCTCCAATTTGTTTCTTTAAATTTTCTAGCCATTTTTTATCATCAAAAAAATCATTAAGAGGAACTATTTTAATTAATCTATCCCCAAATTTTTCTTTATAGGCAACTGCTTTTATAACCTTTTTTCTTGTTTCAAAATCAATAGGATTATTAACGTCTGTTATATTGGAGCTCCCAATACCAACAACAATTTTATCTGCCTTTTTTAAGGCTTTTTTAATCAAAAAAAGATGACCCTTATGGAAGGGTTGGAACCGGCCAATGATTAAGGCGACTTTATAATTCATAGCTTAATTAGTATACTATACTCAATGAAAACCTTGCCTTCTATCAATCCAAAACAAGAAACTAAAAAAATTGTCAGGTTTTTGAAGTCGGTTCAGAAGAAAACAAAGATAGATAAAGTAATCGTTGGATTATCGGGAGGAATCGACTCAACGGTCGTTCTTTATCTTCTAAAAAAAGCCTACAAGAAAAAAAACATTTTTGTTGTTTTTTTACCTTATGACATATTTATTCTTCCATTTTTTGACGGGCAATTAAAACAGATTAAATCTGTTATTAAAAAAACTAAAATACCTGAGAATAATTTTTTTGTCGTTCCTTTTAAAAAACCGGCTAATAATATCATTGACCAGATGAAAACCTTGGGTAAAAAAGGATTGGACAAAATAATTTGCGAGATAAAAGAATGTTTTACCTGCCCTAGTACTGATTATCTAAATAAAGTCAGAGTCGGCAATATGATGGCCCGGCTTCGAATGATAACTCTTTTTGATGTTGCTAAAAAAATTAACGGTTTGGTCTGTGGCACAGAAAATAAATCAGAAAAATTACTCGGTTATTTTACTCGTTTTGGTGATGCGGCAAGTGATATAGAACCAATTTCTCATTTATACAAAACTCAAATTCGCCAGTTGGCAGATTACTTAAAAGTTCCAAAAGAAATTATCAACCAACCTCCCACTGCCGGGCTCTGGGACGGTCAAACTGATGAAGGTGAATTTGGATTTACTTATGAAGAAGCTGACCAAGTACTCTATCTTATCCACGACCGTGGACAAGATATTAATAAAGTAAAAAAAGATTTTCCAAATGCCGAAAAAATAATTAAGCGCTCATTGAATAATAAATTTAAATTAAAAACGCCATACCATTTATAAATGATTTTTGTTAACAAGAATCATTTATTTATTGATATAATGATAAATTAATAATTGGGGGGAGCTTGTATTACAGGCTGAGAGTCCCGATTAAATCGGGTGACCCATTTAACCTGATCCGGATAATACCGGCGGAGGGAATAGTATTATGCCAACTGCTGAAATACCGCTTGGAAGGGTAAATTTATCTCATTTGCTTTGGCGTCAGAATCATGATTTGGTTCGGCAAACACTTGAAATTCCCTTTATCCAAAAACTTTATGACGGCTCTATACAAGAAAGCCGTCTTAATGAATACCTTCGGCAAGATCGGTATTTTCAACATATTATCCGCCCCTATAGACAATTTATCAAAGCGCAGATGGATAAATCTAAGTTTGATCCCAATCAAGGAAAAGTAATTCTAGAGCAACAAATGCAATCTGTAAATAGTTTAGGTATTACTTCAAATCCTGCAATAAATGACTATATTCAATACATTTTGGCTAATTCAGGCCGTCTTGATACAGCGGCCGCTTCTTTATTACCGTGTTCTAAGCTATATAAGTTTTTAACCCGATACTTTTCCCGAATTAATCCTTCTGACAAATGTAAACAGTGGATTGATGAACATACTTATTCTGGTTACAAAAATAACACTAATCAATTAGAATATTTAGTGGATTCTTTACAAGATAGTAATATTGATGAACTGTCTAAGATTTTTAGAGAAGGTTTAGAACATGAAATTTCATTTTTTTCGCAAGTTGACAAGAAATTACATTAATATGAGAAATCTATCACAATATAATTACAGCTTGTATATAATTACTGATCAAAAATTAACTGGTAATCGTTCAATTGCTCAAGTTGTTCGATTAGCAATCGCCGGTGGAGCAACGTTTATTCAATATAGAGAAAAGATGGCTAATACCAGAAAAATGGTAAAACAGGCGCAGGTATTACATAAAATTGCTATTAAAGCGAAGATCCCTCTTATTATCAATGACCGAATAGATGTTGCCTTGGCTGTTGACGCAGAGGGCGTACATGTTGGGCAAGATGATATGCCTGCTTCATTAGCTCGAAAACTTATAGGCCCTGATATGATTCTTGGTGTATCGGCCAATACTGTTGAAGAGGCAATCAAAGCTGAAAAAGATGGTGCAGATTATTTGGGTGCCGGTCCGGTTTTTCCCACTCCCACTAAACCTGATGCTGATCCTCCTATTGGCCTGAAAGGTCTTTTAACTATTAAAAAGGCGGTGTCTATTCCTGTTGTTGCGATTGGAGGAATTAATGCCAAAAACGCAGAAGATGTGATAAAAATTGCCGATGGTATAGCGGTGATTTCGGCTGTAATGGGTGCAAAAAATCCAAAAAAGGCAACAGAGGAACTGTCAATAATAGTTAAAAGACATAAAGAAAAAAAAATTTTATGAAATCAAAAAACCTATCAGAATTTTCATTAATCGACCGGATAGCTAAGAAGTTTGAATATAAAAATGATGTTCTTAAAGGAATTGGAGATGATACGGCGGTTATAAAACTTAATAAAAACAAATATCTTCTTTATACTTGTGATTCTCTTGTTTCCGGTATACATTTCTCCGAAAAATATTCCGTCCCCTATCAAATTGGGCGAAAAGCGGCTGCTGTAAATATCAGTGACATTGCGGCCATGGGCGGTCAACCTAATCATTGTTTAGTGTCTCTTTTTTTGCCTAAAGGCACAACCAAAAAATTTATCGACGAACTTTATCAAGGTCTAACCGAGGAATGCCGTTTATATGATATTGATATAGTCGGCGGTAATATTGCCAAAAGCAATCAATTTATCATTGATCTGTTTTTAGTAGGAGAAGTATTTCCTCAAAATTTACTGCTTCGCTCGGGCGCCAAAGTAGGAGATTTAGTCTTGGTAACCGGTAATCTTGGTGACTCCGCAGCCGGGTTAAAATTGTTGCAAAATCCTCAATTAAATATTCCGGAAAGAGATAAAAAAAGATTAATTTCCCGTCATCTGACACCAATCCCAAGGATAAAGGAAGCAATGTTAATTTCCAAATCAAAAAAAGCGACTTCCATGATTGATATTAGCGATGGTTTAAGCAGTGATCTATTGCATATCTGCCAAGCAAGCCAGGTGAGCGTAAAGTTGTTTGTTGATAAAATACCTGTTTCCGATTCTGTAAAAATTGATCTGGCCTTAAATGGAGGAGAAGATTATGAACTATGTTTTACTATGCCTGCTAAATATGCATCTGACTTCTCTCATAAATTAGAAAAAGAAACAACAACAAAGGTAACGATTGTAGGTGAAATAATTCCCCAAATACAAGGAAGATGGCTAATTAATAGCACTGGAAAAAAATTTCCTTTAAAAGCCAAAGGTTGGGATCATTTTTTATGAAAACAGTCTTAACGATTGCCGGTTCGGATCCAAGCGGCGGAGCTGGAATTCAGGCTGATCTGAAAACTTTTTTTAGCAGAGGAGTTTATGG
This sequence comes from uncultured Gammaproteobacteria bacterium, assembly GCA_964396395.1. Classification (GTDB taxonomy): domain Bacteria; phylum Patescibacteriota; class Microgenomatia; order UBA1406; family GWC2-37-13; genus GWC2-37-13. Next base: position 35,277 of record CAYNFC010000008.1, on the reverse strand, counting down.
AATGAGTGTGATAACGGCTCTAACCGCCCAGAATACTATTGGTGTACAGGGAATATTCAATGTTCCACCTGATTTTGTTGCGGAACAAATTGATTCGGTTATGTCTGATATTGGTGCTTACGTCTGGAAAACGGGCATGCTTGTTAATAAAGAAGTCGTCAATGTTGTAGTTGATAAAGTAGATCAATATAAAATTAAGTATTTAGTGGTTGATCCGGTGATGATTGCTAAAAGTGGCAATAGACTTTTAGAGGAAGATGCCAGCGACCTCCTTATTCATAAATTAATTCCACGAACCTATGTTGTCACTCCAAATCGATTTGAAGCAGAAAAATTGTCAGGAATATTAATTAAAGATGTATTGGATGCAAAAAAAGCCGCTCACATAATATATCAGTTAGGAGCAAAAAACATTGTCATAAAAGGAGGTCATTTAGAGGATAAGTCTTTTTCTGTGGATACTTTATTTGACGGTAAAGATTATTTTTTATATTCATCGAAACGAATAAAAACAAACAATACTCACGGTATAGGCTGTACTTTTGCCTCTGCTATTGCCGCTGAGTTAGCCAAAAAAAACAATCTTAAAAAAGCCGTTTCAATTGCTAAAGACTATATTACTCAAGCCATCAAAACGGGTAAAAATTTGCATATTGGCAAAGGATTCGGTCCTTTAAATCACTCTGTTGTTTTAAGGAAATAGAACTTGAGAGATGACAAATAACAAATAGATCAAAAGTAAAATTTTTCCTTCTTTTTTGGAAATATCGTTTTTGGAACGGGAAAAAACATAAAAAACTCCCAATCCTAAAAGAGTCAAAAGCAAAATTCGAAAAGAATAGACGCTGACATTAATTCTTTTGCCATTTAATAAGGTAAATACACCGAATAATAAAGTGTTGGCGGCCGCACTCCCCAGATAATCACCTAAGGCGACTTCGCTTTTTCCTTTAATTATGGACCTGACGGCTAAAGAAATCTCGGGCAAGTTGGTCCCGATCGAAAGGACGACGAGACTGATTAAAAACTGAGACACTTTAAGTACGGACGAAAAATATACGGTCTCAGTCACGATATATTTACTGGCTAAAAATATAATAAACGCCGAAAGTAATAGTTCAATCGTTTCAACTAAAAAATTTTTATTAAAGAACTTTTTTTTTGGAATTTTGATTCCCATTAATCCTTGTTTTTTTTCAATAAAATAAAAAAGAATAAAGTAAATTAAGATCAAAAATACTCCCTCAGTCCGGGTCAATAAATTGTCAGCGATTAAAAAAACCGGGGCCGCCACAACAAGAAGCGAAAAAATCAGATTATTTTCGCTTAATTGATGGATAAGTTTTACTCCACCGCCGAAAACCGCCAAAAGAGGAATGATAAAAATAAAAATAATTAAAGAGGCGCCAAGAAGATTGCCGACAAAAATATCCGGCGTATTGTTGATTATTGAATTTACTCCGACGCTGAATTCCGGGATTGAGGTTAGAATTCCCAGGACAAAAAAAGACATCGTAAAAGGGGAGATTTTAAGCCGGTGAGCCAAATTTTCAACAGATTTGATAATTATTCCGGAACAGTACCAGATAATCAAAAACGAAGCTAAATAAAAAACGATTCTAAATATCATCATTAATTAAAATATAGCAGAAAAATCAACTTAATCGAAGATGTTTTTGAATAAATCTAAGATCACTTTGCATCTGTTTTAACAAAGGATGATTGTTATATAATTCAAAAATTCTATCTGTTCTATATTTATATGCATTAAATCTCTCATCAAGCGTTCTTATTCCGTTCCTTTCTTCTCCTTTTGTGTCTCTTTTATATGTAATATCATCTTTTATTTCTCTCAAAATTGCCGTGTCGTCGGTGATTTTTATCTGTTTTACCATTTCTGCTAACAAACTTGTTTCTTCGTCAGGTAGTGGATTTTTTCCAAACAAATCAACATATTTTTTATTAACTTGTTCCCCATTTATTTTCATAATATAGCCAAAGTCAGTATTTTTTCTATCCATCCACAACGTCATGTCCATGTTAGCTTCTTTTGGTTCAGGTGTTAATAAACTAACGATGGTAAATATTTTTTCCGCTTCAGCCTTATCCATTCCTTGATCTATTATTTGATGCAGTAAATCATTCGCGTCAAAACCTGGGTTGGTTTTTTTTCTCATTTCAATAGCATCATGAAAAAGAGCGGCCACAACAAAAATCCTTGTTTGTTTTTCGTCATATTCAAGTATTTTCGACAGTCCGTAAGATAAATAACTCGTGTAAAAAATATGTTTAAAATACGGATCTTCCGTGGCTTTTCTTTTATCGCCTTCATGAAAATTAACTGATAATTGAACTAATGGAAAAAACTCTTCACCATATAATAACGATAAATAGTCGTTTAATTTTAAACAATTTTTTCCTATGAAAGATTTTGTAAATTGTTTATTTTCATTATCAACACCCTTAAACAGCTCTGTTTTAGTAGCAAAGGTTTCTATTTCCTTAAACCTATATTTTAATGAACATCTATCCAATAATTGTCGACAAAATTCTCCTGCTCTCATAATAATGCGTTATTATATCAATCCAAATCTATGTTTTCAACTATAGGCTACAAAAAAGGCACTCCGATCACTAATTAAAAAATGAAATAGTTCAAGAATGCCTTTTCAGATTTACACTTGTGGTTGTCCCCCACCAAAATCGGTTCTTTCTCTTGGCGGTCTGGCCTCAGAGACGACTATCATTCTGCCTTTGAAATCCTTACCATTTAAAGTGTCAATGGCGGATTTTGCTTCCTCTTCAGTTGTCATTTCAACAAATCCAAATCCTTTTGACTTTCCAGTGTCTCTAAATTTAATAACTACTGCTGAAATAATGGTTCCGACTGTCCCAAAATGGACTTTCAAATCCTCATCAGTGACTTCGTATACTAAATTACCGACGTATAGTTTTTTGCTCATATAAAATCACCACCTTCCATAAGAAATATTAAATGTATAAACGAAGAAAAAGTGAATTGAGAAAATTGACTCACAAAAAATTATTTAGCGGAAATATTACAAATCCCCGAAACAAATAACTAATTTTAGTATAACAAACAAAAACTTTCTGTCAAACGTCTTTATTTTATTTGGTCAATCAACAAAAAAAATGTTACAATCATCCTTTGATATGAACGCCAATTTTTTCGGCCCAAGACCGGTTTTCGTCGTCGATTTTGATACGACTTTGTTTGATAATGAAAGATATAAAGAAGAAGCGTTTTTTGTAACTTTAAGTAAAGTAACGGATTTAAATATCGCCAATATCAAAAGACTGTATTCAGAATTGACAGATAAAAACGGTTATTTTAATTTCTCTGAATTTTGTGAACATCTGATTAATTTACATAAAACATTAAATTTTCGTAAAATTATTAGCGAAAAAGATATTAAAGATGCTGTTTTACACATTGATATTTCTCCATATATTGATAAGGAGGCCTTTGGTTTTTTAAAACAATTAAGAGAAATAGGCTATGTGATCATCTATAGTGAAGGAGATGTTAATCTGCAGAAAACAAAAATCGAGGGAATTTTGCCTTTTCTTCTTTCTAAGACTGAAAAAATACCTTTAAGAATTCCAGATAAGGAAGGAAAAGCTTTTGGCAAAATTGTAAATGATCTTTCAGCTTCAGAAACAATGGTTATAGTCGATCCGAAAAAAACAGAACATGCCGGGTTATTTGCCCGTCAATTATTGCTTCATGGCTACACTCCCTGGTTTTTTGATGATAAAGCCGAGGTCCTCGAAGAAGTTTTTAAAAATGATGATTTATCAAAAGAAACAGGCCTTAGGATACATTTTGTTTTTATTAATCGAGGAAAATACGCGGAAAAAAGAAAACCCGTAGATTTGCCGTTACCAGAAATAAGATCTTTTACCGTAAAGGATCTTCATGAAGCAGGGCAAAGAATTAAGTATTTATTGGATAAAAGCCGAGGTATTCCCCATCTTAGTACTGCTTAATAATTACGGACTCACTTTAAATTCACTAACAACAATTTTTCTTCCCCGAAAATCGCTGCCATTTAATTTTTCTATTGCCAGTTTAGCTTCCTTAACTGTCCCCATTTCCACAAATCCAAATCCTTTTGATTTTTTGTCAAAAAATCTGACAATTTCGGCATAAACAACCTGGCCAACTGTCTTGAAAAGTTCCTCCAGCTCAATATCTTTAACATTAAAATCCAAATTCCCAACAAAAAGTTTTTTGTTCATAATTTTATCTTGTTACCTGAAAGCTTCTCACCTGCTCTAAGAGTTTTTTTGCCTCAGTATTTTCTTCAAAATGGCGTCTCACCGGCTCAATTAGCTGATCTAAATATTTGATCAAAACTATCTTTAAATCCATCGGGTGAACTTTTTTCTCGGCAAACAATTTTTCCAGTTCCTCATAACTCCTAATACATAACATTCCTCCCCATTTCTCCGGTCTTTCGATTTTTACCTCATTAATTCCCAACCTGTCAAAGGATTCAAATATAATGTATTTATAATATTCTAAAATCGGATTTTCTTTTATGTCCCCTTCTAAACAATAGGCCTTATTAATCTTTCTTTTAATATCTTCAGTTGTATCTGTCATAAAAATTGCACTATCTGGATTTGATTTAGACATTTTCAAATCAATTGTACGTTGCAACTTATCTTTCTGTCTCACTTCGTCACGGCCGTTGGAAAGTGAGACAATTTTATTTAATCCCATTAACATATGATGACTTACAACAACCGGTTTCCAGTATCCTAATAAAGGACCAATCTCACGAGCTAACATGTTGACTTTCCTTTGATCCATTCCCAACTGAGTAATTTTGGCTCCAAGCAAAAAAATGTCAGACACTTGCATGCACGAATAAATAATATGGGCGCCTGTCAGTTTATCCAAAGACTCTTCCCGCCCCATCATTTCAGCAGTCCTGATAAATCTTTTTAAGACATTTGATTTCCCCACTTGAAGAACCAGTTTCCAATAATCGGGATTTTTATTCATTTCCGAAGCCCATATAAATTCTACATTGGATAGATCCATTCCACTTGCCCGCCAAACTTCGATAAAATATTTTCCGACTGTTTTTATTTTCTCCAAATCGCCGCCCATCTTGTTATTAGCTAAAGCGTGCCAGTCGGCAACCAACATCTTAAACTTCACTCCGGCCCTGATCATTTTATTGATGTTGATGGCCCGAATAATTCCTTGGGCAATATGAATCTGACCAGAAGGCTCAAATCCATCGTAGGCAATCAGCTCTTCCCCACTTTCCAGAAGTTTTATTAATTCATCCTCCTGGACAATCTCCTCACCAACTTGTTTAATTAAATCCAAACGTTTTTGAATATTCATAAACAATTATTATAAACTTTCTATAAATAAACCATATTCTACATTTTCAGTATCTTGAATTTCTTTGACGTAATTTAGCGCTTTATTTAAATCCTTAAATATTTTTTTATTAAAATACCCTGGGGATTCAACATCCTTGAATGTTATCTGATACCCATTTTTGACTTTCTTCATGATGATTATTGTGTTGGCTGACATTATTATTTTTTCTAACTTTTTAAATTTTTAAAATGTGATTTTAGTCTGGATCCCCTCCTACGAGGGGATGACAAGACTTACTTTAATTATACTACCTACTTACCAAAAAAAATGTCGTCAGATTATTTTTTTCATTGCAACCGGAAATTTATTTCCAAAAAATCATTAAGCAACTTCATTAATTCTTTTAGAGCGTCAGGAACATTTAAAACATATCCGTCAATAGATTTTATCGGCATGATTTTTGAAGATGTGCTGGTTACAAAGGCTCCATCATATGATTTAATATCTTCAAGTTTAATATTCTTTTCTATAACTTGATAATTATTTTCTGATGCAACTTTTAACATTGCTTTTCTCATCACTCCCAGTAAAATATCTTTTTCAGGTGGTGAATAAATCGTCTTATCTTTGATACAAAAAAAGTTCGTCCTTGTCCCTTCGGTAATAAAGCCCTCCCTATTGATCAAAAGCGCATCATATGCTCCCGATTTCTTGGCTTTTTTATACGCAATATAACTTTGCAGCATATTAAGTGTCTTTGCATGAGGAAATGGTCTTTCATAATTATAAGTGATAAATTCTGCTCCTTCTCGATACAGTTTTTTGTCAGGGAAAAGCGGATTGAGACAGAAAATATACAGTGAACGACCGACCAAAAGTATTTTGATATTGTAAGTTTTGATTTCGGTATTTTTAACAAGATCCAAAACGCTATTTTCAATAAAAGAGATGTCAAACAAATGGAAAATCCCAATGACTTTTGCCGATTTAATCAGACGTTCAACGTGATCTCTCAAAAAATATGCGCGACCGTTTGAGATACGAAGATTTTCGTAAACTCCAAAACCATAGGCATATTCAATATTATTTAGAGGAATAACCGCCTGCTCAATCGGTAAAATCTTTCCATTTTGAGAAAAGTATTTAAATTCCATATATGAATTTCATTATACCAGCAAAACGTCATTTCCTCTTTTTATTAAATAAGGAACTATTTTGGAATGATGAATTATTCCACTACAGTAGTGGTTTGATTTATTAAACCAGAATAAAACATTATTTCAACATTTGGGCTGTCAAATTGCCCTTGACAAGAAGAAGAAGAAGAAGTAAAATTCTTCTATGCCTATTAAATATAATCAGTATCGAAGAGGATTTAGAAATTTAGAAGGACGTCATCAAGTCGGTTTTGCAAATGATAAAGATTATACTTATTTTATGAAGGGTAAGGAATCTATATTATTTTCAACAAAACAAATATTAACTTGTGGTGTAGCAGCGGCAACATTATTATTATGTGGAGCAGCTGCAGCTATTACTTATTTTGCATATCTTCCGAAACCTTAAAAGAATATTTATTCCCATTCCATCGTTGCTGGAAACTTAAAATTAAAATAAAACTAAACTGATAGACTTATTCTTCCATTGGCATACTGTCTGATTAAGGAGCTAATGAGAGTCTGATATGGTATCCCACTTTTAATGGCTTTTTCCTGAATTTTTTCAATATCTTCATTGGCCACTCGAAGAGCAATTCTTTTATTTTTCTTAGGCATATTCTTTACATAATTTTTAAAATAACTAACATATCTTTTAATTTCTTTCTTTTGATTAGGAACAGGTACAAATACATCATTCTCAATATCTTTTATTAATTGTCTTTCCTCGTCATCTAAAGGTTCGTAGATTGACTTGATTTTTTTAATTGTTTTCATAATTATTTTATTAATTTATAATTTTTTTAAATATTTTTTCGTATATTTATGACTTGGATAAACTGTTTTTAAAAAGATATAGTCTTTTTCTTCAACAAATGGAACTACAAAAACTGAATTTCCTATCTGTGTTAAGAACAGTTTTTGATTTTGGTATTTTTTCTTATTCGGGTTGTCAATTACTTCTAATATTTCTTTTTTCTTTATAATTTTGGCAACTTCATCAAAACCAATTCTTCTTGTTGATTTTAATTTAGTATTTTTTTCTTGACTAAACCTTATCTCTTTCATTCCTTTTTATTGTAATACAATGTATATCCAATGTCAACGGTAATAAAATATAGAATTATTTTGGAATGAGGTGGGGGGGGACGTCAAAATGCGCTAAGAAGTACAATCTTCCCATGATTAATAAACCTAATCGTTTCAGAAAACGAGTATCGTCCACTTTTAGAAAAATAAGTTGACTTCATTTACTTTCCTCTCATTCCCACTCCATCGCCGCCGGGGGCTTGATAGTTATTTTCTGAGTTCATTCTTTAAAAACATCAGTGTTTCTCTTTTTAAAATCTTTCGTGTTAATTGAAATTTTTCATAAGTCAGTAAAAAACTTAAGTCCTCACTTATTATTTTATCGGTTACTTTGGTATCAATAAACTTAATCAAATCTTTAAAATAATCAGCTGGTCGTTTACTTGTTCTTTCTTTAATGACTGCCTCATTATAATGAAAACCGGATAAGAAAAAATGATGAATATCATAAATATCACGTCCGGCGATCATTTTATGTTTTTTATAACGGTCGGTCACGGCGACCAATTTATTGGCAAACATCGTCTCTTTAGTCTGACAAAAGGCAAACCGGTCAATCTCCGCCAAATAAAAAGAAGAGTAAATATTTGATTTTAGAGCCGTATCAATTAGGCTTAATTTAATGGTATTTCGCAAACCCGGTTTCGCCGAATATTTGAGAAGATAAAATAATGATTTGTTACTTTTTTGACTGATTTTTAAATCAAGCTCTCGGAAAATTTTTTTTAAATTTTTGTCGATTATTTTTTTGTCCGATTTCGGTTTTAGATCAAAGTCCAGATCAACCGAAAATCTATCTAGAAATCCCAACATTGTGGCGGCACTGCCGTCTTTGAAATAAATGTTTTTGGAAATTTCCGCTGAATCAATAATTTCTGTTAACAATCGTAGTAACTGCACTTTATGTAAAACATCCTCGCGTTTGGGTAGTATCATAATTTTTCCAATTAACAAATAACTAATAACCAATAACTCTCTGCATTTCTTTTACTTTTTTCCAGTTAATTTTCTTCTTGTTATCAAAGTAATAATTATGATTAAAATATAACAGATCGGCTACAGCCCGCTCAACACTTGCCGTCAACACACCGTTTACTCTATCTATCCCACGATCGTAGTATAGATAATCCTCTTTGAGTTGGCGGACTAAATAAGAGTGATTTGATACTTTAAATTTTTTAGAAACATTGGAAATTAGAGTTAAATAATTTTCTTTTTGAAAAATAATCCCCTCGCGAATAAGAATCGTCTCGCAGCTGACATAGGCGAATCGATGAAGATAACCAATGGCCAATTTAAACGGATCTATTTGATCTATTTGGGCGGTTGAATAAAATCCTTTGTGAACTGGAATCAAAATACCTTTTTGAACATATCTTTTGATCGTTGTATAAAGAGTGTTTTTATTGGTTATCCCCCACAATAAAGCCAAATCATTGGTATGGAATAACTTCTCTTTTAGCTTTAACAGCATATCTATCCTGTACATATATGTACAGGATAATAAAAGATATTATGTTTGTCAAGAGCCACCTCACTCCCACTCCATCGTCGCTGGAGGTTTGGTGGTAATGTCGTAGACGACGCGGACGACTTCGAAGACTTCGGTAACAATACGTTCGGAAATTTTTGCCAATACTTCATAAGGCAGTCTCACCCAATCTGAAGTCATCGTATCTTTTGATTCAATGGCGCGGATGGCAATTGTCTCTCCGTACTTACGTTCATCACCAGTCACGCCCGTAGTTTTTATTCCGGTAAAAACGGCGAACGCCATCCAAATTTGATCATATAAACCGGCTTTTTTTATTTCTTCGATGACAATGGTATCGGCTCTTTTCAAAATATCTAGTTTTTTTTCAGTCACTTCTCCAATTAGTCGAACTGCTAACCCCGGACCGGGAAATACGTGACGGGTAATCATTTCTTTTGGGAATTTTAGCTCAGTTGCAATCTTTCTTACTTCATCTTTGTAAAACATTCTCAAGGGCTCAACTAATCGGAAACCATGTTTTTCCGGAATCCCGCCGACGTTATGATGGGTTTTGATTTTGTGGGCATGAACCGTCCCTTTACTTTCGATGACGTCGGGATAAATAGTTCCTTGTATAAGAATTTTCGCTCCAATTTTTTTCGCCTCTCTTTCAAATGTCCTAATAAAAGCTTCTCCTATTACTTTTCTTTTATCTTCCGGATCAATGATTCCTTTTAAGGCTTTTAAAAAATCTTTTTTCCCATCAATAACAACAAGAGGAAGTTTTAATTTATTTTTGAAAGTATTTTTTACTTCTTCTGTTTCCCCTGTCCGCATCAGTCCGGTATCAACGTAAAAACAGGTTAGATTTTTTCCGATCACTTGGTAAGTAAGATAAGCGGCGACGCTGGAATCAATCCCTCCTGACAATGCACAGACTGCTTTATTGTTACCAATTTCTTTTTTTAAATATAGTTTAATTTCCTCAATTTTTTTAGTCCCAAGTAAAGGATTTTCTCCGCAGATCTTTACGACAAAATTATTCAAAATTTCCTGTCCGTATTCCGTATGATGGACTTCCGGATGAAACATTATTCCGTAGATCTTCTTTTTTTCGTCGGCAAAAGCCGCTATTTTCACGGCCGGAGTTGATCCAATGACAACCGATTCTTTTGGCTGTTCGACCACCTGGTCGAAATGACTCATCCATACTTTAAAATCCTTCTTATTTTTCTCCCAATCAGCAAAAAGTGTACATTCTTTTTCTAAACTGAAATCCGTAGGGCCATATTCTTTCTTTTTTCCCGGAGCTACTTTCCCGCCTAACATTTGCCCAAGTACTTCCAGACCATAACAAATTCCAAGAACAGGAATCCCTAAACTAAAAATTGCTTTATCAACTAAAAGAGCCTCTTTTCCAAAAACAGAAGCCGGACCTCCGGACAAAATAATTCCGCGGGGGGCAGATTTTTTTATTGACTTAAATACATCTTGAGGGAGGACTATTTCAGATTTTACTCCCAGATCCCGTATTCTTCGTCCGATCAGATGGGTTGTCTGAGAGCCGAAATCAACAATGACGATCATTTGTTATTTCAAAAATATATTAACTTCTTTTTCTGGTAAACCGATTTTTATCAACCGCGCCCTGATTTCTTTGATTTTAAGACCGTTTTTTTTCCATTTTAAAGCCAGTCCGTCAATCACCTCGCGTCTTTCATGGGGAAAGACGATCCAGGCATCAGTCTCCGATCCAACAAAATCCGGTTTGATTTTTGCAAACTGCGGTTTGTGAAAAAGCGTCGCCGTCGTAATTGAAGCCGGACCAAAATGCTTCAAATAATTAATTGCATATTTCAAACTATCGCCGGAATCATTGACGTCATCAAATAAAATTACTCTTTTTTTGGCTAGCGGAATGGTTAAAGGGATTTCCAGCAAGGGTTCTTTTAATTTTTTTCCCGGCAACATCGAATCATAAAATGACAGTTTAAAACTTGATAGTTCAAAAACTTGGAGGATATCGGACATTGTGCGGGCCCAAGTCCAACCACCTTTGGCTAAAGTTATGAGAGTGTCAAACTGTTTGGTATTTTTTAAAATATCAACTCCTAAATCAAGACAGATCTGCCCCATTTCTTCCCAGGTCGGGGCAATGTAGGACCAGGTTTCTTTTAAAAATTGGGTTTTTTTAAACAGAATTTTATTATTACTCATTGATGATTAATATCATATCTTAAACGAAGAAATATTCAAGGGATAAAAAATAAAGTGTATACTTAATTTATGCTGATTAATCCGAAACCGGAAACTGTTGAGGACTCTCTCGTTAAAGATTATGAAAAACTATACACTGAGTCAATAAAAAATCCTGAGACTTTTTGGGAAAATATTGCCAAAGAACTATTTTGGTTTAAACCTTGGGATAAAGTGTTAGAGTGGAAATGGCCTTATGCCAGATGGTTTACTGGAGGACAGACTAATATTGTTTACAACTGTCTTGACCGTTGGTTAAAAACACCAACTGCTGATAAAACTGCCTTGATCTGGGTTGGACAGGACATGAGTGAACGCAGATTTACCTACTGTCAACTAAATAATGAAGTCTGTAAATTTGCCAACGGTTTAAAATCTTTAGGCCTAAAAAAAGGCGATCATGTGACAATCTATCTATCGAGGGTTCCCGAACAGGATATTGCCATGTTGGCTTGCGCAAAAATTGGGTTAGTTCATTCAGTCGTCTTTTCCGGATTTTCCATTGAAGCCTTAAAAAACCGGATTGAAGACGCCCAGTCAAAAGCCGTCATCACGACCGACTGGTATCCTTACAAAGACAAAATTTTAACGCCGATTAAAAATGTTGAAGAAGCGCTAAAAGATAATAAGACAGTCGAGCATGTAATTGTTGTAGAACGGATAAAATCAGATACAATCGGACAAAGTCAGATGAAAACGGATGAAACCAGACGAAGTCAGATGCAATCAGATGTAATCGGCAAAAATACTGATTCTATCCGATTAAATCCGATTTCATCCAATTCTATCTATGTTTGGTGGCATGACCTAACTGCCAACCAATCCGCCTTCTGCCCGACTGAAATCATGGAAGCAACCGACCTCTTATATATCCTTTATACTTCCGGTTCAACCGGCAAACCTAAAGGAGTCGTTCACAGCCACGGCGGTTATATGGTTGGCACTTATATTACTTTGAAATGGATTTTTAATCTGACCTCCGATGATATTTACTGGTGCACGGCCGATGCCGGCTGGGTGACCGGCCACAGCTATATAGTTTATTCCCCACTGATTAACGGTATAACTACATTTATCTATGAAAGCGTTGCCGACTATCCTCATCCCGGCCGCTGGTGGGAGTTGATTGAAAAATATAAAATTACCAAGTTTTATACGGCGCCAACGGCGATTCGGGCTTTGATGCGCTTAGGTGATGAGATTCCGAAAAAATATGATTTTTCGTCATTAAAAATTTTGGGTAGTGTTGGTGAACCTATTAATCCGGAGGCCTGGCTTTGGTTTTATAAGAATATCGGACGTGAAAAATGTCCTATTATGGACACATGGTGGCAAACAGAAACCGGCATGCATATTCTTTCCCCTCTTCCTTCGGTTCCCTTGAAACCAGGCAGTTGTTTTAAACCTTTTTTTGGCGTCGAGGCTGATGTTGTTGATGATAAGGGTAATAAAATCCCGGTGAATACCCAGGGATATTTAATCATCAAAACTCCCTGGCCGGCGATGCTCATGGATGTCTATAACAATCCAGCTCGTTATAAAGAAACATATTTTGAGAAAATTAAAGTCGATGTCGAATCGAAGATACCCGTTTTGAGCAATCGCCAGGGGCCCCTTGGGGGTGTGGCGGCGAAAAACGCGGTATCAAGATTTGATGATTTCATTTATTTCGCCGGAGATTCGGCCAAGATTGATGAAGACGGATACTATTGGATTGTAGGACGAAATGACGATGTTATTAAAGTCTCCGGTCACCGTCTCGGTTCGGCAGAATTAGAATCGGCTTTTGTTTCCAATCCAAAAGTGGCTGAAGCGGCCGTCATCGGCAAACCCCATGAAATCAAAGGCGAATCAATCAAAGCTTTTGTTATTCTAAAACAAGGAGTTATTCCTTCGGACGAATTAAAAGCGGAACTCGTTCAAACCGTCCGCAAATCAATCGGCCCAATCGCAACGCCTGATGAAATTGATTTCGTCGAAAAACTCCCAAAAACTCGCTCAGGCAAAATCATGAGAAGAGTTTTGAAAGCTCAAGAATTAGGTCTTCCTGTTGGAGATGTCTCGACTTTGGAAGATTAATAGTCCTATCTCCCCCCTCTTCTCCTCTTTCTTTCTTCAACTTCACGTTCTTGTTCTCTTCTCATTTTTTCAAGTTTTTCTTCCATAGAAAGAACGTTGGTAAAAGTTTTTGACGCGTTTGTTTTAATTGGAGGCGGAGGCGGAGGTTCCCATTGAGGAATTCTTTCTGGCGGTACTGATACTATCTTTCTATTTGAACTTATTTCTTCTTGCATATAAATATTATACAAATATTTTCAAGAAATATTTATAGATTACTCTACAAATTACCTAAAGTTTTGTATCGATTAATCGATTAATTGGTACAGATATTTATTAGCTTCATTTTTTATAAGTATCTATTACGATTTTTTTATTGTTATTACAATCTAAAGTATGACTTTTGTAGGTTATAAGCGGTGGATTAATTTTTTTTAATCTGTATTAATTAATTGATTAATTAAAAGTCAAAAATTATTAAATATGACAAGAGTGTCAAAAAAATATATTAAAGAGGAAATTATCACAAAGCTTTATCGATTGTTTTTTGAAGTTTTTTCGAGATCTGATGATCAACAATCTTTTTTGTCTTTGATTGACGATATATTATCTCCTACTGAAAAGGTTATGATTGCTAAAAGACTGGGAATGATTTATTTACTCATAAAAGGCGTTGATTTCCGAACAATTGCAAATACTCTCAAAGTATCTACATCTACTGTACTTTTTTATTCTATTGTTTATAAAGAAAAGAAAGTACAAATTACGAAATTAATTGAACAAATGTTAAAAAAAGAAAAAGTTTTAAATTTTCTGGAAGATTTATTTGCCGATCTGACAATCCATCCGGGAATTTATATAGGTCATCATAAACTAAAATGGGAACACGAAAAAAGAAAAGAAGAAAGAAAAACTCTTCCTCCTTGACCTTGTATCGATTAATCGATTAATCGCTACAGTTAAAATATAGAGTTTTTAAATTTTGATATTCGAATTTTTTTAAATATTTAGTTTAAAATGAGAGCGGAAAAATAATGAGAAGAGTCCTCAAGGCCCAAGAACTGGGCCTACCTGTTGGAGACACTTCGACGTTGGAGAGTTAAAAATTTTTATATAAAAGAGCATTTCCTATCTCATACTTAGCTAATTCCGGCATGACTAAAGTGATCTCGTTTTCTTGAGCTTTCTTCATAATCGAATCTGCTTGGACAAGGTAATTCTCATTCATTTTATGAAGCCACTTCAATGCGACCGATGTATCAATGACGAAAATATCAGTATTTTTCACTTTTTTATATCCTATGTTGCTCCCGATCTTTAATTACAAATTCTGAAAGACTGACGTTTTTTCCTTTTGATGAAATAGCTCGAGTCTTAGCAATTGCTGCCCATACTTTTTTCCAATTTGTTTTTTTTACTTTTTCCTGAATGTAGGGCGTAATAACAATTTCTTGGGGTGAACGATAAATAATCTTAACTACCGATTCCGTCTTCATCCAGTCAAAAGCGCGACGAATGACGCCGGGAATGGTCAACTGTCCCCGATTTCTAATAATGGCTGTAGTTTGAATATTATTCATGCTTTCAGAATATCAGAAATTCAGAAAATGTCAAGGGGTAAACCAGAATAAATATGGTTTACCCCGCCGACCCCGTATACGTGCCCCTTCAACGCGAGGACGTAGACCTCGGGAGAAGGTAAACGTTATGCTGGGGTCAAGGGGATGTATTACTTCGACGTTGGAGGATTAAAAAAATTCTCCATAAAATTGAATTGAAAAATGCTTGTTTTTGTTGTATTATTACTCCAAACATGGCTGTATTAACACACAAAAACCTATTTTTATCCAAAGACAGGGAGCTATACCAAATCCTGTAGCAATTGAAGGTAGACTAAAAAGGATTTATCAATGTTTTTTTACCGCACCAACCGTTGAAAAAAATGAAGAAATCCCGCCTTTTACTCCTTTAATATTTGTCTCAAATGAAATCCCGGGAATAACTCAAAGATTATTTGGAGCCTCAGCTGACAATTCTTTTGAAAAAGGCGCTATGGCAATCAATGTCACCTTAGTTGTCACTCCTGAAATATTAAAGAGATTTAAAAATACTTTGTTTAAAGAACTATTAAGTAAAGGGTTAAATTTTCTTGAAGACGGTGAACATTTTACCTTAAACTCTTTGAACTTTGAAAATCTTTTTCTGGAAGACGTACGGCTATTTGTGGAAAATACCATTCTAGCAGAAGGATCTACAGACGATGATAGTAGTTTAGAAATCTCCCATGTTGGGAAAGATGTTTCTAAATTGATCCAAAATTATCTAAGAGACAAACGATTGAAAGATGATCTGGAAGCTGTCTGGGATTTTTTAGAAAAACAGGGAAGGAGAGGTGAAAAAATATCCAACACTATGTCTTGGTCGCCTGAGGCACGTTAGAAACTGCAATCCTATCTTCTCTTGATCTCTTTGCTTGATACATTGCCTTATTAGCTTCACTGTAAAATTGACTATAAGTTTCTATATTTTTATCAACGCCCTTCTTATTTTTTAATATGAAATAAATCTTGTCTATAAAACCAAGTTCTGAATAAGGGTCAAAAATGGAATATTTATTCAACTTATATTTTTTAATAACGTTTTTAATTCTTGCCTAATATTTTCAATACCATATTTTTTCTCAGCTAATTTTTGATTATTTAGTAAATCTGTTGTAATTATTCCTGGGTTTACTGCAATTCTAGTCACTTGATCCAAAGTAACATCACTAACTATATCTCCAGGCACATCATCTAAAATAAATGAAAATCCTTGCTGCCTATAGTTATAATCAAAAGAAAGATATCCTTTTTCGTCTTTAAACGATGAAGTAATACAAGGTACTCCAGCAATACTACATTCCAATGGAGGCACCCCAAAAGCATCAATTTCACTCATAAAAGTGACTATATTAGCAACACCAGGCCTAATATAATCTGACACACGACGAAATTCACATTCTCCTGTTAATCCGTCCAAAAAAAATAGATTTTCAAGTCCTAATTTTTTAGCATATGTTATTAAACGTTCTTTTTCTTCTTGATGTTTATGTGGTTCATTACCACCAGCTATTAATAAAAACACTCTTCTTCCAGGCAATTTTTTTTGCAACATCGCCGATAAATAAATTGACTTACCTATTCTTTTTCTTGAATTAACTGTTGTGGGTTGAAAAATAATAAAATCATTTTTTCTAAATCCCAAGCATTCTCTAACTTCTTTTGAACTATGTTTTTTAAATTGGCCGCTAAACTCTTTTTGATCTACAAACACAGGAAGAACAGATACCTTAATATTTGGATTTAATAATTTTATATATTCTTTTAAAGCTCTAGTTGTAGGTAAACACAAGGTCCTATCATCGATGACTTGAAATTCGTCTTTATCTCTTATATGGTCATGGCTTCTAAGCCAAGTGTGACCCATGAATTCCTGACTTAATAAATTTGATAAAGCAATATTAAAAACTTCTGCATCTCCGAGAAAAGACTGAGAAATAATTGTTAATGGCGATTCATTTATAATTTGTTTTAATATAACTTCAACATTGCCTGTTCCATCATTTAAAGATTCAAATTGAAAATTTCTATCAAATAGTGGATTAATTGTGACATTAAATCCTTGTTGTTGAAGTGATAGTTGTAATCTACTATCTATAAAACCTGTATGTATTTGGATATCTTGACCGATTTCTCTAAGAACTTTAAATAAACTCATGTCTGCCATAGTCGCCCCCCCCCAATGCTATTCCTGGTTTAATATATGATATTTTTTCTTTAGACATAAAATATAATAAAGATTATTTAAAATTAGTTTAATTATACCATAAAAATATCTTATAGTATTTAGAATTATTCATATAAAAACTTCTTTGAATGTGGAAAATTTGATTATGTAGTTAAATAAAAATCATTAATTATCATTTTCTTGTTGAATGATTATAATCGGTGTTTAAATAAATTTTTGAAGCTTCAAATATCCTTTTCTGTTGAGTTTTCCAGACTTCGGCAATTAAATATTCTAATGATAAATGTTCTTTCTTATTTGTTTCTTTTAAATCATTCCATTTTATTAAAGATAAATCGGGAACTTCTCTTATTATTCTATCGACACTATTGACGGATACCATAATTTCTTCAATTAATAATTCTTTTAAGTCTTTTGGGGGATTCATTGCTGACCTAATGTGTTTTAATAATTCTGGATTTTGAAGATATAATTCCAACTCAAGCTTAATATTTGAAAAGTCAAGTTCATTTCTGTATGGTCTTTTTTCTCTCATGCCAACAGCCGCATCAACAATCTGAACAAGAAGATCGATAAAAGTCTCATTTGGATTATCTAACCTACGTTTGGGACGCGGATAACTCGGCTTAAATCCGCTATCGTTAGTTTCATGATGTTCAAAAGCCGGAGAATCAATGGTTTTTACCAATCTTTTTGGTATCAATCCCATTTCCCCCATTAAATTAATCATGTAGCCGCCAATTAACGGATGTAAATGTTGGTTAGCTCTGATTCCAACCGGACGAAGATCTCGACCTGGTCTACCACTTTTTTGAGAATCAGGAACAAAGTCCATTATAGCTAAAGATTTATCTATGCCGGCCGGATCAATTCCGAATTTACCAATATCATGGAGAAAGGCGCCAAGAGTTCCTAAGTCATAAAAACCCAGATTTCTTCGGGCAAGATAACCTTTTTTAAACAAACTGCCAATTATATTTTCATAAGCCTGGGCCACCATGGTCATATGCCAGAATTCATTTGGATATTTTACCATCTGCTTAGCAATAGGTGTAATATATGGATGTCTTTCTAATAAACCTTCAAGCATAAAAAACGGACGGGCGTATTTATTTTCAAAATTCTGTGTATTGATCAAAGGAATTCTTTGTGCTTCTTTTGACATAGAGATTTTTCTACCTTTTCAATTTTATCTTATTATACCAATCTTTAAAATTTATAATTATTAAATTAGGTCAATATTTTAACTACTTTTTCAGCTAAACCAGTGGCAGAATATCTTTTTGCTTTCTCTCTATTTGAATTAAGTTTACCCTCCCAACTTTTACGATTATAGATATACTCACAAACTCTGTCTATTGTCTCTTGATTAATTTTTCCGAAATCAGCTTTATCAAGAATAAATTCAAAATCTCTATAAATTTCATAAAATATTTCATCACCTAGTTGATTTTTATACGGTGATATTATAACGGGTTTTTTTAAATAAGATGCTTCAGCTGGCGGCATTCCAAATCCTTCTTCTTCACTAAAAAAAGTGACTAAATCAGCTATCGACATAATTTCATGAGGATTTGGTGCAGTATTTAAGAAATAAATTTTTATTCCTAATTTTTTTGACATTTCTTCTAGTCTATTTTTTACTAATTGCGCTCTTGAAGTAAAAGCCTTACCTGTTATAAGTAATATAGTTTGACGAGTGATTTTTTTCTGTGCCTCAAAAGCTAATTGAACTGCTTTTTCTATTCCCTTTTTATCATCTATTCTTGTAGGTTGAACAAAAATTATTAGATCACCTTCAATTCCTAGATTTTTTTTTATTTCTTTCTGATTTTTAACATTATCGTCTAAATAATCATCAAAAAAAGGAGGAATTGTTTCATATTTTACGTTGGGATTTATCTTGTATAAATGTCTTTCTAAAGAAGTTGTTCCTGGCAAAACCAAAGTTCTATTAGATAAAGCAACAAATTCTTTTATCTGATCTGGGGTATCGGTATCTGGAGGATCATACATTGGTATAATTAAATCCATATCGTAACTCATTTCTTTCACTAACTTTGATAGGGCTATAGGTAAAAATTTTGAAAAAGGGAAATATAGTATTATTTTTGATTTACTCGCTTTCAATTCTTTAAACATATTGGACCAATTATTAATAAGTTTCGTTATACCACCATTGATAGAAGGGTTAAATATAATATTATGATCTAGATTTACAAAAATGTTTTGATCTAAAACGGATCTAACCCCAGGTTCTATTTTCCCTGTAAATATTTGTATTTGCCCACCGAGACGATGAATAGTATTTGCTAAATATACGCCTGCCATAGCTGCTCCTCCATATATCTCTGGTTTTATATAAATTGAATTTAAACCTTTTAATGGCTTTTCTTTAAATAACATTCTTGCTTCTAAAAGGCCCATATACCAAAATGCAGAAAAACTTGTATAAAATTACAATTTATCGATTTTTCATTATTCATATTTATTATCTCGTTAGATTTTTTTTCTAATCGGTTTAACTTTTCTCTTATATGGAAGCTCTTCTTCTGACTTAGAAGAAAGGTATGAATTGAAATTTATTTCTTTATCCATTAACACCCTTTTTAGAGCATCTTTTAAAGTTATTTTTTCCTTTTTTGCCAATTGGTAGGCAGAATAACAAATTGCTCCCTCATCTGCTCCTCCTCTATTCAATATTGCTTCTAACATAAAATCTAACTCATCAAGATGGGTAATAAATTTAACATTATTTGATTCAATTACTAAATTGTTAAGTTTTTTTAAATTCGCCTGAAAATTTTCCCAAGAGATCATTGGATAAGTTTCTAAATCAGTATGTGGACTAGGTAATAGAGGCATCATATTAAATTCAATCGATATGTTAAGACTAAATTCTCTTGCTTTTTTATTAGTATATTCAGCCAATTCTTTAAAATATAAAAGGTCCTCTTGATTTTCTCCAGGTTTGTTATTAAAAGGTAAAATTCCGGTTATTCCATAAAAAGTAATCTTATTTACTTTTGCTTTTATTGTTTCATCAATTGTATGTCTTAAATCTTCCTCTTTTATTGTCTTTCCTAAAACGCTTTTTCTTAATATGGGACTGCTTTCTGGTGCTAAAACTACAGATTCTTGACTTGCAAATCCCTTTTGTTCCGGCCTATCTGCTAAATGTTTGGGGGTCATTCCTCTCTCTACAATTGCATCTATAATATCGTTAACTGTTTTGCTATTATCTTTATAAGTTGAGGCAGAGGCAGACACAATAGCTACTTCCCTGGCTCCGTTTTCCTTTAACAAATCAAGATGTTTTAATAATTGATCGTAAGGTTTTCTCTGATATTTCTCAGAAGAAGATAATCTGCAGAATTTGCAATTATGTGGACAACTCCTTGATATTACCAAAGAAGCTTTTTCGTCCGATACTATCACACTTCCTGGAACAAATTGTTCATCTTTATAATCTATTTCGGCAGAATCAACTATTTCTTCTTGAGCGGTCGGTACATAAACGCCTTGAATTTTGCTAATTAATTCTAATTTTTCATTTTTTTTAAGATCACTTTTTTCTAATACTTTAGTTATCTCTAATAGCGCATTTTCGCCTTGACCCAAAACTACTGCATCAGCAAACATTCCTAATGGAATTGGGTTTATCGTGGAAGCTCCTCCAATAATAACTATTTTTTCACTATCAGTACGCTCATCGGCAAAAATTGGAGTACCAACTGCTATCATAGCTTCAAATAAATCAAAAATTTGGTTAACATTTACCAAGGAAAAACCAAAATCATTAAATTCTTTTGTATTTAATCTGCTTTTATTTACAAACCCTTTAGGTTCTATAGTTAATCCTTGAGGTAATTGTTTAACTTCGGCTATATCTGCAAAATAATCAGTACCATACATATTAACCCTGTGAAATAATGCCTGCAGTGAAGTTGGATTGAGACCAAACACTTCCGATCTTGGTGTGATTTGACCTAAATCCACTAGTAAAATACCTTTATTTCGATTAACTACATTGTAGTCAAATATTATTCTTTCAGTAGGTGCTGGTTTTGACAGTGCTTCTGTCATATTTTTCCAAAATTTAAATTTGACTAACTCTAATTACCTGTGTTAGTATTTGAAATATTTTTTGCTAAACTAATGTATGGCCAATTTTGATAAACTAAAAAAACTCTGTCAGCTGATTCGCTATGATATTTTGACTTCAACAACTGAAGCCAAATCCGGCCATCCAACTACTTCTCTATCCGCCGTTGAGCTGATGACAACACTTTTTTTTGGAGGATTCTATCATTTTGACCTGAAAAATCCTCACGATTTAGCCAATGATCGGGTTGTTTTTTCCAAAGGCCATACCTCTCCATTAATTTATTCATTGTATCACGCAGCTGGAGTTATTTCATATCCGGAATTAATGCAGTTGCGAAAAATAAATTCTGATCTTGAAGGCCATCCGACTTTCCGATTTAAATATGCCGATGTGGCAACGGGATCTTTGGGACAAGGGCTGTCAGCCGGGGTTGGAATGGCGCTGGGAATGAGATTAAGAAGCAGGAATATTAGTATAGAAACGGGTCAAGAAAATGGAAGCAAGAAATTGGATAAAAAAAATCTACCTAATGTCTTTGTTTTACTTGGAGACAGCGAAATGGCCGAAGGTCAGATCTGGGAAGCAATTCAAATTGCCTCATATTACAAACTCAATAATCTGATTGCCATTGTTGATATTAACCGGCTCGGTCAAAGCACTCAAACCATGCTCGGTTGGGATTTAAAAACGTATGCTAAACGGATTGAATCTTTTGGCTGGAATGTGATTGTTATTAATGACGGGCATGACCTAAAACAGGTCTTTCAAGCGTTTAGTCAGATAAAATCAGATGGAATCAGACGAAGTCAGATTAAATCTGATTATATCCGATTGAATCCGATTCAATCTGATAAACCGATTATGATTCTCGCTCGCACAATTAAAGGTAAAGGTGTTTCATTTTTGGAAAATAAGATGGACTGGCATGGGAAGCCTGTGCCAAAAGAGATGTTGGAGTCAGCGTTGAAAGAACTCGGAGATGTTGAACATGAAGTAAGGGGAAAGATTGAAAGGTCGAATAACAAATTACAAATAACAAATAACAAATCAATAACAAATAACAAATTTTTAATTTCAAATTACAAACTTGGTGACCTGATTGCTACTAGATTAGCCTACGGAGACGCTTTGTTGGCTCTTGGTGACACCAACGAAAAAATCGTCGCCCTTGATGCGGATATGTCCAACTCAACTTATTCGGAAAAATTTGCCAAGAAATTTCCAAAAAGATATTTCGAAATGTTTATTGCCGAGCAAAATATGATGACGACAGCGCTTGGAATTTCAAAACTGGGCTTTATTCCTTTTGTCTCAACATTCGCCGCTTTCTTGACTCGCGGTTTTGACCAATTGAGAATGGCTCAATATTCTGCTCCCAACTTAAAAATCGTCGGCTCACATTGCGGAGTTTCGATTGGTCCCGATGGCCCGTCTCAGATGGGGCTCGAAGATATTTCCATGTTCCGCAGTATTTTAAATAGCATAATATTTTACCCGGCTGATGCTGCTTCAACTTTTAAGTTGACACAAATAATGGCGGATACAGACGGACTTTTTTACCTTAGAACAAACCGAAAAGAAACTCTGGTGATCTATGATGATAAAGAAAAATTTAAAATTGGCGGTTCAAAAATACACAAAATTGTTGGTAGGAGACGGGTTTCCCGTCCCGTTGCATTAATCATTGCCGCCGGGGTAACTTTACACGAGGCATTGAAAGCCCAGAAAGAACTGGTAAAATTCGGCATTGAAACGGTCGTCCTTGATTGTTATTCGGTCAAACCCATCGACCAACTAACAATCAAACAACTAACAAATAACATTCATAATACTATCGTCGTTGAAGATCATTATCCGGCCGGCGGCATCGGCGAAGCAGTGGGGGGTAAATTTACCCACCTCTGCGTCCGTCGCCTCCCCCGTTCCGGCACTCCCGAAGAACTTCTCCGTTTCGAAGAAATTGACGCGGAAGCGATTGTTAAGGCGGTAAAAAAATTAACGTAATTTTATCATTTTCTTCACGAAAAATATCCCCGTCAAAACCAGTGCAGAAAGTCCAGTAAATTTAAAATATATCAGTGTTGAAACCGGTGTGACTTTAAATATACCAGCCGAAAACGGATGACTTAATATAATAAACTGTAAAATCAGCGGCAAAATAAAAGCCAAGAAAAATATCGGAGAAAAAAGGTGTTTGATATTTTCATGAATATGGCGGTGACTTAACCATAGATCAATAAAGACAAAGGACTGGATCATTGTGAGGACTGAAAAAGCAGCTGTCCCGCCTAATTTTTGACCGGCAAAAATAAAATAAGAAACAATTACCAAAATCGCACCAATCACCCCAACCGCCCCAATATATGACTGGTCTTTGCCCTTTAATAACACCATTTCTTTTTCCGGAGTGATGCTCATAGCGTTCGGGTCCCGGGGAGAAAATGACAAGACTAAGGCCGGTAGTCCATCGGTAACCAAATTAATATATAAGAGTTGAATTGGATAAAAAAAAGTCGGCAGCCCAAGAATCAGTCCAATAATCAAAGCTATGGCTTCGGAAACATTACATGATAGTAGATATTTAATGGAATTTTTAATACTATTTATTATATTTCTTCCTTCCTCAACGGCCGTGACAATTGTGGCAAAATTATCATCAGTTATTACCATATCAGCCGTCTCGCGGGCAACGTCAGTTCCTACCTGCCCCATGGCGACTCCTACATCGGCCTGTTTCAAAGCGATTGCGTCATTTACCCCATCACCTGTTACAGCCACAATTTCTCCCAGTTTTTGATAAAGGGAAACAATTCTGTGTTTTTGAAAAGGATTGGTCCGGGCAAAAATTTTTACTTTCGGTAATATCTTCAGCAATTCTTCATCATTATATTCCTCCAGTTGGACACCGGTTAAAATTTCATCGCCATCTTTCATCAGTCCGCTTGAAACTCCAATTGCTTCAGCAGTTTTTTCATTATCACCGGTTATCATAACTACTTTAATTCCGGCTTTTTTTGCTTTTAAAATTGCCTCTTTCACTTCTGGGCGCGGGGCGTCATGAATTGCTACCATGCCGAGAAAGATGTAATCGGATGTAATCGGATGTAATCGGATGTAATCGGCAGTGTTTTTGCTGATTTTATCTGATTTTATCTGTTTGTATCCGAATGCAAGTACGCGTAGCCCTTGTCCTGCCCATCGTTTAACTTGATTTTCTATCTTCTTTTTTTCTTCTTCGGTCATTCCTATCTCTTTATCCCCTATTATAATTTTGTTACAAACATTTAAAATCGATTCCGGCGCACCTTTTGAAAACGTTATATAAGGTCTGACCTTATCAAGCTTGTTTAAGGTCAGACCTTTAACAACAACGCTCATCATCTTCGTCACGCTGTCAAAAGGTTTTTCGTCAATTAACTGCCAGTCTTTTCGTATTTCTTCGATATCTAATCCCTGTTTTTGAGCCAAAAATAACAAAGACCCTTCAGTCGGATCACCAAGGACATCCCAAGCGCCGTGATCGTGAATATAAACGAGAGAAGCCGTCGAACAGAGAATGCCGTCAAGAAGCATGAGAGATAACGGAGATTTGATTGAATCGGATGTAATCGGATGTAATCGGATATAATCAGATTTATCTGATTGCATCTGACTTTGTCCGATTTTATCTGATTTTATCAAATTCTGACCATAATATATTTCCTTCACCTGCATTTTGTTCGTTGTTAATGTCCCGGTTTTATCGGTTGCAATCAGTGTAATGCTTCCCAGTGCCTCAATCGCGGATAGTCTTCGGACAATGGCTTTTTTTCCGGCCATTTTTTTCATCCCGATGGCCAGTGTGATTGTCATGACGGCCGGCAGTCCCTCAGGAACGACGGCAACCGCCAAAGAAACCGCCAGTAAAAAAGCCGGAAAATATCCTGTTCCTTCAACTAATGAAATTGCAAAAACAATCATTGATAAAACTATTCCGCCAATACCAATAAATCTTGTCAGATTGGCTAGTTTTTTTTGAAGAGGAGTACTACTGTCCTCAATGGACATTAAATTGCCGGCAATCTGGCCAAATTTTGTCTTGTCTCCGGTTTTTTCAACTTCAACCAAACCTCTACCGCGGGCCACGATCGTCCCGGAAAATACTTCATCTTTGACCGCTTTAAAAACTGCCAAAGATTCTCCCGTTAAAGCCGACTCATCAACCTCCAGATTAATTGTCTCAATCACCTTGGCATCAGCCGGTATCTTGACGCCTTCTTCAAGAAAAACAATGTCACCAGGAACTAAGTATTTACTGTCAATTTCTATCTGTTGACCGTCTCTGAAAACCCTGACTTTGGTGACGGTCATTTTTTTTAAAGCTTTTAAAGATTCCTCCGCTTTGGCTTCCTGATAAAGACCAAAAAATCCGTTTAAAATTACAATTCCGATGATCAAACTGCCGTCAAGAGTCTCCCCTAAGAAATATGAAAAAATCGCTGCGCCAATCAGAAGAATTGTTAAGAAGTTGTTGAACTGTTCAAAAAATTTTATAAAGATTGATTTTTTCTTTTGCTCTGTAATAATATTCTGACCGTATCGAGTTAGAAATTGAGCAACTTGAGTTGATGTGAGACCTTTTTTAAATAACGAGGTTTGTTCCATAAACTAATCTAATATCCTATAAAAATAGGCAGTATAAAACTGATTAACAATAAAAAAACAATGATGGTGATTATGATTTTTGCGATATTTATGTTATCTCCTTCTCAAAATTTCGCCTAATCGCTTTATTGTTTCGCCGTAGCGCGCCCAATCACCCTCTTTTTGAGAACGGATAGCTTCATCGTATAGTTCCTGGGCTTGTTTAAAGAGATCCTTTGTTGGCTGATCGGTGGTTGATTTATCCTGAGCGGAGTTGAAGGATTGATCGGTTTTCTCTGTAACCCCAAATATTCTTGAAAGAGCCGTTTCTAAAGTTTCTTCCATGGCAATCTTATTTTCATAGGCAACAATGACTCGTTTCAATTCTGGAATTTTTCCTGTTTCGGCTTTAAGATAGAGTGGTCTTACGTAAATTAGTGATTCTTCGATTGGAATGACAAGAAGTGGGCCTTGAATAACCTGTGAGCCTCTCTGATCCCATAGAGAAATCTGCCGGCTGACTTCGGCGTCCTGATTAATGCGGCCGATTACTTGTTTTGGGCCAAAAATAAGTTTTTGCTTTGGAAAACGGTAGACAATCAGTTTTCCGTAACTGTCTCCGTCGTTTCTGGCGACCATCCAGGCGGAAAGATTGTCTTTGCCGCGAGGCGTAAACGGAAGCATAAGAATATATTCTTCTTTTTTTTCACCCGGCAGTTTCATAATCATATGCCGAGGACCCATTTGGGCAACTGTATCGGTGGTTCCTTGTTTCTGTCCCTCGCTGATAGTCGGGATTTCCCACTGATCTTCTTTATTGTAAAAAATCTGCGGGTTATCCATGTGGTAGATAGTATAAATAGCTGTTTGAAGACTAAAGATATCTTCCGGATAGCGAAGGTGGGAGACAAGACTTTTTGGCATTTTACTTATAGGTTGAAAAAGGTCAGGAAAGATTTTGGCATAGGTACGAATCATAGGATCATCAATATCAATTTGGTAAAAAGAGATCGAACCATCATATGCATCAATAACAATTTTTACTGAATTTCTGATGTAGTTAACACTTTTTCCGTTAAGGGATATTGGTTGAGAGTAAGGATATGAATTGGTTTTTGTATAGGCATCATAGATCCAGTAGATTTTATTATCAGCCACGACGGCGTATGGATCGCGGTCTAAGTCAAGAAATGGGGCAATCTTTTCCACTCGTTCTTTGATGTTGCGGTAATAGAGGATGCGGCTTTCGGACGTGACATCGTTTGATAAAAACAGTTTAAGGGAATTAAATTTAATGGCAAAAAATAATCGTTTAAGAAGCGAGTCTATCTTTACTCCTCCGCGGCCCAGATAGGTGGTGTAGACGTTTTCCTCTCCTTTGGGATAGTCAAACTCTTTTGACTTGGTTTTGACAATTACATAGTCATTCGTGAGCTCGCCGTAATATATTTCCGGGCGGTTAACAGATAGCTGCTTAACTTCTGATTTTGGCGGCAGATCTTTGACAAACAAAACCGGCAGTCCTTCGGCAGTTACTTGATTGACCGGTCCACCGGCCACTCCATATCCGTGGGTAAAGCTTAGTTTTTCATTAATCCAACTTCTGTTGGGAAGACTCTCTGAGGCTAACTCTCTTGGCGAAAGCATGATTTGGCGGATTTCATCATTAATCAAATACCGGTCGTTGTCAACCGAGACGAATTCATAGTAGGTTCTTATTTCCTGAATTTGGGAGAAGGTGGAAAGAAGTTGTTCTCGATCCCAAAGCCGGACGTTTTTAATGGTCAGGTTATTTGATGCAATGTCATCAGAAGTTAATGGTTTATCTGCAGAAATATCCCGCTCTTCAATTTTGTCTAATCCATATGCTTTACGGGTGGCGGTAATATTGTGTTTGATAAACGGGGTTTCTTTGACTAGTTCATTGGGAGCAACAATTAGTTTTTGAAAAATAAACGGAACTATTGCCGAGACAATTCCGATAAAAACATAAAGAGAAACGGCTGTAATAAGAGGTGCCAGTTTCCCGCTTATGCCCCAAAAGAGAGTCAAAATAGCTATTAAAACAGTTAGACCAATAGAAATTTTTAAGATCGGTATCATAATAGCCACATCGGTATAGGCGGCTCCAAAGATTGGACCGCTTTGGGTGGAAAGAAGCTTAAATAAAGAAAGATAGGTGCCAAATGCGGCGGTAATCAAAAAAAGAAAAAGCAGGATGCCAAGATGCAGCTGCGCTTTGGGTTCTGTTTTGCCTTTTGGAGATAGTTTTAAACCAGGCAATTTAAATTTATCAAGAAAACTTGTTAAATTAAAGCTACCTTTGAGAATATATATGATTCCACTGCTGATAAGGGAAATAACAATCAGAAGTCTGAGAATTCCCAGTCCTATATTAAAAACAGGCAGAGAAAAGATATAAAAAGCAATGTCTTTTTTGAAAATAGGGTCAAATTCACCAAAGGCGGTTGAGGAAAAAAATCTTAGTATTTCCTGCCAGTTGACTGCGGTAATGGACCCAAGAAGCAAGGAAAGAACAACGCTTACAATAATGCCGAGTTTTTTTAATATTCTACTGTCAAGGCTGACCGGAGTACCAATCAATACTTCAGGTATCAGAGCGGTCCAGGCAGTTTTTGATCGCATGGCAATAAGAAAGTTCACAAGAAAAAAAACAGCGGCAACGGCTGCGGTTACAAGACCAATAATAATTTTTGTGATCAGGGGCTTGATAAAAACTTCTGTTTGACCCACTTCAGCAAACCACCACCAGTCAGTAACAAAGTTAACGATCGTGGAAAATGAGAAAAAGAGGAGAAAGATAATAAAGATCCCTATTCCTGAAAAGAACCGTGTGTTTTTCATAATTACAACCCGCTCCCCCATTATCTAAGGCAATGTTAGACAGTAACTATTTTTAATAGTAACACAGTGTAAATGTGTTTACAATCATCAGTCTTGTCCAATGCAAGATAATCATGAAAAATATGGGTTTATTTTAAAATGTAGATTATTTATTAAATATATATTTCTTTTTCCCAAAAAAAAGATAAAGCCTTATTAGATTGATCAATCCAATTGAATAGATATCTGACATCTTTTTTTTGTGATATTTTAAATCTACATTCCATCCCCATTTCCAGTGTGTGTTGATGCCGGAGTGAGGAACCCAAAGAACTTTCTTTTTATGATTGTACATATACAAATTAATTTTGGATTCAAGCTGCCATCCTTTAATAGATTCTTCTAACAGTTCTTGTAGATATTCCTTCTTTACTATTCGTTCTCCAGTTGATAACACATCACCACGTGTTATTTTTACAAAAAGTGAGGCCTTGATTCTTCGTAAAATAAGCATGTCAATATCAGGTGTTTCTTCGATTGATTTGATTGCATTATTGATTTCGATATAGTTAAGATTGCGAAGGTCGGCATCAAGTAATAAAATAAAGTTACCTTTAGCGTGTTTTAATCCTTTAAGGATTGCGCCTGACTTGCCAACATTTTTATTTAAACGGATAAACTTAATGATAGGATAAGCTTTTTTGATTTCATCTGATCGGTCTCGGTCAGACGCATCATCTACGCATATTATTTCTGATAATTTTTTTGTTTTAACTACTTCATTAAGAACAGCAAATAAGCGTTGATCTTCATTCCAGAAAGGAATAATGCAAGATACTTTTGATTCTTGTTTATACTTGTTTTTCATACGCAATTATATCAACATTAATCCTCATGATAATTAGGAGTTTGATCCAATTGTTTTAAAGAAAAAAATAATAGAATACCCAGAGAATAAATAAAAAAACTGCTAACATCACTGTAGTCCAACCAAGTCTTCCGAATTTATTTCTTTTTAAACATATTACGGAAAAAATAATCTCAATTATTGCATACAAATATGTATTGTAGATGGTGTAATAGAGAAAGAGCGAAACTTTTGGTGGTCCGGGTGACTCAAGAAATGTAGAAAGAAAATTAACGATTCCAAAACTTTGGAAAATATCTCGCACTAAATGATAAGAAAAAATTACAAGATTAAAATATAACCAATATTTCTGCCACTTTTTCATAAATGTTTATTCTAATAATTTTTTCCATATTTATCATTATTATATCAATAAAAATTAACTATAATTAATGTCAAATACTATGCAAATTATTTCGCAAATACCTGTAGAATTGATTGTTTTTTTTGGGTCAATTATTGAGGAGATTTTTCCTCCTTTACCTTCACCTCTTCTTATAATCATCTCAAAAATAGCTACTTATAATCAAAAATTTACGGTTCCATATATATTACTGCTTACAAGTATTGCTACTTTTGGAAAAACAGTCGGCTCTTTTTTTATTTATTTTTTGGCAGATAGGATGGAGGATCTTGTCACCGGACGATTTGGAAAATGGTTGAATATCTCGCATAAAAGCGTTGAAAACATAGGTAGACGTTTTAATGGATCACGGAAAGATATCTTTATTCTCATCTTCCTTCGCGCTATTCCAATTATACCTACAACACCCTTATCTTTTGTTTGCGGAATTATTAAACTCAATATCCGGACATTTATTGTTTCCGCTTTTATTGGATCATTTATCCGTATTTTTATCTTATTGTATTTAGGAGTAGCTGCATATCGATCGTTAATTACCAATACGAGTAATGCAATAGAAATATTCTTAACATTTATTATGGTCTGTTTTATTGGTTGGTTTTATTATAAAAGAAAAAATCGTTAACATTAAAAAGTTATTAAACTGTTCAAAGAATTTAACAAAAATTGACTTTTTCTTTTGCTCCGTAATGGTATTAAAACCGTATTGGTTTAGAAATTGAGAAACTTGGTTAGATGACAGACCTTTCATAATAATTTTAAATAGACTTCCTCCATCGTCCTTAATATATCCATGCAAATTCCTCTGGCTTCGTTGAAAGAAATAGCTTTGATATTGTGGGGAAAATAATGAAAGATCTGGTTCCGGCCGTTTTTCCAGACATTCCAAACTTTATCAGCCAAATCTTTTGAATATTGATTCTGAATTTTTATATAAAGTGAGTCTGACCCTAATTTTCCGATTAAATTTGGAGACATCAATTTTCCCAACCGAAGATGATCGGAAATATAATCAAGGCGGCTGATAAGCTTTTTATCTCTAAATATCTGTTTTAAGAATCCCTCATAGGCCTTGGCAAAAGGAAAAACCAAGAAAGAATAATCCTTAAATTGGTAAGCATGGTCGCGGACAATATCGTCCATCAGATACAAACCTTCGCTGAGAAGATCTTTTTGACCTTGGGAAAGATAAGACCAAAAGGAACTTTCTTTGTTAACCAGATAATCCATAAGAAAAAAATTGTAATTTTAGTCTGGATTCCCGCCTTCGCGGGAATGACTCAAGCGAGGCACAAGTATTTTTTGTTAATCGCCAGGGGCCCCTATAGGGGTGTGGCGGACAAAAAATACTAAGCCGAGCTTATATAATAATACTAGATTATGTTATAATTTCGCTATGGAAAAATTTTACGAAATTTTTCAAAAGAAATTTTTTCCTTCGCCCCTACAACGTAATAAACCTTTCCCAATTATCACTATCTCCCGCGAAATGGGATCGGGTGGAAAATCAACTGCCAATTTGATTGCCTTACGGTTGGGTAAACCTTGGAAAGTTTATGACCATGAACTGATTGATAAAATAGCTAAAAACAAAAATTTGGAAAAAGAATTAATTGATTCTATTGATCTAAAAAGACTGTTGTTGGCCGATATTATCATAGCCAAAACCTTTGGTAAAAGATTTCCTCACCTTTCCGGATATCAACGTCATTTAATCCGGGTAATGACTTTGGTCGGCTTAAAAGGTTACACGATAATTTTAGGTCGGGGAGGCAACTTTCTTTTTCCTGAATCTATAAACATTCGAATGATCTGTCAACTTGATCAACGGATCACCTGGCAGATGACCTATGAACATATTTCAAGACCCGAAGCAATAAAAAGAATTGAAGAATCGGATATTGAAAGAAGAGAGTTTGTCGAATCGCTTTTTAATCATAATCACTGCAGAGCTTACCATTATGACTTAGTCATCAAGACTGGATCAGATATTACAATCGAAGATGCCGCTAACATAATCATTGACCTTGCCCGAAGAAAATTCAAAATTTAACCTCATCCAACCTACGAGGTTGTATGGCTTGGATTATTTTGACATTTCAAGTTTGACAGCTGGACTCATGGTAGATTTAATGAAGGCACTTTTAATATGAGCTTTACCGACGGCCTCGATAAACTTTTCCGCATTGGCAACTAAATTTTTTTCTTCAAAGGAAATCTTTCCAATCATTTGGTGAATAAGGGGAAATTTTACCTCAGTTTTCCACTTTAACATGCCTTTTTCAAATTTTTTTACCACTTCTTCCGGTTTCATTGAAACTGTTCCCGCCTTCGGATTGGGCATCAATCCCTTCGGGCCCAAAACTTTGGCAAATTTCGCCAGACGCGGCATGAAAGAAGGGTGAGTCACTAGAACGTCAAATTCAATCCTGCCTTTTTCCAGATCGGCCAAGATTTTATCATCAACAATTTTGACCCGAACAATCTTTCCTGTAGAAAAAGGTAAATCAATCTCGCCTTTTAAGCCGGTTTCATCAACGATAAAATGAAGCTCTACTGATTGATCAAATTTGACCAATTTCATTTTTTTAAGAAGACTAATGGCTTCTTTTAAAGAATAAAATCTATTATTATCAACCATTTTTTTCGCTTCCTGGTATTTTTTTCCGCGAGGGTTGGAGACGGGTCGGCCACGACCGACCCCTACATTTTTTGGTTTTGCGGGTTTTTCTTTTTTTGATTCTGATTCAACGGAGGGTCGGTCAAGCCCGACCCCTACATTTTTTTTCTTCATCATCTTTTTTTCCATTGCTTTGGTCTTTTGTTCTTTTTTCTGCTTCTCTTCAACTTCGATATCTCCGATTAATCTTGGTTTGACTTTGCCCATAAGAAAATATAATTTTTATAACTCAACATCAATCCCCATACTTCTGGCCGTGCCGGCAACAATTTTCATAGCCGCGGGAACATTATTGGCATTTAGATCGGCCATTTTTTCTTTAGCAATTTCTTCTAACTGAACTTTTGTTAACTTTCCTACTTTTTCCGTGTTTGGTTTGCCGGATCCTTTTTGGATCGACAGTTTCTTTTTAATCAAAGCCGCCACCGGTGGCAGTTTGGTAATAAAAGTAAAGCTCCTGTCTTCAAAAACTGTGATTACTGCGGGTATTACCTGACCTTTTTGTTTTGCCGTGCGCGCATTATATTCTTTAATAAACTCCATGATCGGTACGCCATGCTGGCCCAAGGCCGGACCAACCGGAGGCGCCGGAGTCGCCTCACCGGCGGCGAGATTAAGTTTTAAAATGATTTTTATTTTCTTTGGCATAGCTGTTGAATATAATCGTTATAACGATTATAAAAATTATAAATTTTATAACTTAGTCACCTGTAAAAAATCCAACTCAACTGGTGTCTCTCTATCAAATATTGAAACCAATACTTTAATTTTTCCTTTTTCTTCATCAATCCCCTGGACTGTACCAAGAAAATCTGAAAAAGGTCCGTCCGTAATTTTGACTGCTTCGCCAACAGAAAACTTTGATTTAAACTTTGGCTGCTCTTGAGTGACAAACTTCATGATTGCATCAACCTCTTTATCTGAAATCGGGGTTGGTTTAAGTCCGGCGCCAACAAATCCGGTTACTCCTTCGGTAGTCCGAACAACCAACCATGAATCATCATTCAAAATCATTTTTACCAAAATGTAGCCCGGGAAAACTTTTTCAATCGCTTTAGTTTTTTTGCCTTTTTTAACAACGATAATTTCACGGGTTGGAATGACGATATCAAAGATTTTGTCTTCAACTCCCAAGCTTTTAACTCTTTGTTCCAAGGCCTGCTTAACTCGTCCTTCGTAACTGGTTTGGATATGGATGACATACCATTTTGGTTGAGGTCCTGATGGAATATTGGTCTTTAAAGCTTCTTTTTGTTCTTGAGCAATTTGAGTTTGGTCTACCATAAAAAAGTTAATATTATCTGAACTTGGTTACGAATTCTAATCCTTTCGCCAAAAGAATATCAATTATACCCACATAAAGTCCAATTATCAAGGAAACAATTATCACGATTGCCGTCAGCCTGATTGTCTCGGACTTGGTGGGCCAAGTGACTTTTTTTAGCTCATCAATGACATCAGCGGCGAAATTTGTACCGGGATTTATTTTTATCATCTTAACATTGTAACATAAGATTATAAATTTTATAATGATTATAATCTCTATAAAGATTATATTCAAACTATGTCCAAGGAAATCGTTCATGCCCTAATTCTTGTTTTTACGATTGTTTTGGCTTTTATTTTTCCCAAAACTAATTTAGCTCAATATGACCTACAGATTAGTGCCGGACTTTTTATTGCCCTTTACCTGGCCAAAAAATTTATTGTCTCCAAAAATATTTATTCCCGATTAATTGAATCGGTGATTTTTACTTTGATAATCATGGGGGTTGTCAACTCAACAGGAGGATTAACTTCACCATTTTTCTTTCTTATTTATTTTCTTCTTTTTTCCCTGACCTTGATACTTGAACCGATTATTTCCATTACTACAACGGTTACTTTGATTATTTTTTTTCTCTTGAATTTGCCTGCTGGGCAAGATTTTAAAACTCTTATTCCAATTATTTCTCTCGCTTTTATTACACCATTCGCCATGTTTATGGGACAGGAACACATGGAAAGTCAAAAGTTAAAAGTCAAAAGTCAAAAACAAAAAGAGGAAACGTTTCTGTTTTTGTCATTGCTTTTGAAAAATCATTTAACAAATATCAAAGAAGCTTTGGAAAATTTTGTCGGCGACCATGAGCTGGGAATAATAAAAAAATCAGTCCAAAGAATGGAGAGGTTGATTGAGAAGTTTGAGAAGGGAGATTAATATGCACAAGTTTATAATCTTTATAATATTTATAATTTTTATAACGATTATAAACCAAGTGGTTTTTGCTGTCCCCATGGACTCCTCCCGTTTTAAAATAGAATCGGCTAATGTTGAAGTTGCCGGGGGTAATAAAAGTTCAACCAGTTATAAATTAGCTGATACGGTCGGACAATTGGCGGCCGGTCAATACTCTTCAACAGGATATGTTGTTAAAGCCGGATTTCAATATCTTCATTCCATTATTCCTTTCCGTTTTTCCATCTCCAACATCAACATTGCTTTTGGAACTTTAGTCCCCAGCACTCCATCAACTGCGACCACTAATTTAGCGGTTTATTTCGGCGGTGCCGGACAGTATCA
>CAYNFC010000007.1:0-67552 GCA_964396395.1 uncultured Gammaproteobacteria bacterium | reverse complement strand
AGTCCCCGAAAAGGGGAGGGTTCCCACGGAGAAATAAAATTTAGTGTCACGCTTTTTACATCATCGCATAACGAGCTGACTTTGTACTACCAATTTTTTTAATCAATCCTTTTTTTATCAACTCCTGCAGATCCCGCAAGACCGTATCTTCAGAAACCTCGGGAAAAATATCACCAAAAGTCTGATTTTGGATATAGCCGATTTCCTGGATATACTCAATCATTTTCATCTGTCTTTCCGTCAGATATATCTGTTGACCGCCAAACTTTTCCTTTAATTTCACATCTTTTGATAATTTAAGAATTTTTTCTTTGATTTTTTCAAACTCAATTCCTGCTCCTGATGTAAAATATTCCAACCAACTGCTCAAATCACCAGCTGAAGCTTTTTGCAAATTCTGGTAATAAGTAATTGCATCTTTATCATAATATTCCTCCAACGAAAAAAACCGGCGGATATCGTAACCTCCCAAAAATAAAATTAATGTTGCCAATACCCGCGAAACCCGGCCGTTCCCGTCCAGAAAGGGATGAATCCGGACCAGTTCATGATGGGCAATCCCCGCTTTTAAAATCGGATGCAATCTATCTTTATCATCACGATTTAGCCAATAAATAAATTCACGCATTAAGAATGCTACCTCAATCGGCGGCGGCGGCCGGAAAGTCACTTCACCATTGGCGGAATTTCTGATGATGACCTGCTTGGTCCGGTATTCTCCCAACTGTTCGCCAACTAAAATTTTCTCGGTCAGTATCCGGTGTAATTTTTTTATCAACATCTCGGTAATTTTATCTATCTTTTTTTTGGCTTCATCGTCAATAAATTCAATC
The DNA here is from genome assembly GCA_964396395.1 of uncultured Gammaproteobacteria bacterium. GTDB lineage: Bacteria > Patescibacteriota > Microgenomatia > UBA1406 > GWC2-37-13 > GWC2-37-13. The sequence continues at coordinate 66,719 of CAYNFC010000007.1, read as the reverse complement.
ACTTTCCGATAATTAATAATTTCCTGAATATCACGCGGCCGGCCGATGACGTCTTTACCCATTAATATATCTTTAGCATCATCTTTATGAAGGTTATTGCCTTCGATATGAGTGCCATGATAGGCCGATCTGATCAAGGCTTCTTCTTTAAACTGTTTTTCCCAGAGAGGTAGAAGAGGAGAATGTTTAATCACTTCTTCCGAGGCTTCGATTTTGGAAATATTGGTTAAAATTTTGTTAGTAATGACGAAAGTAGGGTTGAACATAGAATAATTATAGCTTATAATTTCTTCATGGTCTACGCTTTTACTATTGATCCAACCAGTTTTCCCGCTGCTAAAGTTACCAGTATTAGCAAACTAATGAATCTCGCCTTACCTTTGGCATTAACCGGCGCCGGACTAATTTTTTTAAGTATTACTCTCAAAGCCGCTTTTGATATTTTGACTCACGGAGATAATCCCGATGCTTTAAAAAAAGCTTACGGCGCAATTACGACGGCCATCTTGGGTTTAATTATAGTTGTTGCTAGTTACTTAGTTATTCAATTATTAGGAGTTGTCTTAAAGACAGACATTGTACCAAAATGAATCCAGCAGTTGATCCAGAAATACAAAAATTATTCGGTGGCATCTCTCCACCCGACGCCATGAACGTCGGTGGGAATAAACCGATTGAAGGCTTAGCCAAATTTATCGGCTTTGGTATCCAAATGTTTATTTTTATTGCCGGCCTTTTTTTACTTCTTTATCTTTTTTTGGGTGCTTTTAATTGGATTACCTCAGGTGGGGAAAAAGAAAAAATTATTAAAGCTCAAGGAACAATCACTAACGCTTTAATTGGTATTTTCCTTGTTTTTGTGGTTTTGGTCGTCTTTAACGTTTTTGCCGGACGGATACTTGGGATTGTCCAATATAATACCGATGGAAGTTTTAGCATTAAAATCCCTACTTTGGAATAATTGTTATTCTTGTATAGCGTTCCATTTCCTTTCACACCCACACTACTTTTCCGTATTTTTTTATTTCTCCAATTAATGGATGATACTTCATCTGCATATCTTTTTCTGCTACTGGAATTGCTTCTATCCTATTTGATACTTTTGATGACAAATGGACTAAAAACATCATTTCTTTATGAGTATCCTTTCCAAAATCAGGTGAAACAACGGCTAAATCAATGTCAGAATAATCTTTTTGCTTTCCTTTGGCGTAGGAACCAAAAAGGATTACTTGAGATATTTTTATCTGTTCTTTTTGTAATAAATTAACAAAATTATTAACCTCTTCTTTTACTTGTTTATTCCTAAAAACTACGTTTTTCATATTAATGAAATAAAATAATTTAATAATTTTTTTGTTATTTTAAAATATTTTAATGTAAATTCTTTCGTTGCTTTTTTATATAACTTGTCCTTAATTACATCGTATCGAGCTTCTATATGAAAGGTTGTCATTTCTCTTAAATCATTCATTTGTTTTTCCGTTAGTATTAGTTTGCAGTCTTCAGCTATTTGAAAATCTTCCTTAGCGCTTTTTAGCCAAGCCTTTTGTAACTCTTCTTTCTCTTTTATTTCCATGTCTATATTGTATCAAATATTCAACTGTAAACTATAAAAAGATTTTTCATCCTCCAAATCTTACCTCAAGACTTAACACCCTCCTATTCTTACTTCTCGCCTTAGTAGATTTCTACTGCGGCTCGAAGAGCGAATACAGGAGGGTTAAGAATTCGTAAGCTAAATTTATAATTTAGCAACGACTTCTTTAAAAAAACACCCCGGCGTCCCGGACGGAGTTATTAATTATTTAATTCCAGTTTAAAAAAATCTTCTGTTGTAATTATTTTTGTCGATTTAATTCTTTTAACGACTAACAAGTCTTTATCACCTGTTATTATATATTTTGCCTTAGAAACTAAAGCTAATTGAAGAAAAATATTATCTTTAACATCTCTTAACTCTTTAAATATTTTTTTATCTTTTAAAGAATAATAAACAACATTATATTGATACCATGCAACAAAAGAAGCAACTAAATGGGATTTATAGTTTGGTAATCTTTTTATCGATTGATGAGCTAAAGTTTTCTTTAATTCACTAATCGTTTCTTTTGAAGCGATTAATTTTATCTTTCCATTTTTAGCTTGACGAATAATTTCTCTGACAAAGTTTTTGCCTGTTGAAAGCAAAAAAGCAACAATCACCGAAGTATCAAGAATTACCATCATAATACAGATTATAGCGGTTTATTCTTATTCCACCAATCATAAATCTCTTTTTCCGTCATTCCTTCATTTACCCCTTCTAATTCTTTTAATATTTCTTCGATACTATAAAGTTTATATTGGCTTCTTTTTGTTTCTTTAAAAAGGGTGTTTAGAGCTAAACGAACAATACTGGATTTATCCAGGCCTTGATATTCTTTTTTTAAATATCCCCAAACATTAGTTAAACCTTGATCCAAGGATAACTTAAACTGTAAATTCGAAGCAGTTCCATTACTCATATGTTATCCATTATGCAGCATAAGTAAGCAAAAGTCAATAGTTAGTTTACAGTTTACTGTCAACTGTAAACTATAAAAGGATTTTCCATCCTCCAAATCTTATCTCAAGACTTAACACCCTCCTATTCTTACTTCTCGCCTTAGTAGACTTCTACTGCGGCTCGAAGAGCGAATACAGGAGGGTTAAGAATTCGTAAGCTAAATTTACAATTTAGCAACGTCTTCTTAAAAAAAACACCCCGGAGCGACCGGGGTATTATTCTTTTTCTTATTTACTTTTAGTTATTCAGGATTCTGTCTATTATTTACAACAATTAAAGCACGACATTCTTCTTTTGTATCAAAACAATTACTATATCCTTCATCCATACATTGTTTCAGCGCATTTTTTTTAGCTGCACTCTTATACTCACCAACACCTGTATATATTACAGAAGTACAAGTAGTTTTAATTCCATCAAGTCCAAAAAAAGTAAATTTTTCACTTTTTTGTGTTTTATAACAATTTGTTCTTTTTCCTGTGCTACCTTTACTAATTAATTTCGTTCTCATACACCGATATTTAGTACTTCCATCTATATTTTTTGTTATCATCGCATAACCATCTAAGCCTACACAATACTCATTTTTTAAATAATCTTTTCTACTTGGTGTTGTTAAGTAGTCAGTAGTTTTTACCGTGTTATCTTCTACCACACTCAGCCAAGCTGAACCGACTGGGCATTGAGCTGTCCTGACAATCCTTTGAGGAGAAGTGGCTTCAGTTACTTCAGTTGGATATACCCAACAATAAGCGTCATCAACAATCTCGCTTGTTTTACACCTAGGAGTATTTACCTTTATATATTTATTATGTATTACGTTTGCTTCATAATATTCTTGTTTATATCCTGTTGTTCTTCCACAAAGATTTCCTCCTGTTGGAGAATCATTTGGGACCCGGATATAAGATTTATTACAAAAAGCAACATCTTTGACAGTAGTTCCTGTTTTATCTATTCTACAAGGAATTTTTTCCTCGACACAATTACCGGCTGCATTTTTATAGCCTTTATAACCATAACACGTGTTTCCCTCTACTCTTGCTACATATCGATAAATACTCGATTTTGAAAATTCGCTACTAAAATCTGAGTGATAATAGTTACAAGATATTCCTGTTGCTCGAGGAGTTGTTCCTAGTTTTTGCGTGTTCGTAACTTTCATTATATAAAAAGCACCAACGATCACTGCGACTAACGCAACTAGGTAAGCGACTGTTTTACTTACACAAATTTTGTTGTCTTTCATATTTTCACCCCCTTTGCATTTGACTTTTAATTAATTTCTAATTTGAGGCCGCATCCGTTAATAATATATACCTATTTCAAGTGATGATGCTGCACAAAGGGCCGTAATCGTTAATAACATCGTAAATTATTAACGAACGAGCCCTTAGGAATTTTCCTCATTGATTTTAATGATAAAGAAAGGAGCATGCTAAAGTCAAGGGGAAGATGGGAGTAGGTATGGAAACGGGTTAGGAAAATTGAAAATTGTTGTTAGTGATTCGAAATTAGTAATTGAAAATAGAAATTTGAAATTAGTTATCTTTCATGATAGTTCGTCCAGGCTTTTTTAAGATTAGTTAATTGTTTACAACTAAAATCATATAAATCAATTACTTCTTTATATAATTCAACATCAACATAAGTTCTCATTTAATCAACTAGGTCATATTTCTCTTCTTTAGGAAGTGTAGGTATAATTTTTGTTAAAACAATCTTCATCGCCTGATAAAGATTTTGATATGCTCTTAAATTAGTAAAGCTTTTGATGATTTTTTTGTTATTTTCCATTTTCTAATTTCCAATTTCTAATACTAGTTTCTAATTTCGATTCTCTATTACAACTTTCTAATTTCTAACAACTAATTTCTATGTTTAATCGATCTTAAATATCTTACTTCCTCCCAACACGTAAATAGAATCTTTATAGACAACTAAATCTGTTCCTGTTGATAAAATTTTTGAATTTACCTGTTCCTGATAATTTCCATTTTTTCCCAAAACATAAACTGCCCCTTCACCCTTATCCCAAAGATAGACTTTTTCCAGATCTTTGCCGGTAAAAACTTTTGTCATATTGACATTATCGTCCGGTAAATTAACCTTAAATCCGTCGCGGAGGCCTGAAGTATATTTAACCATGACCGAATCGCCGGCCAGATAAACCGAACCGTCAATCGTTAAGGAATTAATGGCGGACAGGTCGATTGATTGCCCGGATTGAAAGTAGGAAATCCCGCTTCCAAACCCATCTTCCGTACTCACATACTTCCAAATCTCATCTTTACCCCGATCTAATAGATAAATATTACCGTTAAAAACCACCATATCAATAATTTCTCCCCAGTCTTTATTATTTTTAATTACTTTATCCGCTTTTCCATCCGCCACCCGGTAGATACCCTCTCCCGAAACATAAAAATATTTTTTATCATCATATGAAGTAATCAAGCTTGATCTTTTTACAGCACTGAACTGATCTTTATCTAAAGACTTTTTTTCCAGTGAAAGTTCATATAATACTCCTCTACTTTTATCACTAACTAAGAGACGGCCGTCGTTAAGATAGAGTTTATCACCTTTGGCATCTTTGTCATCAACCGTTAAATCAAAAAACTCGCTGTATTTTTTTTCCTCTTTTTTGAGAATTTTATTCTCAGTATCGGAAATCAATTTTTCTAATTCTTCTACTTGTCTCGCCATAGTCCCGACTGAGTTAGGACGAAGGCGGAGCTCTTGTTTAAATTTATTTGCTTCCGTTTTGCTATCCGCAATTAAACTCAAAGCGCTCGACATATTTAAAAAAGCTACTTCTTCGGCTTTATCCAATTTCTGGCCAATTAATTCTTTAGCCAATTTAATTTTCTCACGGCCGATCTCCTGAGTCCGTCTTTTATAACCCAGACCAACACTCCAAAAAAGAATTATTCCAAGAACAAAAACCGTTATAAATGTCAGGATTTTTCGGGATTTTTTTTCCGGTTGTTCAAAAAAATCGCTAACCGGTTTTTCGATTTCTCCGATTTTTTTTAATTGTAAAAACAAAGCCGCCGTTCCTTGATCGTCTTTTGTAAGCAGTTCCGGAGTAATTTCATCAATGATTTCCGAGACCGGCCGGTGATCAAATTTTTTATTTAGTCCTTCTTCCTCTCCGAGTAAAATCATAAATCTATTGAAAGTAAAAATAAAAATATCGCTTTCTTCAATATATCCTGAAGCAGATTCGTTACCTTTGATAAGGAGAGCTAGTTTATCTTTCCGTCGGATATATACTTGACCATGATTGACTGTTTTCAAATAAAATATATTTTCTTTTAAATAACCGCCTGATAGAGAAAAACCGGACGGTAAATTTTTTTCTTTGATTAAGCCGGAGATAAAGGAATCAAATTGTTGTAGATTCTCAATCATAATCGAACTGATTTTTTCTTTTATGAAGGCCGTTAGCTCCCTGCCTTTATCAGGGGTCATTCCTTCCTCAATCTCAACCGCCAAAAATAAATTATTTTCACTGACAAAACCGGAAAAACCGTCCGTTTTTTCATGACCTAAATAGAAGCCAATGTCTTGTTTAAACATATTTCTAAATCAGAAATATAGCTAATATTAATAATATCAACGATGCCGTTACCTGTATTGAAGTAATCAAAAAAATCAGCCAATTATATTTATCTTGAAGAGTCTTGTTCATGATTTGAACTTGCTTGGAAATTACCACAGCATAAAAAAAATATAAAACAGCAAACAATATCATTATAATCTTGAAAAAAATACTTTTAAAATCCATGTTTTTTACTTATGAATTTATTAATTATTTGAACCGCATCGGCTGGATGAGGAACATCTTCAAATTCTACATTAGCTTCCGTCCCGGCGGTTTGGACAAAAATTGATCCATAATCAAAAAGTGACTTAAAATATCCGCCGCTTTTGACTGTGATATCCTCAATCCTGCCTAACTGAGCCACGGTTACCTCTTTATATAAAACCGCGTAAAAATCAATGTCAATAACTTTCTTATTTGTTACAATTCCAACATTAAAATACCAATTTAAAATGTTAAACCAGACGTAACTCAGAATAAAAACGATTGCAAAGCAGTTAATAATAAATATTTCTCCAATATCAAAAAAGTTTCCGATGAAAAAATTTAAAATAATAACAATAATAAATAAAAAAATTGAATTTAAAATCCAATTGATTTGGGTAAAAGGATGACTTCGCAGTAATAAAATTATTTTCTCCCCTTCTTCGTGCGCCTCAAATTTTATCTTCGGATCAAGGTTAAAAGAATAGAAAACCGAGTTTTTTTTATTATTGTTTTCCATCTCTCTATATTATATACTATTACTCGCCCTGGTTACTTGAGCGACTTGGTACCACCCTTTTCCATCCCGAACAAGGAAGTGAAACGAGTCAGCGCCGATGATACTAACTTCGAAAGATGAAGGGAAAGTAGGTCGTAGCCGGGGTACTGAAGTAGGCTCGACATAGGTCGAGCTCACTTCAGTACGGTGAAGTGAGCTTCGCTCTACTTCACCGCCCTTATTGTCTCTAAAGAGTCAAAAAATGAAAAAGCTACTTTATTGCGTCTACGTTCTTCTTTCTCTAAAAGACAATCAATTTTATATCGGTTATACTACCAACCTTCATGATAGATTGACTTCTCATATTCAAGGTCATTCGAAGGCAACTGAACCAAGAAGGCCATTTACTTTATTACTTTGTGAATATTTCTTATCAATACACGATGCCACTCGAAGAGAAAAGTATTTTAAAACTACTTCTGGAAAGAAAACTTTACGATTAATGTTAAGAGATTCTTTACTTTTTATTTCCAAATAATACTTTCTCCGGCACTTCAAAAATCGAAAAGTCCTTGATCTCTTCTCTTTCACAACTTTTTACAACGCTCGTTAAATCAATATTTTTATCTTTTATAAATTCTTTAACTAAATTATTGCTGGCCAAATCTTCAACATCCAAAAATCCTAAATAATTTTCAGCCATACTAACATAGTTTGATAATCCGCATTTTTTTTCTCCATTTAATTTTCCGATCTCCCAAGTATAAAGACAGTCTCCATTTAATAAATAATTAGTTGTTTTGTTTTTGAATAAAATCTTTTTGTCTTGGATAAAAAGAGCATCACAAACAATCGGCCCTTTAAAATCAAAATTAATAAAATTATTTTGTGCAATTGGAATCTCCGTAGGGGCTTGATTTATCAAGCCCATTTTCGGATTTACCAAACCCGTTTTTGATTGACCGAATTTAAACATTAAAGATAAAATAACAATAACTATCGGGATAATAATAACTGCCTTTGAGACAAAAGAAAAAAAATCATCCATAGTTATTCACCCGATTCTAATTTTTTTAATTGTTCCAATTCCGGTAGTGTTTTACCGACGATTCCTTCCAAATCCCCATGCATTCCCAGTAAATTATCCTTAACTAATGAAATGCTCTTTTCTTCACGGGCCCATTTTTTGGTGAACCAGTCTTTTTCTTTTTGTAATTCATCGCGAAGATTAGTATACGATTCATAGATCGCTTCAACCCTTTGTTTGAATTCAATACTTGTCAGATAATTCCAGAGAATTTCTTTTTTTTCTTCCTTGCCTTTGTTAGCCAAACGCACTCCTGAAAGTTCCACCAAACTATTTCTCAGGGAAATGGCGGCGCCAACAACAGTCGCATAATCAACCACCCAAATTCCTTCTTTTATGCCAAAATTCTTTACTCCTTGCGGTAAAACTTGAGTAACGATAATCGCCACTTCCGCCTTAATCTCCCTTTGATCTTGTTTTAATTTGAAAATCCACCCTTCAGTCCAGACTTTGGTCCGTTTTGACTCCCATAAAATTGTTCCGCATTCTTTTCCAAAATTATTTTTTACCGTCTGAACTAAATCCGCCCCTCTAATTCCTTTTGGCACATCGGAAATTTCATCATAAGGAAATTCCACTATCAATATTTTTTTTAATTCATCTTCCATTACCTCACCCTGTGATTGTTGGGAGCCTTGCTCCATTTTTCTCTTATATTCTTCCACCATTTTCATTGCGTCTGATAGTTTTTTATCCTTTTCTAAAATTTTTAGTTTATATTCTTCGTCAGATTTTCTTTTTTCCTCTTCTCGGATCTTTTCTTGAGAAGTTGTTAATTTTTTTTCCATTTCAATTTTTTGATTATCATTTTCCTGTTTTATTTGACGTATTAATTTATTCAGTTCCAGCATCTGCTCCTGCATATTTCTATTTTGTTTTCTCAGTTCTTCCAATTCATTGTTTTTATTCTTCATTTCAAATTCCATCTTTTCTTTCAGTTGTTTTTCCAGTTCCGGCTGTAAAGTTTTGGCAAATTTATTTTTTTCTTCCTCAAGACGGATTTTATAAAATTTGGCATATTTATCCTGAATTTGATGAGACAATGCCTCCGTCAACGGTATGGATTTTTTACAATTGGGACAGATAATCATGTCGTTCATATAGCTATGATTATAGCAAACCTAAAGCTCGGTTTATTTGGTAAAATATAGCTGATATTTTGGGAGATCGTCCAATGGTAGGACAACAGACTTTGGATCTGTTTATCTAGGTCCGACTCCTAGTCTCCCAACAAATAAAAAATTATGTATTATCTCTACATCCTTCGCTGTTCTGATAACTCCCTTTACTGTGGACAAACAAATGATCTCAAAAGACGAGTCGAAGAACATAATAGTGATAACTCAAAATCAAAATACACTCGTGTTCGGAGACCGGCAAAGTTGGTTTATTTTGAAAAATATAAAACCATCAATAAAGCACTAAAAAGAGAATTTGAAATTAAGCAAATGACTAAAGCTAAAAAAGAGTTATTAATTTTCAATGTTTGCGGCTGACTTTTTTGTCCTAAACATACTCTCATTAATAATTTTAACTATCGACATTTATTTCTTCTTCAAAATTCAAGTTTAGCCTCATTTAACCTACGAGGTTGTACGGCAAAAAAATTAATCAACACATTTGATATACTATTTTATAAATGAAAAAGATCTTTTTTGTATACTGTTTTTTCTCATAGGAATAATTTTTTGGAATTTTGCTCCTTTTTACTTTCCTGAATCAATTAATAATCGGATTACAGGTTTAACTTCATCAGCCTATAAAGTCCTACATATTAAAAATCCTTTAGATTATCCTCCACCTTTTTTGGTGATTGACGATGTTATTAACCAATTACCGCTTGATAAGTGCCCTGATTATAAAACAATTACCGAGTCTGTTGAGAGTTGGATCTCTAAAAAAGGTTCTCAAAGTTCCGATGATGTGACATTTTCACCTTATGTGAATAGCGAAGATTATGTTGAAGGAATCGTAAAATGGCGTTTAGCTGACGATCAACCTTATGCCGGCTTGTATGCCGAAGGTGAATTTTCACATTATATAGCGAATTCGAATATATTAGATCTTTCAAAAGATATTGATATTAAAAAAGGGGTCGTATCTGATCTAATAAATGAAGGGTTTAAGATACATGAACCTATGAATATTTCTTTTTACCGATATCCTCAAGGATTAGGAGCTCGAAAAATAGGTTTTATTAAAGGTGATGAGGCCTATTTAATTACGGCAATTGAGATGACTAAAGAAGATTTTATTAATCAATTTCAAATGAATAATGATATAAATAGTGTTCCATATTATGATTTAAAAAAAGTTTCGCATCCAATAGTAGTCCGAATTTCTTGTGCAAAAATCGATAAAAAACTGGTAAATCAATATGAGAATTTTTTTAGTCTTTCCCATAAATACACAAATGAGGTATCTGTAAAGTTAGAAGATTTAGATAATCAATTATTAAGATTCACTCTTATTTACCCTGGGGCAAGTACAGATTACATAGAACACCAATTTTATTATCGTAAAAATGGCGTTTTAACTCTCTTACAAAAAACGGGTGAGTTTCCAACTTGTTCAATATTTGAACTTGCTAAGGTTGGTAAGGGATCTTTATGTTTTCACCAGGAAAAACAAGAATTTGATACGGTGAAATATTAAAAATTTATCTGGATCTCATCCTCCAAAGGAATGATTCCTACAAAAAATATCTTTTAACTTCAAATACTTCATTGTATTAATATTTTGATATAATTTTTTCCATAAAAATTATCTTGTAGACGGTCGTCGATAAGATAAACAACAATTAATTAGGAAAGACTTATTTTTTCAAGAAATTGCTTTATATTTTCATCGTTTTTTTCAAACCCATCCATGTATTCAATTTGCTCGGAGTAATCAATATCATCAAAATAACTAAGCTGGGTACGAAATAATTTTTCATTAAATTCGGCTTTAAAGATACTATTTGTTTTAACAATTAATTCTTGAAATGAATGCTTTTGAAAAATAAAATATAAATCAATATAATCTTTCCATTTAGCCCGTCTTCCAAGGGCAAATGCTTTCATGGCGCCAAGTGTAATTAAGTCAGGAAGTTTTAATGTTTGTTCAAACATAATATTTCTTTGGATAATAAATGGATAATGGAAAAAAGTTATTTTAACTTTATCAATAAGGACTGTTAATTCACCAGTTCCCTGAGAAAAAGTATGATTGATAGTTTTATCTTGCATTATTTTATTACGTATCTTCATAGGATCAAATATATTATCTGTAAATAAATCAAAATCAATAGATCTTCTATGTCCTAAATGAAGGGCTATTGCCGTACCTCCTACAAGATAAAAATTCGATAAAAATAATTTTATAAAAGGAAGTAGTTGTTCCTGATCGTTATTAAATATTTGTTTATTCATGCGCGATGATTAAAATAACGGAAAAAATAAGACTGAACTGCCGGTTGATAATTCGTTCTTTTGTTTGTCAGGGTTTTCTTAAATAATATGGCGGTTTTATCCTTACCTTTAATTCTAATGAATTGTTGGACATCATCCCAATTTCCGTAGTTTAATACATGTTCCAAAACAGACTCCTCCGAAAGATTTTCCGGATCTTTTACATACCACGCCAAATAAGGCTTATTCTTGATAATACTATTAACTGTCATACTATATTTTATCAATAATCATGGTAAAAATGGAAGTATTTCTTTGGCAATAGTTATCTTGTGGACGGCCGTCGATAAGATAAAAAATTTAAATATTATTTTGTATAATATTTATATGAAATGGTCAGTTGGGAATGTTGAGATTTTTCAAATCATTGAACTTGAAGCGGGAAAAATTATCCAAAATATTATGCCCGATGCAACTCTTGAGAATGTAAAAAAAATGAAATGGTTAATTCCAAATTATGCAGATGAAAATGGGATATTAAAAGCATTAGTTCAAAGCTTTTTAATTAAGTTTAATGGTAAATATATTTTAGTTGATACTTGTAACGGGAATGATAAAAATCGACCAAGTCTACCTGAATGGGCAAATTTAAAAATAAAATTTATTGAAAAGCTTAATCAAATCGGAATAACTCTGTCAGATATTAACTATGTTGTATGCACTCATCTACATTTTGACCATGTTGGGTGGAATACTATTTTAGTTAATGGGAAATGGATACCAACATTTCCCAATGCAAAGTATATATTTTCAAAAAAAGAATTTGAGTATTGGAGCAGTAAACCTAAAAAAGAAATGATTGATGATTTACTTGGAATAGAAGATTCTGTGCAGCCTATTATTAATGCGGGTTTAGCAGAACTAGTTGATGATACTTTTGTATTTGATGAAAATATCAGCTTGATACCAACCCCAGGCCATACACCGTCGCATGTAAGCGTTCTTATAGAATCAGAAGGAGAAAAAGCACTTATCTCAGGTGATTTTATTTATCACCCTTGCCAAGTAGAAAAACCAGAATGGGGAAATACAGTTGATATTTATCCTAACCAAGCCTTTAAAACGAGAAAAAAAATGCTTCAATTTTTAGCAAATACAAATTTGCTTTTACTTGGATCGCATTTTTCAAATCCTGTGGGAGGATACGTGGCAACAAAAGATGGAAAGTTTATTTTTAAAGTTTAATTATTTAAAAATATGACCTCAATCGTAGAGTTAGAAAAAGAAATTTTGGCGATAAAAATTCGTAATAAAAAAGTTGAAATTGATAAAGCTTGGGAAACTAGTTGGACTAGAAAGTTTCTGTTGATGATATTTACATACCTAGCTATTAGTTTTTATTTACGAGCAATTAATATTGATAAACCTTGGCTAAACGCAATTGTTCCTTCTGTTGGATTTCTTTTATCAACCCTCACTCTGCCTTATTTCAAAAAGGTCTGGGAAAAATATATTCGTCGCTAAAATCCATTTGACATGGCAAAAAACATTTCTTATGATATAATTATTAAAGTTAATTCAGTATGGTAGAAAAACTGCTGTTGGAAAACAATTCAGTTTGTAAACTTCTGGATAACATTCAAATATAATCAAAAGGAGGTGAAAACATAAATGGATAACAAAAAATTGTACGTAGGTAATTTACCTTGGACATTGACTAATGATTCTTTAAAAGAATTATTTGCACAGTTTGGCGAAGTCACTGAAGCCGTCATCATCACAGACCGAATGTCTGGACGATCAAAAGGTTTTGGTTTCGTCACTTTTGCAACTGAAGAGTCAGCCGCAGCGGCTACTCAACAGATGAATGAAAAAGAAATCGAAGGAAGAAAAATCGTCGTTAACGTCGCGCGCCCCAGAGAAGAAAGGCGACCAGGCGGACCCGGTGGTTTTAGAACTGGTGGATACAGAAACGATAGAAGAAGCTATTAATAGCATATAAAACACTATCTGATTTTTTGAAAGTTGAAAAACTTGATAATGCAGGTAGTGTTTTTTTATTCACCCTGTTAAATTCGCTCCGCGACTATTTAACAGGGTAAACTTTCTTTTCGACGCCCCTCTACTCTTCTTTTAGTTAAAGAAAGATGCGTTTTTCTAATTCTGATGTTTAATGGAGTTATTTCCAGCATTTCATCATCGTTAATAAAATCCAAAGCCTGTTCTAAAGATAAAGGAACGGCCGGTATTAAAGGAACGGAAACACCTTCACCGGCCGACCGGTTGTTTGTCAGTTGTTTTTCTTTACAGACATTAACCTCAATATCCATTTCCCGGCTGGAAATACCAACCACCATTCCTTCATAAACCTGGGTCCCTGTCCCAATAAAAAGTATTCCCCTATTTTGACTTTTAACCAATCCATAGGTGACTGCCTCTCCTGGTTTAACAGCTATTAAAGCACCATTTCTTGTTGACTCCATTTTAATTCCCCTTGATAAATAACCTAAAAAATAAGAACTCAAAATTGCGGTCCCTCTGGTCTTTGTCATCAAAGAGCTTCTTGCTCCAAGTAAATTTTGATCGGAAATTTTATAAATCAGTCTGGTTGTATTTCCGGTCGTAATCACATTAACCATTTCTCCTTTCCGTTTCCCAAACTCCTCCGTTACCAAACCCATATAGTCTTTATCCACATCAATGGTTACCTCTTCAAATGGTTCGTGAATTTTTCCATCAATTTTTTTGTAAATTACCTGCGGTTTGGAAACTTGAAGTTCAAATCCTTCCCGGCGCATTGTTTCAATTAAAATGGCCAAATGTAATTCTCCCCGTCCATAAACTAAATAATTAACACCTTCGGAGTCCGGTTTAATTTTTAACCCTAAATTTGTTTGTTTTTCTTTTTCCAATCTTTCTTTGATTTGACGGGACGTGCAATATTTCCCCTCTCTTCCGGAAAATGGACTGGTATTTGGACCGATGGTAATTTTAATGGTTGGATCTTCCACTTTAATTGACGGAAGACTAACCGGATTTAATGGATCACAGATTGTCTGACCAATATTCAATTGAGGAATTCCGGCAATGGCAATAATATCGCCGCTTGTTACCAAACCAACTTCTTTTTTCTGCAGACCTTCAAAAGTATAAAGTTTCTGGGCCCGGTATTGACCGATTATTTTATTATCCTGAACCAGGATAATCGGTTGATCTTTTTTTAATACTCCCTGGGAAACTTCTCCAATACAAAGTCTGCCAACGTAGTTATCATAGTCTAAAGTCGAGATTAACATCTGAAAAGGCTTATCTTCTTTTACAGCGCTATTTTTTATTTCTTTAACCACCGTTTCAAATAAAGGAATTAAATTGCCTTTAAGATCCAAGGAATATTTTTCCGGCAGTTCGTAAAAAGCTTTACCGTCCCGGCCAACTGCATAAAGAGTTGTAAAATGAAGAAAAGATTCGTCGGGAATCAATTCTAAAAAAAGATCTTCTACTTGGTTCAAAATTTCTTTCGGTCGGGCGTCTTTTTTATCAATTTTATTAATAATTAAAATTATTTTTAACTTGGCTTGGATGGCTTTCTTTAAAACAAATTTTGTTTGAGGAAGAGGGCCTTCAGCGGCATCAACTAATAAAATGGCTCCTGAGGCCATATTAATGACCCGTTCCACTTCACCGCCAAAATCAGCATGACCCGGAGTATCAATAATATTTATTTTTGTATCTTTATAAAAAACAGCTGTATTTTTTGCTAAAATCGTGATCCCTTTTTCCCGTTCCAAATCGTTTGAATCCATAATCAAGGTTTCGCTCATTTCTTTTTGATTATCACGGAAAGTATGGGTTTGTTTAAGGATGGCATCCACTAAAGTGGTTTTACCATGATCAACATGGGCAATAATAACAACGTTTCGAATTTCCATAGTATAAAAAAACCACCATCAAAAATCGGTGGATTAATGAACTATATTGTACCACAAATTTAGTATGTTTACTGTATTATTATTAGTTATGAGTATCGCTTCAATACACGGTAAAATCGAAGCATTTTTAAATAAACTCCAAAAAGTTTCTTTCAGTAACCTTCCTATAATTCATTTTCCTACATGGAACGAATTGAAAGAAAAAGCTAAAAAAATAAAGGTTGAACCCGGTTGGGCAATATATTTTGTCAGAGAAAAAGATTATGTTGATCATATTGCGATTGTCCCGCATCAGGATGAGGCTTCATTAAATTTATTTGATGCTTTTTTACTTAATGCTTCTCCACCTCCAATGGGACTGGGTATTGGACCATTGACTGGTGACAAGTTTGATAAATCAGGGTTAAGAATTATCACGGCGATAGAATACGTTGAGCTTTATAAAAAAGGTGATTATAAAAAAATTTTTTTTGGCCCGCCGCCGGTTACAGATAAAGAAATGATTAAAAAAGCCGGTCAGATTGCTAAAGAAATTAGCGATTCCGGGACGATTGATAACCAATCGGTCGTCTATTCTTTTTTTATGGTTCCGCTAATCAAAAAATTTTATGCAGTAAATTTTGATCCGCTAAAATCAAAAATAAAATTGGCTCTTTTAACAAAAAAGCTTAAAAGAACCGTCAAAGGTATTTACTGTGGCAGTTTAGTAGCACAAATTTGGGAAAAAGCCGGAATTCCAAATCTTCCAAAAGTTAAATTCCTAAAAATCCAAGGTCATTCAAGTTTTTCTCTTTTCAAATGGTCTCAGTTAAATAACTCAATCCTCGGTGGTTTGAGTTGGGATAATGAGGTAAAATAACAACATGATAAAAATTGGCAAGGTTTTATTGGTCGGAAGAGCCAATGTTGGTAAATCGACTTTTGTCAATAATGTAATTGGGCAAAAAGTAGCCATCACTTCTCCAAAACCACAGACAACCAGATTTTCTATCCGGGCTCTTTACGAGGAAAAACGGGGAAAAATTATTTTTGTCGATACTCCGGGAATTGTTGGAAAAGCAAAAGATTTTCTTTCGAAGCGAATTAATGAGAAAACTTTACAAATTTTAAATGAACAGGTTGATGTAGTTATTTATATGGTTGATCAAACGAGAAAAAGGGATTTTGAAGAAAGCAAAGTTTTGGGACTGGTTAGAAAAATTAATAAACCAAAAATATTGGTTATTAATAAAATTGATGATCCGGGAAAATCATTTTTACCACAATATAAATTTTTAGAGGAAGAATTTAAGGATGTTTTCCAAATCTCGGCCATTAATAATATGCATATTAAACCTCTTCTTGATAAAATCTTCGAATATCTTCCTGAAGAAAACATTGATTCTGAAAAAATTCCTCCTGATTTAGCTTACCCTATTATTAATCTTGATAGTAAGATATTCTTGAGCGAATTAATTCGGGAAAAAATATTTTTAATGACGGGTGAAGAAATTCCATACACAACAACTGTTATCGTTGATCAAGTAAGGGAGAGAAAAAATGGAACTACCTATATCAAAGCCAGAATATTAACCACTAACGACCGTTATAAAGGAATGTTGATTGGTAAGGAGGGAAGAAAAATTAAAGAAATTGGCAGTTTTGCCCGCAAAGAAATTGCTTTAGCAATTAATAAAAAAGTATTTCTTGATTTAACCATCGAAACCGACCCACACTGGCAGGAGATGTATTATTGACATTGATTAAACAAACTATCCTGCAAGAAGAGTTAATAGATATCGAAAGCCGTCATTCCCGCGTAGGCGGGAATCCAGACTAAAATTACCATAATTGAATTGATAGACTGGATCCCCGTCTTCACGGGGATGACAAGAATATTGTCCAGAAGTAAAACTACGATTAATTCTTTTGATTAATATGATGTTAAAAAATTTAATAATATTGGATTTACTATCTTGGGACATTCATAATGAGATGCATGCCCGGCTTTGTTAATTGGATAAAATTTTATTTTTGGAACATTCAAAATAAATTTACTATGTAGTGAATAAGGAACTACCTTATCCTTCTTACCCCATATTAATATTGTTTTTATATTTTTCTTTCCAAGTTTTGCATATTCATTCTCTGAATCAAATAACATTCCACTTCTTAAAGTTGATAATAAAGAATGTTTAAAACCTGGATATTGTAGTTGGGAAGAATAATTATCAAAATATTCTGGATATTTTTCTGGTTCAGATAGATCCATTCTCACTCCTGAAATTAATATCTGATTTCCAAACAATTTCATTATGATCTCTCCAACTCTTGGTAGTTTTATTATATTTAACGCAATCGGCACTGCCATTGGCATGCCGGCCGGGCTAATAAGACAAATGCGTCTTATTATTTTTGGTTGTCGGTTAGCAAAAATCGCAGAGACGATCCCTCCCATGGAAAAACCGATTAAATCGATTTGAGAATTAATCTTCAAGGCTGATAATAAATTCGAGAGTTGATTGTAATAAAAATCCTTAGTGTACTGAACTATTGGCTTGTCAGAAAAACCTCGTCCATAAACATCATATCTTAGTACTCGAAGTCCCGACTCAACTAAAAAATCAAATGTATGGTCCCAATTATAATACGGTACCGAAAAACCATGAATTAATACAACAGTTCTCTTATTTTTAGGGCCGGATAATTGATAATGCACTATCCCATCAGGTAATTTAATAAATTGCCCGGATGTGGTAATTTGTTTTTTCATAAAATTAATTGATTAAAAAATAAAAATCTTTGTTTCAATCTATCAATAGATTAAAACATATATAAATTACTCCATTACAATATTTATATCAATATTATCTTTCTCACGGCCGTAGTATAGATATAATTTGATAATTTTAAATAATCTAAAATCTATCTTAGAGACGACCGTCGTATAGATAAATTATTTAAAATTCACCTTGCAAAAGAGTTTTTGATTTTGTATAATTTTTCTCTAATGAGAAATGCTTTTTTCTCAGTTAAAAATTCTACCCGCCCAGAGCGGGTTTTTTTGTACTCTCACTTTCTAATCCGCCAGCTGGCGGAAAAGATTAGTGAGAGTAAATCCACTAAATGACGCTTTTCGAGCCGTGAACGAATAGTTCTGAAAAGGCTCGAAGTAAGACATGGTGGATGTCCGAACTTGAACGAAGGTGGATTGAATACACACATGATTAATATAAACAAGCTCAAACAACAAGAATCTCTCAAAGACAAATGCGGAATTTTTGGAATTTATGGCAAAGAAATCGACGTGGCCCGAATTAGTTTTTTTGGTTTATACAGTCTCCAGCACCGTGGGCAGGAAGGGGCCGGCATTACAGTTGCCGATGGAAAAAAATTAAAAAGCGTTAAAGGATTAGGTTTGGTTTCTTCTGTTTTTGATGAAAAAAAAATAAATTCTCTTAAAGGTTTTGCTGCTATTGCTCACACACGCTATTCAACAACCGGAGGCAATAAATTGTGCAATGTTCAACCTGTGGTTATAAATTCTAAAAACGAAGATTTCGCTTTGGCACATAATGGTAATATTATTAATGCAATGAAATTAGTCCATCAACTCCCCTCAAACATTAAACTCGCTTCAACCAGTGATACGGAAATTATGGGTTGGATAATAAAAAATTCAACAGGTCAAAATTGGGAAGAAAAAATCCTTTCTTCTTTTAAAAAATTTCAGGGTGCTTTCAGCATGATTGCATTGACTAAAGACAAATTAATTGCTTTCAGGGATACATATGGTTTCCGGCCTTTGGTTTTGGGCCGATTAAATGATTCTTCATATATTGTCTGTTCCGAAACCTGTGCTTTGGATACAGTCGGAGCGAAATTTATCAGAGAGATTGCACCCGGCGAAGTACTTGTTATTAATGAAGCAGGGGTACATATTGCCGGAAAAATAAAATCGGTAAAGAAAAGCTTCTGTCTTTTCGAATATGTATACTTAGCTCGTCCTGATAGTATATTTGGTAAACAGTTAGTTCATCAGGTTAGACAAAGATCAGGAGAAATGCTGGCTTACGAGTCTCCTGTTTGTGCTGATTTAGTGGTTGCTGTTCCCGACTCGGGGACATCAGCCGCCATCGGTTATTCGAAAGCCTCCGGAATTCCTTACGGTGAGGTTCTTATCAAAAACAGATACATCGGTCGGACTTTTATCCAACCGGAACAACATATCCGAGAGATGGGTGTGAGAATAAAATTTAATCCCTTAAAAGAAATTGTCAAAGGAAAAAGAATTATTATTGTTGATGACTCAATTGTCCGGGGAACGACAATTAAAAAAATAATTAAGATGTTGAAAAACTGCGGAGTTAAAAAAGTTCATGTCCGTGTTTGTTCTCCCCCGGTCACTGATCCTTGTTATTTTGGTATTGATACTCCCGATAAAAAACTATTGATCGCTTCCCGGATGAAGATGAACGAAATTGAAAAATTCATCGGGGCCGACTCTTTGGCCTACTTAAGTTTGGATGGATTAAGAAAAGCTTCAAGAATCAAATCAAACAAACTTTGTGATTCTTGTTTTACAGGTAGATATCCAATGCAGGTTGAAGGTGGTTTTAGAAAAGATGTTTTTGAAACAATTAGTTAATAGTGAGCGGAGTCGAAATATGAAAAAACTAGTAATTTTAATTTCCGATGCCGGAACAGGTACTAATCTCCAGGCTATTATTGACGCGATTGAAAATAAAAAATTAGGGGCGAAAATTGTTTTAGTTGTCAGTAGTTCTGAGAATGCATATGGTTTACAAAGGGCAAAAAAAAATAATATTACTACAATGGTTGTAAACAAAAAAAACGATTTAGAAAAAATATTTAAGGACCATCAAGTTGATTTAATTGTTTTGGCCGGATGGAAATTAATTATTCCTCAGTCTTTAATAAATACATTTAAAAATAAAATTCTTAATCTTCATCCTGGACTTATTCCCGATACAATGGACGGAGCCGTTCATAATCCGGATGGCTCTTCGGGACTTTGGAACCGGAGAAAATTGACTGACTTTGCTATCCAAAATTTTTTAAACTATCATGCTACTTATGCCGGTTCAACTGTCCATTTTTTAAGTCAAGAATTTGATTTCGGACCGGTTCTTGCCCGTTGCTTTGAAAAAATTTTACCCAATGATACGGTAAAAAGTCTTTATGAAAGATTAAAGAAAAAAGAAAATCAAATTTACGTTGAGTCATTAATGAAGTTGTGTAATTAATATGAAAATCTTAATTATTGGTTCCGGAGGACGAGAACATGCGTTGGGTTGGAAAATTAAACAGTCTCCTCTTGTAACCAAAATTTATTTTGCCCCCGGCAATCCCGGTACAAAAAAAATTGGAGAAAACGTTTCAATTGAGATAACTGATATTAATAAATTATTAAAATTCACTAAGGAAAATAAAATTGATCTAACGGTCGTTGGCCCGGAAATTCCTTTAACTTTAGGAATTGCTGATGTTTTTAGAAAAGAAAGTCTCAAAATTATCGGCCCTTCAAAATGTGCCAGCCAAATCGAAAGTTCTAAAATTTTTGCCAAACAATTAATGAAAAAATATAAAATTCCAACCGCTCAGTATTATTCTTTTGATAATTTTGATCAAGCTAAAAAACATTTGGAACATACTAAATATCCCGTCGTTATTAAAGCCGATGGTCTTTGTCTAGGAAAAGGAGTGGCTGTTTGTAAAAGTAAAAAGGAAGCTGAGATATTTTTAAAACAATTAATCATTGATAAAATTTTTGGAAAGTCCGGGGAAAAAATAATTATTGAAGAGTGTCTTTATGGTCAGGAAATTTCTTTTATGGTTATTACTGATGGAAAAGATTTTCAATCTTTTTCAACCTCTCAGGATCATAAAAGACTTCTTGACAGTGACCGGGGTCCCAATACCGGAGGTATGGGGGCTTATACACCGGTTCCTTTTGTTGATGGAAAACTTATTAAGCAGATTGAAAAGGAAATTGTTGCTCCAACAATTAAAGGAATGGCAAAAGAAGGTTGTCTTTATCAAGGGATTCTTTACCCAGGTTTAATCTTGACTCGCGAAGGACCAAAGGTTCTGGAATATAACTGTCGTTTTGGGGATCCGGAAACCCAACCCTTGATGATGAGCCTTGAATCCGATTTAGTCGAAATTTTTCTCGCCCAACAAAAAAAACAGTTAAAAAAGAAGGGGTTAGTTTTCAAAAAAGGTTTTTCTGTTGGCGTGGTTCTCACATCCGCGGGTTACCCAGGAGAATATAAAAAAGGAGATCAGATAATCGGATTAGATAAAGTTAATGATAAAGATATTCAAGTTTTTCACGCCGGTACCAAAGAAGTAGATAAAAAAATTGTTACCAATAGTGGTCGGGTTTTGTCCGTTACCGCAACAGGATCAGCCCTAGAAGAAACTATCAAAAAAGCTTACCAATATATTGGAAAAAAAGCTGTTCATTTTAAAGGTATGCAATACCGACGTGATATTGGGAGAAAAGGATTATTATTTGGCGATAAATATGATTAACCGAATTGAGGTTTCCTCAAAAATTTCTAATACCCAGGCCATCAATGTTTATACAATTGTAAAAAATCTCAATAAAAATCAGTTGAAACAAATAGCTTTATCTTTAACAAATCCTGTTTATCAAAACTTTACCATTAACCAACCAACTTTGGTTAATAAATTTTCCTGGGGAGTTGAAACCGGTTTTTTACCGGGAGTCACTGATAATGTTGCTAATACCGTCAAGGAAATTATCAAGGACCAGTTAAAAATAAAATTCATTGGTGACGAAGGAGTTTTCACTTCTCGGTTACTTTTGATTAATGGAAAAATAAACGAAAAAGATGTTATAAAAATTAGTCAGGAATTAATTAATCCTCTTATCCAGCGGGTTCATTTTAAAAACAAACAACAATATATAAAAGATAACGGAATGGATAAAATTGCTCCTCAAGTAAAGTTATTGTCTGCCAACCAAGTTGATACGGTTGATCTAAATATTTCTGATGAAGAACTAACCGCTATCGGTAAATCAGGAATAAAAAATCAAGACGGTTCGAGTCGTGGACCTTTAGCGCTTGATTTAATTTATATGAAAACGATAAAAAATTACTTCAAAAAATTAGGAAGAAATTCAACCGATATTGAACTTGAGGCAATTGCTCAAACTTGGTCTGAACATTGCCATCATGCAATTTTTGCCGACCCGATTGATGAAATTAAAGATGGATTATTTAAAACATATATTAAAAAGGCTACCGAAGAAATTAGAAAGAAAAAGGGCAATCAGGATTTTTGTACTTCTGTCTTTACAGACAATTCAGGAGCTATTAAATTTGATAAAGATTATATAATTTCACATAAAGTTGAGACTCATAATAGCCCGTCAGCTCTTGATCCGTTTGGCGGTGCTATCACCGGAATTGTTGGTGTTAACCGAGACGCGATTGGATTTGATATGGGTGCCAAACCGATAGTTAATTTTTATGGATTTTGTTTTGCCAATCCAAATTTAAATTCTCCCCTTTTTCGCGATCAAGAAAAAAAACAACCGCTTCTCTCCCCCCGCCGGATTTTAGATGGGGTGGTGACCGGTGTAAATTCCGGCGGTAACTGTTCGGGTATCCCAACCCCTCAGGGATTTTTATATTTTGACAATAAATATCAAGGTAAACCTTTAGTTTTTGTAGGGACAATAGGACTCTTGCCGATAAAATCTTCCGTTGTAAAAAAAGCCAAACCCGGTGATTATATTGTTATCATCGGTGGCCGGGTTGGCCAGGATGGAATTCATGGAGCTACTTTTTCTTCGGAAGCTCTGTCTTTCGGTAGTCCGGCCGGGGCTGTTCAGATTGGTGATCCGATTACCCAAAAAAAATTAAGCGATGCGATCGTCAAGGAAGCCCGAGACCAAAAACTTTATAATAGTATTACTGATAACGGGGCCGGAGGTATTTCCTGTTCGGTCGCCGAAATGGCTAAAGAATCCAAAGGTTGTTTGGTTAATCTGGAAAAAGTACCTTTAAAATATCCCGGACTTGAACCCTGGAAAATTTGGGTATCTGAATCGCAGGAAAGAATGACTTTGGCGGTGCCAAAAAATAAATGGTTAAAATTTTCAAAGTTAATGAATAGCCGCGACGTTGAGGCAACTATCATCGGCGAGTTTAATGATAGCGGCCGCTGTATTGTTAATTATCATAAAAAAACAATTATGAATATAGATATGGAATTTCTCCATAATGGTTTGCCGGTCCGTCCGATGAAGACAACTCCAATAAAATCAATGTTCAAAGAACCGGTTATTCCTCAACAAAAAAATCTTAACGATGTTTTACTGTTGATGATGCAAAGATTAAATATTACCGGTTTTGAATTTATTTCCAAACAATACGATCATGAGGTACAAGCTAATTCCGTGATTAAACCATTACAAGGAAAAGGGAAAGTTAATGGTGAAATCTCAGTTGTAAAACCAATTTTTAATTCTCTCCACGCTGTTGCCATATCACAAGGACTTTATCCTTCTTACAGTGAAATTGATTGTTACCAAATGGCGGGTGCCAGTATTGATACAGCCATTAGAAACTTAGTTGCCTCAGGAGTTGATATTGATAAAATTGCCCTACTTGATAATTTCTGTTGGTGCAGTTCTAATGATCCGCAAAGACTTTATCAGTTAAAAAAAGCGGCGGAGGCCTGTTATGATTTTGCTAAAATTTATGAAACTCCCTACATCTCCGGAAAAGACAGTATGTTTAATGATTTTAAAGGTTATGATGAAAAAGGTAACCCAATAAAAATATCAGTTCCACCAACGCTTTTAATTTCTTCTATTGGATTAATTGAGGATGTTTTTAAAACGATTTCAATAGATATTAAGTTTCCCGGGGATTTAGTTTATATTCTTGGTGAAACAAAAGATGAGCTGGGTGGATCAGAATATTTTGCCATGAATGAATCTATCGGAAATAATATCCCCAAAGTTGAAGCTCAAAGAAACAAAAAACTTTACCAAAATTTTTATAAAGCCAGCCAAAAACAATTAATTTCTTCAGCAATTAGTATTACTCGAGGAGGGTTAGGGGTCGCTTTAACAAAAACAGCTTTAGCTGGAAAATTAGGAGTTGAAGTTTCACTTGATAAATTACCGGGTCAAGTTTCACGAAATGACTTTGCTTTATTTTCTGAAAGCCAAGGAAGAATATTAGCAACCATTAATCCTCAAAATAAAAGAGAGTTTGGAAAAATTATGAAGGGAAATCCGATCAAGCAAATCGGCCAGATAATAAATAATCAACAGTTAATAATTAATGGATTAGAGAATGAGATTATTATCAATTTAAGTTTAAAAAAAATTGAAAAAGCTTATAAGTCAGTGTTTAAAAATTATTAAATTAAAGATAGCAAAAGCGAGACGCTTAATTTTTTTCGACTTGGGAGCTCCCTTGGGGAGGGTTCCCACGGAGAAATAAAATTCAGTGGCGAGCTTTGACATTCTAAATTATTAACTATGATTAAACCTAAGATCTTAATCTTATCCGGATACGGCTTGAACTGTGAAGACGAAACAAAATACGCCTTTGAACTGGCCGGAGGCCAAGGTCAGATTGTTCATATTAACGATCTAATAAAAAATAAAAACTTACTTAACGATTTTCAAATAATGGCCATTCCTGGCGGGTTTGCTTATGGTGACGATACTGGCGCCGGAAACGCTTATGGTTTAAAATTAAAAAATCATCTTTGGGAAAATATTTTAAGGTTTGTGATCAAAGATAAGCTTGTTGTTGGGATCTGTAACGGCTTTCAAGTTCTGGTTAATTTGGGATTAGTGCCTGCCCTAAATAAGAAATACGGTGAACGTCAGACAGCCCTTTTATCAAACGATTCTGCAAAATACACAACCGGCTGGTTTGATCTAAAAGTCATTAGCGATACTCCTTGGTTAAATGGAATCAAAAAAATTTCTCTGCCAATCGCCCATGGTGAAGGTAAGTTTTTTGCTAACAAAGAAGTGTTAAAAGAGATAAATAAAAAAAATTTAGTTGCTTTAAAATATTTAAATATTAACCCAACCGGAACTTTGGAAAATATCGCCGGTATTACTGATGAAAGTAAAAGGATTTTTGGCCTAATGCCCCATCCGGAACGGGCGATGTTTTTTACACAACTGCCCGATTGGCCTTATCTTAAAGAAAAATATTTACGGGAAGGACCCGCCTCCGCTAAAGCTTCGGCGGGCAAAGAAAAACTTCCGAAATTCGGACCAGGATTACAAATTTTCAAAAATGGGGTAAACTATTTTAAGTTATGATAAATAATAACCAATATACCATCACTACTCTTGGCAGCCATTCGGCCCTTCAGATTTTAAAAGGAGCTCGCGATGAAGGATTTAAAACTTTAGTAATTGCTTTAAAAAAACATGTTTCTTTTTACCAAAGGTTTTCTTTTATTGATGAAATTATTTGCGTTAACACGTTTTCAGAATTTCCGGAAATTGAAAAAAAGTTAAAAGATAAAAAAATTATCGTCATTCCTCATGGATCTTTTGTTGCCTATCTCGGAATGGAAGGAAATAAAAAAATGACTCTTCCTTATTTTGGCAATAAAAAAGTTTTTGACTTCGAGTTTGATCGAATTAAACAAGGAGACTGGCTAAAAAAATCCGGAATAAATACACCTAAAAAATTTAAAAATATTGGAAATATTGAATTTCCAGTAATTATAAAATCATTCGGAGCTGCTGGAGGAAAAGGTTATTTTCTCGTTAATAACAAACAAGATTTGACTGAGAAAATAAAACTTTTTAACAAGCAACAATTTATTATTCAACAATACATTATTGGTGTTCCTCTTTATATTCATTACTTTTATTCACCGCTGACAAAAACTTTGGAAATTCTAAGTATGGATCGAAGATATGAAACTAATGTTGATTCCCTCGGAAGAATTCCATTTAATGTTGATCCAAGTTATGTGGTTGTTGGAAATAGTCCTTTAGTACTTAGAGAATCAATGTTGCCGGAAGCTTATGAAATGGGAGAAAAAGTCATCAAAAAATCTCAAGAATTAATAAGCCCTCAAGGATTATTTGGTCCATTTTGTCTGGAAACAATAATTACCCCCGATCAAAAATTTTATGTGATTGAAATCTCAACCCGAATCGTTGCCGGAACAAACTTATTCATTGAAGGTTCACCATACACGGATTTACTTTATAATGAACCAATGAGCACAGGCCGAAGAATCGCCAGAGAAATTAAAAATGCAATTAAAGAAAATAGGTTAGAACAAATATTGGATTAAAAAAGCTTGATACTGTATTTTTTCGACCGCTTCACCCCAAAGGGGCCCCAAGCGATTGTCTCAAAAATAGGTATCTGCGCTTTTAGTAAATTGTGTTAAGCGAAAGTATCAAATTTTTTGCGGTTTAATTTCTTCCGTCAAAAAATTTTCGATACCGAGCTTAAAACTTATGAATATTTCATCAACACTAAAACAATATAACTTAAAAAAATTAATGATTGCTACTCTCGGCTCTCATAGCGCTCTTGATGTTTGCCGCGGTGCTAAAAATCTTGGTTTTAAAACTTTGGTTGTGACCGAAAAAGGCCGGGAAAAAACTTACGAAAAATATTATAAAACTCAAGGCAATTTAGGTTGTGTTGATGAAACCTTGACTCTTAATAAATTTTCTGATTTATTGAAACCGGAAGTTCAAAAGAAATTGTTGGATAAAAATTCAGTTTTTGTTCCCAATCGTTCTTTTGAAGCTTATTTAAATTTTGATTATGAAGCAATAGAAAATGATTTTAATATTCCTATGTTTGGTAATAGGAAGCTTCTGAAGATTGAAGAAAGAGGCCGGGCTGAAAATCAATATTATCTTTTGGAAAAATCGGGGATAAAATATCCTAAACAGTTTAAGAATCCAAAAGAAATCGACCGTTTATGTTTGATCAAAGTTCAGGAAAAAAAACGTGTCTTTGAAAGAGCCTTCTTTTTAGCCGAAAATTATCATGATTATAAAAAACAGGTTGAAGAAAAACTAAAACAAGGAGTTTTTACTGAAGAACAGATCAAACAAGCTGTTATCGAAGAATTTGT
Source organism: uncultured Gammaproteobacteria bacterium (assembly GCA_964396395.1). Taxonomy (GTDB): domain Bacteria; phylum Patescibacteriota; class Microgenomatia; order UBA1406; family GWC2-37-13; genus GWC2-37-13. Next base: position 39,321 of record CAYNFC010000007.1, on the reverse strand, counting down.
CATCGGGGTTCAGGTTAATTTTAACTTTTTTTACTCTCCAATTTCCAATCGTCTAGAACTACTTGGGACCGATATGCGCAGACAAACTAATATCGAGGGTTTGCTGAGAATTCCTGCTTCTTATCAAATTGAGGTTTCCAAAAAAATTAATATTAAATATGAAGAGGCCGGTCACATTGCCGTCACCGTCCTTGAATCTATGTTGGAAAAAGCATATGATCTGGGAGAAAGATTTGTTAAAACCAGTCGGGAATTATTTTCTCCGGGAATCATCGGACCGTTCGCTTTACAAAGTATTATTACTGCCGGCCCGCCGAAAAAAGATATTGTTGTTATTGATATTTCTCCCCGCATGCCCGGATCACCTGGAATTTCTTCAACTCCATACGGAAATTATCTTTACGGACAACATATGTCAGTTGGTCAAAGGGTAGCGATGGAAATAAAAGAGGCGATAAAATTAAAAAATTTTGATAAAATATTAACGTAAGCTTTATGAAAAACTTTGATTTCTCCACCTATCTATCTCCTCTTACCTGGCGCTACGGCTCTCCCGAAATGAGAAAAATTTTCAGCGAAAAACATAAATACGAACTTTGGCGAAAAATTTGGGTTGCAATAGCTGAAGCTCAGTATCAAGCTGGTTTGGTTAGCAAAGAAGAATTAGAAGATTTGAAAAAAAATGAAAAAGATATCGATATTGAAAAAATTTTTGAATTGGAAAAGGATACCAAACATGATGTCGTGGCGGCAATCAAAGAATTTGCCGAAAAAGCAAAGGTCGGTGGCGGAAAAATTCATCTGGGAGCAACTAGTATGGACATCGTTGATAATGCCGATATGGTCAGGGTTCAGGAAGCGCTGGAAATTATTGAAAAAAAAGTTGTTGTTATTCTAAATTTACTGGCTGATAAAATTGATGAGTACTCAGATTTTCCTTGCTTAGGCTACACTCATTTGCAACCGGCCGAACCAACAACCGTCGGCTATCGTTTAGCTTTTTATGCTCAGGATTTATTGACCGCCTACGAATTTATTCAGTTCGTTAAAAAAACTATTAAGGGAAAGGGAATGAAAGGAGCGGTTGGAACTGCGGCAAGTTATAAAGAATTATTAAAAGATAAGTCAGTATCTGTTGATCAACTGGAAACTAAAGTGATGAAAAGTTTAGGAATTGATGCTTCTCTAATCAGTGGTCAAGTCTATCCCCGTTTATATGATTTTATTGTTTTAAATAGTTTAGTAATGGTTACATCTGCTCTTTCTAAATTTGCCGGAGATTTGCGGATTCTACAATCTCCTCTTTATGGCGAATGGTCTGAGTCTTTTGGAAAAAAACAAGTGGGCAGTTCGGCAATGCCTTTCAAAAAAAATCCGATCAGCAGTGAGAATATCTGTTCTCTCGCCCGCTTCGTTGCCACTCTTCCGCAAGTTGCTGGTGAAAATGCTTCTCTTTCTTATCTAGAAAGAACTCTTGACGATTCAGCCAATAAAAGAATTATTGTTGCTGAAGCGTTTTTAACAACCGATCAAATTTTAATAACCGCGGAAAAAATTATTAGTAGTTTAATTATAAACAAAGAAAGAATTAGTTTTAATTTAAAACAATATGCATCATTTGCCGCCTCCGAGTCTATAATTTTGGAAGCAGTTAAAAACGGGGCTAACCGCCAGGAAATGCATGAAGTATTAAGGATTAATTCAATGATTGCTTGGGCTGATATTCAAAAAGGCAAAGAAAATCCCATGATGAAACTATTATTGGAAGACAAATTAGTTAGTAAATATTTGAATAAAAATCAGTTAGAAAAATTAATGGAAGTTGAAACCCATATTGGTGACGCACCAGAAAGGGCAAAAAAATTAGTTAAAATTATTCGTGTCATTCCCGCGTAGGCGGGAATCCAGATTAAAATTACTATTTATAAATTTATGTATGAATAAGATAATTGTTTCCGTCATTATGGGAAGTGATTCCGATTTACCGATCATGAAAGAGGCTCTTGATGTTTTGAATGATTTTGGTGTTAAAAACGAAGTTTTAGTTTTATCAGCTCACCGGACATTTGAAGCCACTCGCGAATATGCCACGTCAGCGGTTGGAAAAGGCATAAAAATTATTATTGCCGGAGCCGGCGGAGCTGCTCATCTCCCTGGTGTGATTGCCGCTATGTTTCCACTACCTGTCATCGGTGTCCCTATAAAATCAAAGTCATTAGATGGTTTGGATTCACTTCTTTCGATTGTCCAAATGCCACCGGGAATTCCTGTGGCGACCGTTGGAATTAATGGTGCTAAAAATGCGGCACTTTTGGCAATTCAAATATTGGCAACTTCTAACAAAGAATTGGCAACTAAACTTAGAGAATACCGTAATAAGCTTAAAAATTCTGTTTTAGACAAAACAGAAAAACTAAAAACTTTAGGTTATAAAAAATATTTAGAAGTTATTAAAAAATAATATGGTATCTGAAAAAGTGATTCTGGAATCTCTTCCAAAAGTTTTAAAAACTATTAATCTACCCTTGGGGAAAAAACTTCAAGGTAAAGTCCGAGATATTTATTTTAAGGATAAAAAAAGAATTTTAATTATCACCGATCGTCAATCGGCTTTTGATGTTATTTTAGGAAATATCCCTTTTAAAGGGGCTGTTTTAAACCAATTAGCCTCTTTTTGGTTTAAAAAAACTAAACATATTATTGATAATCATCTAATTGAAGTTCCTGATCCAAACGTTTCTGTAACTAAAAACTGTGAGCCGATTCAAGTGGAAATGATTGTTCGAGGATATATATCTGGTGTCACAAATACTTCTATTTGGGGATCATACGAAAAAGGTGAAAGGGTAATTTATGGATTAAAATTTCCAGATGGACTAAAGAAGAATCAAAAACTTAAGGAACCGGTTATCACTCCAACTACTCACCCATTAGCTGGTGCTAAAGGTCATGATGAAAGATTAACCAGAGAACAAATAATTGGTAAAAAAATTGTTAGTGAAAAACTTTATAAACAAATGGAAAAAACGGCTTTGGCTTTATTTAAATTTGGAACAAAACTTTGCCTTTCTAAAGGATTGATTCTTGTGGATACTAAGTATGAATTTGGAATTTATAACGGTAAACTGACTTTGATCGATGAAATTCATACTCCTGATTCTTCCCGCTTCTGGATTGCAAAAACTTATCAATCACGATTTAAAAAAGGACTTGAACCCGAAAACTTTGATAAAGAATTTTTGCGGTTATGGTATGTTAAGCGTGGTTACCGTGGTGACGGCCCCCCACCAAAAATGGCTAATGAACTTATCGTCGCCGTTGCTCAACGTTACATCGCAGTTTACGAAAAACTCACCGGTAAAAAGTTCAAAGCCTTTGAATATCCCATCGAATCTCGCATCAAAAAGAATTTAAGTGCTTACTTATAAATGAGTTATTCTTAGATTTTAAAAATCACTACTTATTTTGATTTTATCGAGTTGATTTGATAATCTGGTGACAATGACAATGGCTTTACAAGAAAGACTTACATTCATGTATGAAAAAAATCTACAGAGATATTCTGACGAATTCTTTGCACTAAAAATAGTTACTGATATCAAACTCGGGTTTTATGCAAGATCATTAAAAAAATATTTACTAATAGGTGAAAGTGTCAGTCTTTTAAGCGGTTTTTCATTTCTTCAAACGCTGCCTACCAGACTTTTGGGTTTGCCGGTATCGGCGCCGGCAGAATTATCTTTTTATCGGTCAGCCGCGCCGGCATATATGCTTGGCCGGGCAACAGACGATATGGCTGATGGAGATTTGGATCCGAAAGTTTTTGGATACGAAAACTTTCCTGAGTATGTAAAAGCAGCCAAAGGCCAAATAAGAAACAGGAACGCTGAAGTAAAAAGAGATTTTACTCTGGATTTTTTACTCAAATATACGCTTGAAAATCTTGAAAGAGATCAAAAACCGGGCGATGACGTCAGGCAGGATTGGGACATGTTTCTTGATGCGATGTTAGTTGAATATGATAGAAGAGTCAATCATAAAATACTAACAAAAGCCGAATTAAAAACTATTGATGATAACTCTTTTAGTTATGCCCACAATATAATGCTTATTGCTCTTCGTTCAAAAACCAGGTTTAAAGATATAGAAGAAATCGCTCAACTTCAAGGTAAAATATTTGCCCTTGCTGATCTGAAGTCGGAGTTGGCTCTTTTTACTTGTAAAATTCCAAAAGAAATTCTGGAAGAAGCCCAGATTGACGGCGAAGAATTGATGAATAATCCAAACTTATTAGATGGTATGAGGTAATAAGGGGGTGGATGAAAGAAGAGTTGGCTGCAGGAAAAGAACTCTATGATAAATTGAAGAAAAAAATTCCTAACCTCGACTTCAAAGTCAAAGGTTATTTGACTTTTTTGATGAAAGGGGTTGAGTCAAAAATCAAGAAAATAGAAAAACAATTAAAATGAGCAAGATATAAGTATCTACGAAAAACCCACCGGCCGCAAATTCAAAGCCTTTGAGTATCCGATTGAGGAAAGGATAAAAAAAATTTGGAGAAGTATTTTTAATAAATAAATTATTTTTTGTTCTTATTATTTTCTAATTTATCTTTTAAATAATCATTTATATCAAATGTCACTCTACCTTTTTTAAGTAAATAGTCTTTTGCCTTTTTTATATCTAACCCATAATCCATAATTGCAATAGAAAGTTGGAAAAGAACTCTAGTATCAATAAAAATTATGTTTTTAAGCTCCTCTTCTTCATCTAGATTAGTATATGCCTCAGATCTTTCTTCAGGGTTTTTTTTAAGATCATGATTTAAAATTAACGCACCAATAGCTTCTTTATTTTTACTTTTTAATAAATGTGTTAATAATTGAGTTACATAAGTAAAAGAAGGATTTGAATTTTGAGTTCCTTTTACCTCCCCTAGAACTTCTTGATCACCCTCTATCAGAAGATCTTCACGAAAATCAGACTTACGCGCACTATCCATATCTTTTATATTTAATTTCCAAATATCAATAAAAACTTTTATAACTGCATCTTTTAATTCATCTCCTGTTTCTGAAAGAATTTTCCTTAAAAAAGAATATTTTTCTCTAACTTTAAACTTAAGATTGGTTAAATTTTCTATTTTTGATTTTGTTTCTTCCTTTATTTTGATGATTTGCTCATCAAAAAAAGCAACTTCTTTTGGATAAAATTGATCACTGTCAACCCAATTACCACTATCTATTTCTGGTATAAGCTTGGTATAAATATTTGCAAAAGATTTTAATAATTTAAAAATAATTTCTTTATAATCTTTAAATCCTGGAAGGATTACAAAAGATGGAATATCCTTATTTGTATATGAATAACTATCATTAAAATAAACACCTAAAGCTTGATCATTTAAGTTCTCATAAATATTAATTATTTGCCAATTCCCAGATGATCCTTCTCTGTTCCCAACTTCAATATATTTTGTTGGGGGTATATTAATCAATGGTTTAATTTCTTTGAATATGTGCCTGAACGGTCGATTTTCATCATTCATCGCAAATTTGACGGTTAAATCTTTTCCACTACTTTCTATCAAATTAATATTTTCTCCAAACCCTAATAAACTTGAAAAAGAACGAAAGTTATTATCTTCAAGAAAAATTACTAAAACTCCTTTTTTCCTCCAAAATTTTAAAAAATTTGATGTTTCATTTTGTGTAATTGTTTTTGCCTGTTTTGCTTCTTGACTTTTTGTTAATGGAGGGTTTTTGGTTAGTTTCAAAAAAACCGTTTTATATTCGTATATCGCTAAAGGAAAATAATAATCAAATACCTCTTCTTTTTTATCTATTCCTATTAATTCATAACTATCGCTTAAATACCCTAAATGACACTCAATTCCGCGCCTCTCTAAATATTCAGCATCACTTTTTTCAAAATTTATTAAAAGAATTTTAGATTTCATTTTATATTAAAAATCGATATATATAATTTGCTACTAATTTAGTCCTTGAGGCGGGAAAATGCAAGAGGAAAAGGTTATTCTTCTGGAATTGGAGGCAACGGATTTTCTGTTATTGATTTACAAAGTTTTATCACGGCTGGTATAAGATATATTTCCGCCTCTTTTGCACCTTCAAGAACTTCTTTATGTGTAGTTAAATTTGCTTCCTTGACTATTGCCTTTCTTAACGCTTCCTTAGTTGCGGCTACTGGTTTACTGATAATATTAGTTGCTGCGGTTAAACCAATAAATCTAACTGGCCTATCAAACCCGTTTTCATCAACTGGCGGATTATTAAAATGTTGCATAATCATTGCTTCCATCGCAAAGGACATTCCATAAGCCTGAATTAATTCTGGATTTTGTTCTAAAAGTGCATCATATTTTCCATCTAAAACATCTGCACCACTTTCATACATCGGTGATTGAGTTGAAAGAGAATACACTCCTAAATAGACATGGTCTTCTGGGATAAATTGTTCAAATTTTCCAAATATATATGGATCAGCTATCGTTTTTTTACTAGGAAATCTCGCACCCAATCGTTTATCATTTGGGCCAATCAGCGGATTTACTCCATGTTTATTAACATAGTCAACATCAACAACAACATCTCCTTGTTGGATTTTTCCATTTTCCAAAACTCCTGCAGCATTAGTTGTCACTAACCAATCAATCCCTAATCCTTTTGCAACAATTAGAGGAGACGTCATCATCTTTAATCTTTTTGGTGTATTGTCAGTATCATACATGTGCTCTCTTCCAGTTTGAATACAGACAATTTGTCCACCAATATCCGCAACATATAATTCTTTTCCATGACCTTCAGCTTGTGGCTCTGGCCAATTAGGAATTTCGGAAGTAGAAATTATATCTAATATTTTTATATCCTGAGATTTATATTGAGGAAGTGATGCTATTCCTGAACCACAGACAATCCACCCATCAAGCTTTTCTCTACCTGTTTTTTCTTTTATTCTATTATGTAAGAAGTCTTTTGTCTCAACTAAATGTTCATAAAATATTTGAGTTTCTTGTTCGGCTACTTTTCTTTGAAACTTTACATCCATATTCATCATGGCAACATCCCTTGGAGTAAAATCACGTAGCCTAACTCCTCTACGCTTTAATCCAACACCAAATGAACTCATATTTGGCTTATTATAACAGTCTTAAATGACAAAAGCAAAAAATTAGGCTCTTGGGGCGGGAAAATGCAAGAGGAAAAGGAATTTATTATCTTCAAGACGGCCGTCCATAAGATAAATATTTATTTATTGTTAAAATAATTATTTAAAAATGTAATTTTAGACTTGATCCCCGTCTTCACGGGGATGACAAACTACGATGTGACCGATCGTGAAGAATTATACGCGTACTTGTAGAGTTTCTTTTTCGAAGGTGATGTTTTTTGGTTCAATGATGACTTTTTTGTCTCCATCTTTAACTATTCCATAGTTATAAGCCTTAATATTGTGAGTTTCTGAAAGTTTTAATACTTGAGATACATCTTTTTCTGGGACAAAAATGGCAAAGCCAGCTCCCATATTTAAATTTCCATAAGCCTCTTTATCATCTAATTTTCCTTGTTTAATTATAAATTGTAAAACTTCTGGAACCGGAGGTAGTTCTGTAATTCGATAAGTTAAATTTTTTTTATGTCTCATTAACTTTCTCCAACCATGGCCGGTGATATTAACCATGTAATGTATGTTTATAGTATTTTTTAATAAGTCTTCCATTAACTTTGCATAAATAATTGTTGGAGTTAATAAGGATTCTCCATAAGTTTTTTCTCCATTGATTTTAGTTAAATAACCATCTGGTAAATTTTCAGCAATTTTTCGAGCCAAGGTTAAACCATTTGCATGAATACCGTTACTTTCAAATAAAATTATCCTGTCACCCGTTTGAAGTTTTTCTCCTAAACATAAATTCTTTTTCGGATTAACAATTCCAAAACAGCTACCTGCTAAATCTATTGAATTTTTTTCAATAACGCCTGACAAGACCGGAGTTTCTCCCCCGCCCCAAACAGCACCACTATCATTACTTGCCTTTGTCCACCCTGCGACTAAATCATCGGTTCTTTTTTTATCTTTAAACCAGTCTGAAGAACCGGCTGCCCAGTAAGCCATCAAAGTCAATGGCTTTGCTCCAACCGTTATTAAATCGTTGATGATCATCGCCACCGTATCGTAAGCCAAAGAATCATAATAAGTTTTTCCAGTCAAGCGATACATTTTATTAGCAACCAAGCTTTTTGTTCCCAGTCCTTCAATAACAGATGCAAAATAATAGTCACCGGCGTCAACTACATGGGCTGACTCACCGCGACTTGCAAAAACTTCTTGATAATTTTTGGGCAAATTATCAACAGTTTTTTCCCCGGCCTGTTGAGCAATTCTTTTTATGTAGTCAATTGTTTCGTAATTAACTCCTGAGTCTTTGTAGGTTAATTTATTTGTAGTGTTCATCTAATTTTTTATTGCAGACTTTTTACATCAACTCCAATATCTTTTAAATCTGTTTCAACATTTCCAACGTCAACATTGGCTGGATTGTCAGCCTCAACTGTTGGCGTTGTTGTTGGTGAAATTATGGAAGTAGCTGCTGCATCATTAGATGATGTTTTTTTATTATTTACCTGTAATAATAAAAATCCTCCAAGTCCAACAGTAATGACGATTAGAATCACTAAAGAAATTGTTAATATTTTATTTGATGAAGATTTTTGAGGTTCCGATTGTATTAAATCTGGTTTAATTGGATCCATAATTTATGGTGTGACTACCGTTGGCGTCGGTATAACTTTTTCTAACACTCCCGCTGCTTTATAAAGAACTATGACTGCTTCTTTTGCTTTAACTAATGATTCCTGAGCTTTTTTTAAATCCTGACTAAGTCCATCATAAGATGATTTGACTGATTGACCAAGATTTGTCTCGTCGCTTATTGTAAAAGCATAATCTTTTGCCGCTTGTTCTTCAACAATTACTAGAGCTGCACTGATAGTCGTTTTTGCTGAAGTTATTAAAGCTTTTACTGACGAAAGATCTATTCCTTTTTCTTTTGCCTTAGTTATTCTTTCTTCAATTTTATTAACATGTTCTGTTAGCTTTTCCAAGGCCTTTATCATTCTAGCTGTTTGATTTTTATTGACAATTGACATACGATTATCAATTTTCTCTGTCAATTTTTTCTTTCTTTCATCTTTAATTGTTTCAATTTTTTCTTTGAAATCATCTCTTTTTGCCTTAAAAGCTTCCTTCATTTCTTCAATTTTCGTTTTTCTTTCTTCTCTCTCAGCTTGTAGAGTTTCTCTAAAAGTTTCTCTTTTTTCTTCAATTTCTGTTTTTTTTGCTTTTCTTTCAGCCTGCAACGTTTCTTTGACAACATTTCTGTTTTCTTTTTGTTTCAATATATTTTCCTTAACATTCTGTTTTATTTGTGATTCTGATTTTACTAATGAAGGTCCAAAAAATAACAAACCCGAAGATAATATTAAAATTAATGCTTTTTTTAATTTCATAGCTTAAAAATACTAAAAAATTAGATCAAAGTCAATCGTTTAAGACATTCCTCTTTTCCCAATATCTCCATTGATTCATTTAACGGTGGGGAAATTTTTTTACCGGTAATAATCAATCTCATATCCATAAAAAACTGGGGGTTTTTTATCTCTAGTTTTTTAGCTAAATTAACCAACACTTCCCCGATCAAGTCCGCTTTCCAGTCGTTAACTTTTTCCAGTTCGGCGTAAACTTTTTCAAAAAATTCTTTTTTACCTGTTAAATCAACCTCATATTTTTCAGGTGTCTTGAAAAAGAATTCGCAAAGTGGTAAATAGTCGGAAAGTTTTTTTATTCTGTCCTGAATTAATGGAATTGTTTTTTCAACAAGAACTTCGTCTAACTCAATATTTTTTTCTTTATAGAATTTTAATATTTCACTTTTGACTTTTGACTTTTGACTTTGTCTGATATACATCCCATTCATCCATTCCAGTTTCATCAAATCGAAAACCGGGCCAATCGGTTTAATATCTTTAAAATCAAATCGTCTAATAAATTCGTCTAACGGAAAAATTTCTTTACCATCAGGGTGACTCCAACCCATCAGTGACAAATAATTGAGAATCGCCTCTGGAAGAAACCCTTGTTCTTGATACCAAGAAACGCTCGTATGACCTTGTCTTTTGGAAAATTTTGATCGGTCTGGATTCCTGATAATTGGAGTATGAATAAAAATTGGTTTTTCCCAACCAAAATATTCATAAAGAAGAACGATCTTTGCCGAAGAAGTCAACCATTCTTCACCTCGCACCATATGGGTAATTTTCATTAAATGATCGTCAACCACGACCGCCAAAAAATAAGTGGGGTAACCGTCTGACTTCATAAGCACCTGATCGTCCACTGAATTTGATTCAAAAGTAATCTCTCCCCTTAATTCATCTTTTATCTTAATCTGAATATTATTCGGAATATTTAATCTGATTACATAAGATTCATTCTTTGCTAATTTTTGTTTAATTTCTTCTTTATTTAATTTTAAACAATGTTTGTCATACATCGGCACTTTTCCTTCTTTTTGAAGTTCTTGTCTTAGCTTATCCAACCTTTCTTTTGAACAAAAACAATAATAAGCTTTGTTATTGTTAATTAATTCTTCGGCATATTTTTTATAAATATCCAGTCTGTCCGATTGACGATATGGTTTATATGGACCTTCTTTTCTGATACTTTCATCCTCTATTAACCCAAACCAATCTAAAGCCATAAAGACCTTTTCTTCGGCATCGGCAACTGTTCTTTCTTTATCAGTATCTTCGATTCTGACAATAAACTTACCTTTATGTCTATGTGCAAAAGCATAATCAAAAAGAACTTGATAAATAGTCCCAATGTGAGGATAACCAGTAGGCGATATTGCCGCTCTCGTCCTTATCATGGTAAAATTATACCGTATTTTCAGTAAGCTTCGTATTCATATTCACAGCATTTGTCAAGCTCATTTAAGATTTTTATCTATCGATCCATCAGGAAGCTTATTATCCGGGTGAGAAATTCCCTGTTCAGCTTCTTGATATCTGACACATTTGAGAAAATCTTTTTCGCAGTAATTTTTTCTCCAAATAGAGGTTATTAAACCTTTTTCTTCAAATTTCCTTAAAGGACATCTGGGAAAATTTTTACATTTCATATGTTTATTTTAATAGATCAAGTCTTTTTTTGCGGGTTTCTTCGATCGCTTTTTTTATTTGCCAATCCTTAATCTTTTTATGATCGCCAGATAAAAGAATCCCCGGAACCTTTTTGTTATTAAATATTTCCGGTCTAGTATATTGAGGATATTCTAAAAGTTTGATTGTCTTTATTCCTTTGTCCTTAAGTTCTATTAAACGTTTATCTTTGCCAATCATATCAATCATTCGATGTATCGATACATCGAAGTAGCTCTCTATTTTAGTTGCCGTATCTTTTTTCAATACACCGGGGATTAAACGAACGACTGAATCAACAATGGCCGACGCGGTTATTTCTCCCCCTGTCATAACAAAATCTCCCAAAGATATTTCTTCGTCAACGTAATCTAAAACCCGTTCATCCACTCCCTCATAATGTCCGGCAATAATAACTAAATGGTTTAATTTTGAATAGTCAATCGCTAATTGCTGATTAAAAGTTTTTCCTTTAGGACTTGTTAATATGATTTTTTCTTTTTGATTTTTAATATGTGTTTTTGATCTTTGATTTTTAATATTTGATATTGCCTTATAAATAACGTCTGCGCGAATCACCATCCCCGCTCCTCCACCATAAGGCCTGTCGTCAACAGTACCGTAATCATTAATGGCAAAATCACGTAAGTTGACTATTTCAATCTCAACTAATTTTTTTTTAATTGCCCGCTTAACAATGCTTTCCTCAAAAAAACCTGAAATCATTTTTGGGAACAAAGTAATAATTGAGATTTTCATAGTAAAATTATAACAATATGAAAACAGTTATTCTTAAGTTTATCCGTTTTTATCAAAAAACCCGGTTTTTTCATGGAGCCGTTGCCCGGCAATTATTTTTAACCGACCAAGCTTGTCGTTTTACTCCAACCTGTTCGGAATATATTTATCAAGCAGTTGAAAAATATGGAGCTTTTAAAGGATTAATTATTGGAATAAAAAGAATCGTCCGCTGCCACCCGTGGAGCAAAGGTGGTTTAGATCCCGTCTCTCGCACTTGATACTTTTTTAGTTCGAACCATAAAAATATCTTGGGTCGCTTTAACATTTTCCGGTTTTCCCATCCATGCCTGTAAAGCTTCCTGTTGTAATGCCCGACCAAACGAATAACTTAACTGCCAAGGTAGATCTTTAAACATTGCATTCATTGTTTTTAAATATTCAGTTGATTGATCAGGAGTCAAACCACCTGATAAAAAGACAATTCCCGGGACTTCGGTCGGAACGGTTTCTTTTAATGTCTCGACAGTCAAACGGGCGATTTCTTCTGCGGTTGACTTTTTTTGCGAATCTTTCCCCGGAAGAACCATGTTTGGTTTTAATAGCATTCCGGAAAAAAGTACTCCAAACTCTTTTAACCAATAAAATACGTCTTTAAGGACTTTTAAAGTTATATCTTTACTCTTATTAACATCATGGCTTCCTTCCAAAACCAATATTTCCGGTTCAACGATCGGCACCAATCCGGCCTTTTGGGAAAGAAGGGCATATTCAGCTAATCCAATAGAATTTGCCACAATCGCCGCTGTTGAAGGCATTTTTTCGCCAATTTTATACACTGCTCTCCATTTGGTAAAAGCCGTTCCCATATTTTTATACTCCAGTAACCTTTCTCCCAGCTTGTCCAAACCCTGGGTAAAGCTTTCTCCTTGTTCATTAATTTTGACCACACCGGCATCAACTTTGATTCCGGGATGAATATTTTTTGATTTAAGTAAATCGGCAATTATTTTTCCGTTTGGTAAAGGTTGACGTAGCGTTTCATCAAATAGTATTACCCCACTTATTGCTTCTTCAATTCCTTGAGCTTCGGCCATAATTTCTCGCCACATTGAGCGATTTTCCGGGGTAGCCTCAACTCTAATTGCATCCAATCTCTTCTTCATTGTCCCGGTACTTTCATCAGCCGCTAATATTCCTTTCCGTGGGGCTACCAATTCATGCGCAACTTTAGACAAAACGTTTCCGTCTGTTTGATTAGTAACCATATATATAAAATTAACTAATAACAATCAAAAAATATTTTATCATTATTAAATAGACAAACACAAGTTTATTTAGTATATTATCAATACTGAATCATGGATAGAAACTTAGCTCTTGAATTCGTTCGAGTTACGGAAGCGGCTGCTATTGAAGCCGCTCATTGGATTGGCCGGGGAGATAAAAATAAAGCCGATGGAGCCGCCGTCAATGCGATGAGATCTCGTTTTAATCTGATTAATTTTTCCGGAACGGTTGTCATCGGTGAGGGAGAAAAAGACGAGGCGCCGATGCTTTACACCGGAGAAAAGGTCGGGACAAAAAAAGGTCCGACGATGGATTTGGCGATCGATCCTCTTGAATGTACGGAAAGTGTTGCTTATGGAAGATATAATGCCACAACCGTGATTGCATCAGGCCCAAAAGGCAGTCTTCTTCACGCTCCCGATACTTACATGAAAAAAATTGCTGTTGGCCCGCTTGGCAAAAAAGCAATTAATTTGGAAGCCTCCGTTAAAATAAATATCGAAAAAACCGCTAAAGCGATGAGTAAAAAAGTTGAAGATATCACGGTTGTTATTCTGGACCGGGAAAGACATGCTGATTTAATCAAAGAAGTCCGTGATGCTGGTGCTCGCGTTAGACTTATTACTGACGGCGACGTTGCCGCTGCCATTGCTACTTGTTTTCCGGAATCAGGAATTGATTTGCTGATGGGAATTGGCGGATCAACTGAGGCGGTCTTGGCGGCCGTACCTGTAAAAATATTAGGTGGGGAAATTTTATGTCAGTTTAAACCTAAAAAAGAAGCTGATATTCCAAAAATTAAAGCGGCCGGTGTTAAAAATATAGATAAAATTTTTACTGCTGAGGATCTGGCTCATGGAAAAGAATTAACTTTTACGGCTACCGGCGTTATTGATGGCCCTCTTCTTAATGGAGTTGTCTTTGAAAAAAATAAAGCTATTACACATTCGATAGTCATTCGAGGAATATCTGGTACAGTTCGCTACGTCACTACGCATCATCATTATTATAAATAACAACTAATTTCTATGATTAAGGTCGGTTTAAATGGTTTCGGCAGAATCGGTCGGGCTTTTACCAGAATTGCCTTGACCCGGAATAAATTTGAAATTGTGGCAATAAATACCAGAAAAACGTCAACTTCGATTATGGCTTATTTGCTTTCTTATGATTCTGTTTATAGAAGATTTGGAATGGAAGTTAAAGAAGAATCTGATGGAATTTCTGTCAATGGTAAAAAGATATTAACTCTACTCAACGACCGACCCGAAAATATTCCTTGGGATAAATATGGAGTAAACGTAGTCGTTGACGCTACGGGTAGTTTTACAAAAAAAGTTGATTTGGAAAAGCATCTAAAAGGTTCTGTGAAAAAAGTCATTTTAACATCCCCCGCCAAGGATGAGGAAACCCCTTTTATTGTTCTTGGTGTTAATGACGATAAATTTGATTTCAAAAAAGCAACAGTTATATCAAATGCTTCCTGCACAACAAACTGTTCCGCCCCGATGTTTAAAGTAATTAATGATAATTTTAAAGTTATCTCAGGTTTTTTGACCACGATCCACGCAATGACAATCAGTCAAAAATTACTTGATGATGCCGGGAAAAACCCGGGTGGGTCAAGAGCCGCTTTTATAAATATTATTCCGTCAACAACGGGAGCGGCTAAAGCTGTTGCTAAAGTCATCCCTGAGTTAAAAGGGAAAGTCGACGGCATGTCTCTTCGTGTTCCAGTGGCAACAGGATCTATCACTGATATTTCAATCATTGTGGAAAAACCAACCACTGTTGAAGAAGTAAATAAAAAATTTAAAGAAGTATCAGAAAGTAAAATGAAGGGAATATTAGGTTATGAAGATAGAATCTTAGTTTCTTCTGATTTTATTGGGTCTCCTTATTCTTGTATTTTTGACGCTAATTACACTAAAATTGTCAACGGAAATTTAGTAAAAATCTTTGGCTGGTATGATAATGAATGGGGTTATTCTACAAGGCTCGTTGACCTCGTTGAACGATTAGCTCAATATGTCTAAAATAACTTACATCGACGAAGTCGAAATCAAAAATAAAACTATTCTTCTTAGGGTTGATTTTGATGTTTCTTTAAACCCTGATCAAACCATTGCTGATGATGTTCGGATTCAAAAAAATCTTCCCACCATAAAGTATCTTTTAAAAAATAATAATCGACTTATTTGTGTGGCCAAACTGGATCGTCCAAAAACCCGGGATCCAAAACTATCATTAATGACTGTTATCAAAAGGCTTCGTGAATATCTGCCTGATTATAAAATTACTTTGGTTGATAACTTTCTGTCCACGGATAAAAGAGTATTTACAAAACAAACCAGTAAAGAAATTTTAGTTTTGGAAAATATTCGTTTTTATCCAAAAGAAAAAGATTATTCAACAATATTTGCAAAACAACTTTCTTCTCTGGCGGATATTTATGTGAATGATGCTTTCGCGGTTTGTCACCGATCTGATACCTCAGTCATTGGACCGCCAAAGTTTATTCCTTCATATGGAGGACTTCTTCTTAAAAAAGAATTAGCAATAATATCTCAAGTTATTAACAAACCTAAAAAACCAGTTGTTGCGATTATCGGAGGAGTAAAAGTTTCAACTAAAGTTGGGTTGATTAATAAATTGATTAAAATTGTTGATTACCTAATTATTGGTGGCGGTCTAGCAAATACTTTCATTAGTGCTCAAGGACATGAAATCGGTAATAGTTTTTGTGAATATGAAGCAGTTCAACAAGCAAGAAGACTGCTTTCTTTATCCAAAAAAAACAGGGCTTTTCTTGTTTTACCGGTTGATGCAGTTGTGGCAACTACAAAAGAAGATCGAGAGAGTGAGGTAGTAAAAATTGAAAATATACCTCCAAATAAATCTATCTTCGACATTGGTCCGGAAACAAAAGCAAAATTTGGCGCTATTATTTCTAAAGCAAAAACAATAATCTGGAATGGACCTGTAGGATATTTCGAAAATCCAACTTTTAAAAGAGGAACTGATTTTATTTATTATTCAATCACTCATAACGATCAAGCTATCTCGATTGTTGGCGGCGGAGACACACTGGCCGCCATTTCAAAAAAAGAATACTTGGATAAAATTACTCACATCTCAACCGGCGGAGGAGCGATGCTTGAGTTTATTGAGAAAGGAACCCTGCCGGGAATTGAGGCATTAAAAAGATAATTATTGAACAATTTCTACTACTTTATTGACGATTTTTGGAGAACTAACAGTTGTAGTTTCCTTACTCTTATTTATGCTTGGTAAAAAACTTTTCCCAACCACTTCTTCATCATTTATCCAATATAAATCTAAATCCAAATAGGTATTTTTATTCCAAAAACTTCTTATTTGTTTATCAGGAAAAATAAAAATCATTCCGTCGGCTCCTTTGAGTTCTGATTTATTTTTGTAAAACATTAGTCCTTTTTGCCATTCGCTGCTATTTTTAGCAGTTAGGAGTTTATAGGTTTTATTGTTAAGTTTGTAATTTATTAACGAATTATTTCTATTTGATAAAAAATAGATAAGAAAAACCAAAAATATTAATAAAATTGGAATAATAATTTTTTTCATAATGTTTTATATTAGTTTAAGTTTTATTTTCTACTAATATGTCGTCTGAAGGATTATAAGGAGGTTGAGTAATGCAAAATATTTTAAGTTCTTTTTTTCCATTATTTATATATCCGTGAATTTGATTAAGTCTCCATGATCTGAAATCACCCTTAATCACTTTCTTACCATTGGCTAATCCTCTTCCAGCAAGAATCACTTCATATTCAAATGTTTTTCGATGAAAATGAGGTTTAATCTCCTTTCCCAGAAGAATAACTAAAATAGATCCCTCAAAACCTTCTGCGACGCCGAACGGAGTAACATAACCCCATGGGGTTTTAATTTTTTTCATAAAGTGTCGGAGCGGCGGGACTTGAACTCGCGGCCTCAGCGTCCCAAACGCTGCGCTCTAGCCATCTGAGCTACGCTCCGTTTATTTTCCTATCTCTATTCTATCAAAAAATAAGCTGATATAATGATTTAATAATGAGAAAAAAAATCATTTTGATTTTGATAAGTTTATTTTTCTTTTTTGTTTTTGCCTTTTTTACTTTCGTTGTTAAAAAGGAACTATTAAATAGTTTTGACTTTAATACAACGGTTAGATTACAAAATCATATTTCAATAAAATATGATTCTTTCTTGTCTTTTTTTAGCCTCGTTGGAAGTTTTGAAATATTAGCTGGTTTTTTATTTTTTATTGCTCTTTTCAGAAGAAAAATACTATCTTTTTTGATCTTTATTCCTTTGGTCGGGGCACATATTATTGAATTAATCGGTAAGTCATTGATGAACCATCCCGGACCACCATTCTTATTTTTTAGATATAATTTGGATTTTCTTTTTCCTTCATCATATGTTCAACCGGGATCTTCTTATCCATCCGGCCATAGCTTGAGAGTAATTTTCGTTTCAGTAATAATTTCTTATCTTATCAACAAAATGAAGATTAGTAATTCAAATAAAATTTTCTTTAATTCTTTACTATTCATCGTTAACGGATTAATGCTCGTTTCCCGGATTTCTCTCGGAGAACATTGGCCAACCGACGTTATAGGCGGAATCTTACTCGGGTTATCTTCAGGAATCTTCGCCCTTATTTTTTTATAAATAAAGGGATCGCTACTTAGAATCACAAGTGTTATTCCCGCGAAGGCGGGAATCTAGACTAAAATCACTTTTTTAAAAAATCAAGTTTTTATTCTTTATCTTCAAGACGGTCGTCTACAAGATACATTATTACTAATAACATAAAAAAAAATTGAAGATAATATTATTATCCTAATTTGAAGAAAGATTTTACTGTTTTTTCGTCCTCTATTTTTTCTGCAATTATATATTTCATATATTTTGCCCCCTCGACAATTTTCTTAATCAGTGCTATTTCCTTTTCGCATTCATAGGGAAAGATGTAAATACTTTTTTGATATTGATGAAATCCTATATCTACGAGAAATTTTCTTAAATAATTTCTTTTATTCCTTTGAATTTCTGGAACATCAAAGAAAACTAAAAACCATTTGCCGTTCCAATTTTTTTCTTTCCTTTTGAAATCTAAAAGTGCTTTCGTTGAATATTTTATTACTGTTAAATTATTCTTATCTTTTAATCTGACAAAAACTTCATTACCTTTTTCTTCTAGATCAATAATTTCTTTTCTCTCTAAGCTTTTTAAACTTCTTTTAATTTTTTCTTCTTCAACGTTTAGATTTTTGACTTCTTTAAGAGTTTTAATAATTTCTTTTATGGCTAAAGGAATAACTGGGCGAAGCGGATTGCCAGCCGATATCAAAGTTAGACCTATGATCTCCAAGATATGCCAATATAACTGTCCCCGTTTTAACTTAATTTCCTTTTCTTCCATATATCTTATTTGAATTATTATCTTATGTACGATCGTCCACAAGATAAATGTTTATCATAATTAATTGCTATATTTTTGTATTTTTTTATTATTTAAAGAACCTTATAGACTTTATAACTTTATATACTAAGTATGTCCACCGCTTATAACCTACAAAAGTGAAGATTTAGATTGTTGTAGTAGTATATTTTTATCGATAGATATATCTTATAGACGATCGTCGACAAGATAGGTTATTTATAGTTAGATAAGTTTGTGAAATGATAAAAAATATTTTTATAGATATAATATATACATTAATGAAAAACTTAGAATTATTATTTGGATATTTGGGATCAATTTTTGCCGCTTTGATATTTTTTCCTCAGGTCTGGGCTTCTTTCAAAACTAAAAAAACACGTGATCTTTCTTGGATGGGAATTATTATTGGAATGTTAAACGGAATATCATGGGTGATTTATGGATTATTAAAAGGCGATCCTTTTATTTGGGTAACAAATTCTATTCTTTTTGTAGGAGCTTTTTTTCTTATGATTTTAAAAAGGAAGCACGGATAACTTATACTTTAAATCCCTCTGCAAGTTCACGAAGCTTGGCTTTTGGATCTTTGGCTAAAACAAAACCTGATGCAAGTATTGCTCCTGCCGCTCCTAATTTCTTCGCCTGCCTAATGTCTTCTCCCGTTGAAATTCCTGCACCAATTATAAGCGGCCTTTTCAGAACTAAGACTAATTTTTTTATATTTTCTGCTTCTTTAGTAATCATTGATACGCCCGTACCAATCATGTCTTCTCTTTCGTAAGAAACATAGTCAGGATTCCATGAGTCAAATTTCATCACCATTTCCATATTAAAGCCACAGATAACATTTTTTAATCCATATTCCTTGGCTTTATCCAAAATTTTTTTCACATGATCGTCATCCATTTTATGTTCACTGTGATTAATGACAAGACCGGAAGCTCCGGCTTCCTTTAAAGCATATGGAGAGAGCCAGCCCATATTCTTCCCTGGTTCAATTGGATCCATATGCTGAGCCCAGACTTCAATTCCTAATTCTTTTTTTACTCTATAGATATCGGTCGGTTGAACAGCGGGAATTATTTCTACACCTGTTTCTTTACTGACTCTTTTAACGCAAGATAATAATTTAACCGCCGCACTTCCAGTTGATTCTTTATAAGTTTTTAAAGAAAGAAAAATCATTGTTAAAGTATAGCAAATATTTTATTTCTTCTTATTAATTTTTTATCGCCACCATACTAATCTCTACTCTGGCGTCAAGAGGAAGAGCGTTAACACAAACTGTTTCCCTGGCCGGAAATGGTTCTATCATATAGCTGCTATAAACTTCATTAATCTTTCCATAATCACCTATATTAATTACATAAATAGTTGTTTTAACTACATCAGCAAAAGCAACACCGGCGGCTTCAAGAACAGCTTTTAAATTTTTCATTACCTGATGAGTCTGTTCTTCAATTGTTCCTTCAAGAAGCTTACCTTCAGGAGTCAAATGAATCTGACCGGAAGTAAAAATAAAATCATCAACCATCACTGCCTGTGAATATGGTCCAACAGCTTTTGGTGCTTTAGTCGTTTCAACTTTAGTTTTCATATATTAACATTATACATTCAATATTGTCTATATTCATATTTTTTCCTCCTTCCATATAAGTAATACAAATATGTGGAGATTTTTCTTTCATCTATGAGATGAGATATAATATTATAATGAAAAAATGTCTCTTATGCTCCAAAGTAAATAACATTCATTATTTAAAAAAAGTTGATGGAATTCAAATTTATGTCTGTTCTTCGTGCCAATTGGGATTTCTGGATAAGGTAGGATTGGCAAAGCAAAGCAGAATATCAAAAGACACCCAATATTCATTAGGAGAATACAGACAAGAAGAATCAAAATTGAAAAAAAGATTTATTTTACTTTCAGAAATAATATTAAGGTATAAAGATAAGGGTAAATTATTAGACGTTGGAGCCGGATTCGGATTATTTGCTTCAATTTTTGCAGAAAAGAGATTTAATATTACTGCAATTGAACCGGTAAACCAACTTTATTATTTAAGAAAATTCAAAAAAAAAGTCTATAGAAATACGTTTGATATATTTTTCCAAAAAAACAAAAATAAATATGATTTGATACTGCTTATAGACATAATCGAACACCTAAAAAATCCGGTAAACTCGATTGTCAGATTAAAAAATAGTCTCGACAAAAAGGGAATAATTGTAATCCAAACTCCAAATTACAACAGCTTAATGGCAAAAATTTGCAAAAATTGGTCTTGGTGGGTGATTACAGATCATAAATACTTTTTTACACCCAACTCATTGAGTAATATGATGAAAAAAACAGGTTACAAACTCAAGTTTATGAAGACTTATGAGGATACCGTAGACTTCAAAAAAAATCTTGATGGCAACTTTACCTTAATCGAGAATGTGATATTGAGAAGGCTCTTTAAAGCCATTTATTATGTAGTTTTTTTTCCATTATATTTTCTGTTTCGGCCAATAATATGGCAACTTGGATATGGTGGTTTAATATTTATGATTTTTATTCGTACCTCAAAGCATCGATTGGATTAAAATTATTTATTCTTTCGCCTCTTCCTTGGTTTTGTGAATCGTTCCTGGTTTGTGTTCTGGATGAACTTCTGCCCCAATCTCCTCACCCGGTTTTAAGGCCATGACAACTAATTGACTTTTGTTAGTGGTAAAAAGCACTTCACGGAAATAATTATTTTTAAAAGTTTTTTCCTCAATATTGATTATATATCCTGTCATATTCATTACCTCCTCTCAATTTATTTTAATATATAATTTCCTTCATGTTACTTATTATTTTATTTGGTCTCCCGGGAACCGGTAAAACTTTTGTTGGAAAAATATTTGAAAAATATTTTAACTATTATTTTTATGACGGAGACCGTGATTTAACTGATGAAATGAAAGAGGCTATCAA
This sequence comes from uncultured Gammaproteobacteria bacterium, assembly GCA_964396395.1. Taxonomy (GTDB): domain Bacteria; phylum Patescibacteriota; class Microgenomatia; order UBA1406; family GWC2-37-13; genus GWC2-37-13. The sequence continues at coordinate 17,636 of CAYNFC010000007.1, read as the reverse complement.
GGTACAGAGAGTTTTCACTGATCAGATGAGAGATGTGTTTTTCGAAAAACTAATAAATAAAATCCAAAATCTAAAATCTAAATATCAAAATTTGGTTGTTTCTCAAACTTTTATCAAAGAAAGATATAGAGTTAACTTTATTAATAAAATTCCTGAAGCAAAATTTGTTTTAATTGAAACAAAAAAATCTATTCGAGAAAAACGTTTAATGGAAAGGAGTGATTTTCCTCTGGATTTGGAATATGCAAGAAAAATGGAATTAAATTTTGATAAACCAATAATCAATCATTTGATAATTGTTAATGATGAAAACGGAGAGGAAAACATTATAAAACAAATTCAACAATTTCTTTCGCAATTTCTCGTTTAGAAGTCAATGGAAGTTTTTTAACCGATTTATCTTTTGAAATTATATAAACTTCGTTATCATCCGATTCAAAACCGCGATCGTCGCGGCTAATATCATTGGTTATAACGACATCTGCCTTTGATTCTTTTAATTTTTTTAATCCTTCTTGAATCAGCAATTTCTCTCCCAAGCCATATACTGCTTTAAAAGCGACGAGAACCGTTTTTGGAGAAATCTTTTTAATCTGATCAACAATTTTTATTTGCGGCACCAACTTTAAGTTAAAAGATTTTCCGCTTGATATCTTTCCTTTAAATGATTTGTCCACTTTATAATCAGAAACCGCCGCCGCCTGGAAAAAAATATCGGTATCTTTAATATTTTCTTTTACCAGCAACAAAAGATCTTCGGCTGTCTCAAATATTTTTTCTCTGATTAGATATCTTGGTTTAACCGAATTTTTGGCCCGAAGTAATAAAACATCGACTCCACGTAAATAACATTCTTCAGCCAGTGCAATTCCCATTTTCCCAGAACTTCTGTTGGAAATATTACGAACTTCATCAATCTTTTCTATTGTTCCTCCTGCCGTGACAATAACTTTTTTTCCTTTCAATGAATCACCCTTTTTAATTTGCTTAACAACTTCGTTTTTAATAATTTTTATATCTTCAAGTCTTCCTATTCCCTCATATCCGCAAGCCAGCATTCCCTTTGCAGGTTCAATAACTTGATAACCAATTGATTTTAACTTAGTAAGATTTTCCTGGACAATTGGATTCCCCCACATATTAACGTTCATAGAAGGACAGATAATTATTGGCGAAGTAACAGTTAAGGCGGTGGTTGTCAAAAAATCATCAGCAATACCTTGGGCCAATTTTCCAATAATATTGGCTGTTGCCGGTGCAATCACCATTGCATCGCATTTATCTGCTAAATCAATATGCTCAACTTTTCTTTTCTTTAAAACTTCTTTATAATCAAAATTCTTTTCAAATAAATTTGAAAAAACTTTATTTCCTGAAGCTTTTTCAAAATCAGTCAGAGAAAACATTTCCACCGCTCCCCTTGTCATAATAACAAACACTTCATGACCTTCATTTTTTAATAATTTTATTAAATCAAGAATTTTATATGCAGCAATCCCACTAGTGACTCCTATTAAAATATTTTTTTTCATTGATAGAATTATATCAATAAAATTACTCCCTATCGCGATGAAAGTGAAAACTGGTTTTACCTGAAATACGTATCATTTGCAAATTTTAGATGTCTGAAATTAACCTCAAGGTCGATCTAAAATTGACAAGGTTGCTTCCACAGATGGATTATTAGTGTTGATCAAATTAACTTTATCTTTAAAATTATTTCTAAGAGGAGTTAAAAACTCATCTGCCCAAGAGGGTGTTAAGACAACTACTCCATCAAAATTTACAATAATTTTTTCACCTGGTGGTATCCCTTTTAATACAGGCTGAAAAGCTAACCATGCTTCTTTCCCAGCTGGACGTGAGACAAGAGTTGTTCCAAATTTTTTTAATTCAATATTCATATCAACTCTTCAAAACTTATAAGCGCAAAACATCCTTGAATAATTGTGTTAGTTTGTTGAATATTTAGTTCAACGTCATCCTTTTTTAAGTATAGCTGAGCATTTCCTGTTTGAAAATGTATTGAAAATGGATTTTCCACAATAATTGATCTTACAAACTTCAACCCATTTCCTCTCATTTCTGGATATCTTCCGGATATTTTTTCAGTAAATGCCACTTTCATTGCTTCACTAGAATTTACCAGTTCTGTGCGTACTCTCTTCAATGTTGTCAATATGCCTTGACCACGATCTGCTAATACTACTTTCCTATTTCTGATAGCATATGAGAAAAAAATACCGGGAATATCTGACCAATTTCCCAAATTATGATCAAATGAATTATTTCCAATCTCGCCGGCAACTGCCGTAATTAAAGAAACTATTTTAATTGATACGATTTTACTTAACTCTGATTGAAATTTTTCCAGTCTGGCTTGAAATACATCACGAGTTTGGCAGTAAACATCAGTGTTAGGCACGGTTGGATTGGTAGATTTTGCCCAATTTAAAGCTATGGTGTCAATTTCTTGCAGATATTGATCAATGTCTGACCTATTATAAAACCGATGACCTCTTGGGCCACTGCGGATGGAGCGTAAACGGCCGGCAGAATCCCATCGTCTGAGAGTATCAATAGATACACCTAATAGTTCGGCGGTTTGTCCGATTGATAATAATTTATGCATAGTTGTATATTTAAATCTATGTATATTTTAACATATCTATGCAAATCTATGCAAGTGTTTTTATGAGGAGTTCTGTTTTTTATGATAAAATCGTATCATTTTGAGACGATTTGTCAAGGAGTATTTTGTGGATATTGGTTATATTAAGTCCTATTTGGCTCAGCGTGTCGGTCTAGACCCGTTTGATCCTGTAATTAAAGAGGTTATGGTTATATTCTCCAGACTACGATGTAAAGAATTATTAATGGTTTGTTACAATTAATATCATGGTTCCACTCCTGAGAAAAAGAGGAAAAGTGTTTTTGCTTGCGCTTGTTGTTTTGATTGTTTTGGAAATCGTCGGAGGAACTTTATTTAAGCAGAGAGCCAATGATTGGAAAAGTTTTACCGGCAAAAACTCTGATTTTGGCGTACAAACAACCATTTCTCTTCCACCGGGTTGCGATTTCGTTTTTTCTGGCTCTGGATGGGATTTAAATTACGGGAAAAATGAGAAGTGGGATTATACTAATTCTGTCTATAGAGGAAATGATGAGCGGAATCCAAAAAACCATTACTCCGGCGAGTCTTTACAACAGTGGTACCAGCAGTATATAAATCAGGATAAAATTATTTCTGCAAAAGAACACCCGATCAACAAAGGCCATTATCTTGAAGTACAGGTTAAGCTTGCCGACAGCGGTAAAATGGAAACCAATTACGTATATGTTCAAAATAATATTGTGCACATTTTAAGACCATTAGTTATTGATGAACCTAATTCAGTTGTCAAAAAAAATATCGGTATTATTTTTACCTCGTTGAAATCAAGTATCACCAAATAGATTTTCGCAGTAGTACTAAAAACCGAACCATAGTCCCAAAATAATTCCAACTATATTTATTATAATTATAAAAATAGCAAAACTCTTTTTTGACGATTTGAATGCAATGATTCCAAAGATTAATCCAGCCATTTTTACTGCAAAGAAGGCGGTGGAAGTTACAAAATTAAGTATTGGAAGCGGAAGAGGGAAAAATCCTCCATACAAGTTTAGTGGGACGGCCACAGCAACACATCCGATAAGAAATGCCATAACAGCAAGAAGTTCGTAGCAGTTTGCGATTATTATTTCTATTATTTTTGACCTGTTTAGCCAAATTTGCTTGCCCTTAATAAAAAGTATAAAGAACAACCCTACCAGAAAAATAGCCATATAACTAATAATTTTTTCGCTCTTGATCTGTTCAGCGGTTTTTTCTTTCCACCAGAAATCAACTTGAGAGGTATCAAACGACTGCGGATCGGTCGGGAGCCCCCCTTTTGCTATATAGGTGTACTGGCCTCCGGCAACTTCAACGGTCTTATTGCCGTTTGGGTCAGATACGCTCAATACTCCCTTCATAACGATAATGTTTGTGCCGTATCTATCAGTATCAACCGCAAATTGCGTACCTTTTACCCTCAACGTTGCGTCGCGCGCATCAACCTGACGGCAAGCCCACGTCGGACTCTGTCCGATAGGGCCGCAACCTCCCCCCGAGGCAGGTTTATAATCATACATGAATCTGCCAGTGTCACTTTTCACTTCATAATCCGAAACCGGAGTAACCATGGAACCCATATCCATGTGCATCAGTGAACCATCGGGCATCTTGATCACAACCCGCTCGTATTGACTCGATTGAAACTGTTTACCGTAGGTTAAATTATTGTATGCTAATTCCGTGAGGTGAAAATTTCCGGGTACAACAAACTCCGACTCACCTTCCTTTTTCACATCAATATTGATTACTTTACAGGCAGTATTTCCACCCGCGTCTTTGACACACGCCCTGAACTTACTGTCTTTCCCCGTCGGTGTACCCCTTAACACACCATCGGGTCCCAGAATAAGACCCATGGGAGGAAATCCGCCCATCGTATCGAGGTCAAAAGTATAAGGACCTCCGGAACTATCGGGTCCTAATAATGCAACTAGCTCATCCGATAAAGGCTCCTCATAGTATTGTCCTTTTATTGCTGTTTTGAGTAAAGATTCCTGCGGAATGGCTGTAGGCAGTTGTTCTTGAGATTTTTGCGGTTGCTCTTCTTGTGGTTGTTGTACCTGTGGTTGTGTATTGCCGATATTTCCACAATAAGCCGTTATTTCATTAATACAATTTTGTGCACATGCATCACTTACTGCATTAAGGTTATTAATGTTTATGTTTTTAACGTTTACTGAATTTATACATCTCGTTGCGCAATTCATTGCTATGTTAACGCAATCTTGCTGGGTATATGCCTGGACTTTACCCGGAACCAGAAGTTTGACTAGGAAATAAGAGAATAAAAAAAGTGTTGAAAATTTTACTAATGTAAGAATTATGAAAGACTTCTTCACAAATATATTGTTTCAGATATGGGTTTTATTGTCAAACGATGTATTATTAGTGCATGAAGAAAATGATAATCGTTACTTTTCTGGCCATCATTATCTTTATTGGATGGATCGTTTGGTATAAAAATACTTCTATTTCAGAACCGGCAAATACTCAAACACTTAGTCAGGGAACCCAAATGCATTTTGGTGAGATTTTTATTGGTCTTAGTAGTGTTAATGATAAATCCGCCTTATTGGTTATTCATAAAGAAGGTCTGACTGATTCTGTTAGTAAATCAGTTGTTGCAGGCGATAAAGTTGTGATATATGGCTATACGATTAATGTCAGCTCGGTAAAAAAGTCGTTCAATCCATCATTATTACCCGGTTCAAGCCATGGTTATGTTAAATTTACTATTACCAACAAGTAGCAAAAAAACTCAATATCGGCTTAGAACCATTCGGTCCTGTAATTTATGAGGCTATAATATCATTCTCCAGGCTCCCCCGACTGGACTCGAACCAGTAACCTTGTCCTTAACAGGGACCTGCTCTACCAATTGAGCTACAGGGGAAAAATAATAAACAAATAGAATTGTTAAAGAGCAAGATACATGATATCAAAAAATTATTTTTTTTTCAGCCGTAAAAGCTCTAACTTATTTTATCAATGTTCGATCTGGGTAGTGGAACTGGGTTGTTTTGGTATAATGAGAAGTGGGAAAGCGCAAATGATATGTGTTGATTAGTTATAAATTTTTTAAAATATTTATGGAAAAATATATTGTTTTTGGTCCGATTATAATTTTTTTCGGGATTTTTGGTTTGTTAATTATTGGCTTTTTGTTATTCGTTGGTAAGTTATTATTAAAAGCCAAAGATGCCGCCTGGGTCGGTGAAGTAATTGATAAAGGCCATAATACAAAAGATAAAAAAGACAGTAATCGCAAGGAACATTTTTATTTTTTCCGGGTCAGGTTGGAAAATGGGGAGGAACATAACATCCCGGCAACCGCACAATTTTATACTGAAGTAAATATCGGGGACAAACTAAAGAAAGATAAGGGTTCTCTTTGGCCAAAAAAAATATCTTAACCATGAAAACAAAGAAATTTACTATCCTCCATTCTAATGATATGCATGGTGATTTTTTGGCAGAAATCAAAGAGGGGAAAAAGGAATTAATTGGCGGCATTTCTCTTCTTTCAGGGTATATTAACAAAGTTAGAAAAGAAGAAGAAAATGTTTTGTATGTTATTGCCGGTGATATGCTTCAAGGATCGCTCATTGATTCCGAATGGAAGGGATTATCAACAATTGAGATTATGAACTGGTTAGCTCCTGATGTTGTCACTTTAGGTAATCATGAGATAGATTATGGTCTTCCTCATTTACTTTTCTTGGAAAAAATTGCCAACTTTCCTATTGTTAACGCCAATCTTTATATAAAGAAAAATTATAAAAGACTAATGAATCCCTATTTGATTATCAAAAAGGCCGGATTTGATATTTTATTTACCGGAATTATAACGGAGAAAATTATGGATTCGATTAAGCAGGACAGTCTTATAGGTAGCTTTGTAAATTTATCAGAGGCAAGTAACGAGGTTGGAAAAATCTGTAATGCCTATAAAAACAGTGATATTGATTTAACAATTTTGTTAACCCATATCGGTTATGAGTCGGACATTGAACTGGCAAAGCTTCTTAAACCCGAATGGGGTGTTGATATGATAATTGGCGGTCACTCCCACAGCATTCTTGAAAAACCGGCCAAAGTAAATAATATTTTGATTGTTCAGGCCGGAGTCGGGACTGATCAGATCGGAAGGTTTGATATTGAAGTTGACGATGATACTAATAGTATTATTTCTTACAAATGGCAGTTGATTCCAATCAATGAAAAGATTGCCAGACCGGATAAAAAACTGGAAGAATATATTAATTCATTTAAAGATGAAGTTGATCGGAAATACAGTGCCCTGATTTGTAAGCTTTCAAAAGAATTAACTCACCCGAAACGAGAAATAGAAACAACTTTAGGAAATTTTACTGCCGATGGGTTGGCGGAAAGATCGGGATCTGACGTGGTTCTGGTTGGCAGCGGATCAATCCGGGTAAAAAAAATTGGCCCGGCCATTACCTTAAAAAATTTCCTCGCCTGTTTCCCGTACGACGATTCTCTAATTCAATTTGAAATTACAGGATACCAATTGAAAAAAATTTTTGCCCATTTTATGAGAATTGAAAACAGGGATGGTGAGGGTGAATGTTATCAAGTTAATCATGCAGTAAAAGTGATTTATTCTGATAAAGAAAAAACTCTTGTGTCTTTGTTAATTAATAATCAACCTATTTCTGAAACTACTTTTTATAAATTTTGTATCCAAAATTTTCACTACGGTAATTGCCAGAACTATCTTAATATCAGTCCGGAAGAATTAACTGCTTCGGGAAAAACAAAAGTTATCACGACTTCGATTCAACAGGTCTTGGAGGAGTTTTTCCGAAACAATCAAAATACAACAAGGGAAATTGAGGGAAGGTTAATTTTTGTTAAAAGTTAAAAAAAATTAAAAATTTGACTTTGGAAAATATTTTTGCCACAATTAGCACATATGAAAAAATTTATTCCTTTTTTGATAATCGGGGTAGCTGTAGTATTGGTATTTCTATCTCGGGGGCGGACAAATAATACTTCAACCGCCAGTAATCCAATTACTAATTTATTCAAGAAAGAAATTATTATTAGTGAAGATGTCTGTGCTGAGTTTTCAGCTGAGTTTGTTGAAAAAATTCTCGGAAGAAAAGTGCTAAGGATTGATAGATATGATTCAAATGTCATTCATGGATGCAGTTATTATTTAACTGAAAATAGCTCCTTGACAATTAATGTAGCAAAATTAAGTTTTGAAAAACAGAAAGAAGGTTCGGAATATTTAGGCCGGCCAACAAGACAAGACGCATTAATTAAAATGAAACATTTTGTCTCTTGGCAGGGAGAAGATCTCTATGGAGTATATTTAAAACTCACTCCGGATAGATATGTTGCTGTCAGCCGTAGTTCGACCACAGTTATAACCAATGAAGAAAATATGAAATTAGCTATTGCAGTCGCAGATCGAATTCAAAAAGGTGAAAATCAAGGATTAGTTTCGGCTCCAACTATCGAACCAACAAAAAAATCGGGAGCTAATATAGTGCATTTACCCCAAGAGAAAAATATTGTTAATAATTTTTTTCAACTAATTGATGAGGGTAAAGCAAGTGACGCGGTCATGATGATGACCTCAAAGATCACAAATGATGACAGTACAAAACAGGCATTTGGAGTGCAATTTAGCGCAATGAATTCAGTAAAAATAAAAAATATTGAGGAGTCATCAAAAGGAGACTGGACTGAAATTTGGCATCAGTATATGATCACTCTCGACGTGGTTATGGATCCAAGCTCGGCTGACGAACCCATTTCTTATTACGGATTTGAACGGGGAGAAAATGTCCGTTTTGTTGGCTTAGTTAAAGAAGATAATCAATGGAAAGTAGAAGGACTGGCAACTGGTCCATAAAATTATCTTTTAATATTCAACTTGTTGATGAATGGAAAAAAATAGCGTTATAATAATATAAATAAATATGGGTATAGTGATGGGGTTGGCGACGATGACACTTTGGGAAGTGGCGATATTTTTATTGGCATCATCAGCTAAGGTAATTGGTTAGTTTTTTCTTATTGGTGTTTTTATCAGGTTTGATATTATTTTCTAAGAAAAAATCAAACCCAATCAATACTTCGGCATTGCCGGCATCCTCGCCGGACTAATTCTTATTTCCTTATGAATTTCAAAGAAAAAGTTTATAAAATCTGCCGTTCCATTCCGAAAGGAAAAGTCGTTACTTATGGACAGATTGCCAGATTGGCTGGGAAACCAAAAGCTGCCCGGGCTGTTGGTTCTTTCATGAAAAATAATCCTGATGCTCCGATCGTCCCCTGCCACCGAGTCGTTGCCAGTAACGGAATGGTGGAATTACTCAGAAGAAATAAAAAATCAGTCTTTACTTTTGTCTAATATTCGTCTATAATATGTCTAATGTTTAAACCAAAATACACTATTACGAATAAATTACTTGCAAATATTAAGCGAATCAACGAACTTGTCAACGATCTTAATTTACACCGTTTTCCCCATGTGGTTTTAGCAGAATTGCAAAGAAATGCAGAGGAAATCTCTACTTATGCCTCAACCAGCATTGAAGGCAATCCGCTCCCGCTAACTAATGTTAAAGAGATACTAAAAACAAGGCCTCAAAATATCCGTGAGAGTGAGCAGGAAGTATTAAACTACAACGAAATATTAAAAGAAATTAATATAAAGCTTGAAAAAGAAATTATTATTTTTAATCTTGATTTTATCTTAACAATTCAAGAAAAAGTAACCCATAAACTTCTCCCAACATTTCAGTCCGGACAATTTCGTCAAGACGCTGTCTTTGTCAATGATCCGCAATCGCAAAAAACCATTTATTGGCCGCCTGATCATAAAGATGTCCAAAAACTCATTACAGATCTTGTTAATTTTGTAAAATCAAATAAAAATATTATTGACCCATTAATATTGGCTGGTATTTTTCATAAGCAAATGGTTATCATTCATCCTTTTATGGATGGAAACGGAAGAACAACCCGACTGGCAACCAAAATACTTCTGGCCGAAATGGGATTAGATACTTTTAATCTGTTTAGCTTTGAAAATTACTATAACAAAAACGTCACTAAATATTTTGAAATGGTTGGAGTCAGGGGAAATTATTATGATATATATCCAACAGTCGATTTTACTTTATGGCTTGAATATTTTACTGATGGAATTATCGATGAATTGCTACGAGTTGAAAAGTTGCTTCCTCAACAAGCAATAAGTCCCAAAACCCAACTACAACCATACCATTTGAAGATTTTGGAATCTATAAAACAAAAAGGATTTATTACCGATCGTCAGTATTCAAAATTAGTTAAAAGAGCACGAGCAACTAGACATCTTGATTTTAAAAAACTGATAAAACATGACTTAATTATGATGAAGGGAAAAAGTAAAGGATCATATTATATTTTAAATAAAAAGTAAGTTTTGTCATGAAAAACAATAAAACTAATGTAAAAAAGTTAATAAAACAAGCGGATAAATGTCTTGAACTGGCAAGATGGGAAGAGGCAGAAAAGATACTTCGTCAAGCAATAAAATTTAATCAAAAAAATCCTGAGGCTTATTATCTTCTAGGAGAAGCCTTATGTAAACAAGAACGGTTTATTGAATCAATTAGTTTTTTATCAAAAGCTGATAAACTTCTTCCCAACAATCCAAGAATTTTATATCTTTTAGGTTGGACTCATTTTATGAATGGTAGTCCAAATATTGGAAGGGAATTAATGAAAAAAGCTCACCATCTTTTTCCTGAAGATATTCAAATATTATGTGATTTGGCTGTTCTTGAAAATAAAGAAGGAAATGAAAATCAGGCGTTATTATTTGTAAATAAAGCTCTCAAAACTGATCCTGAAAACGAAATGGCAAAAGAAGTATGTCAGGCCATTTTTTATTTCAGAGAACTTCGCTCAAAACTTACAAACAGGGTTAATTAATGTATGTCTTTATTTAAAGAAAAAGTTTATAAAATCTGCCGTTCTATTCCAGAAGGTAAAGTCGCCACATATGGTCAACTGGCAGGGCTGGCCGGGAAACCAAAAGCATCCCGGGCCGTCGGAACATTCATGAAAAATAATCCTGATGCCCCGATTGTCCCCTGCTATCGAGTCGTCGCTAGTGACGGAAAACTAACCGGATACTCGGGAATTGGAGGAATTACTCAAAAGAAAAAAATGCTTTTAAAAGAAGGTGTGTGTTTTAAAAATAACAAAGTTAATCTTTTCATTTCTGGGTGGAAAAAATAATTAAAGATAAAGAAAAACAAATTTTGACAATTGACAACTTCGTTTATTTATGTAATAGTGGTACTATGGTGGATGACGTTGCCCAACCAATCACTCAGCCAATAAAACCCAGTCGTTTAAAACTAGTTTTTGTTATTGAAGTATTTGTACTTCTTATTTTTATTGTAGTTGGGTTATTTATTTTTACAAATTCTCCAACACCAACCACTCAGGTTGAAAACAAAATGAATGTTCCGATGGAGACAAAATATGAAAATCCGTTTAGCGAAAAAACCCAGTATCAAAACCCGTTTTCCAAAAATACCAATCCATTTGACAATCTAAAATGAAACACATATTAATCCGTCAATTATTTCTTTTTTTATTATTTACCGCTTTCTTTTTCTATCCGCCTCCATTAGTAAAAGGTCAGGCAACAAATGAAGATGCTGCTAAAAAGTATGGCATCACCTATCCGATTACAAGCCTCGGAAACTGTACCGACTATACAAGCTGCCATAACTATTGTGAAGGCGAAACTCATCGCGACGCCTGTATTCAGTATGCCAAACAAAAAGGATTTTATGAGGAACGAAAAACCGATGAGATATTAACACATGCAAAAACAGAGCTGGGTTGTAGTTCGGAAACCGAATGTAAAAACATATGCGAAAAAGAGGAAAATTTTGAGAAATGTACCAACTTTGCAAAAAAAACAGGGTTGGTGAAAGAGCAAATATTGAGCCCAAAGAATCAGGAGATTCTTACGAAAGCAAAAGAAATTCTAGGGTGTGATTCACCCCAAACCTGCAAATCAATCTGTGAACAGGAAGGGAATCGGCAAAAATGCTCAGAGTTTGCCAAACAAACTGGATTGAAAGGAGGCGAAGAAAAAAGAGGTCCTGGTGGTTGTAATTCCGAAGAATCCTGTAAAGCATTTTGTTCCAGTCCTGATAATTTTAATGAATGTTCTAAATTCAAACCGCCTGAAGGCCAAGAACGCCGTGGTGGGCCGCCACAAGAAGGATTTAAAGGACCAGGTGGATGCAATAGTGAATCATCATGTAAAGAATACTGTGAAAAAAATCCGTCAGAATGTCAAAAATTCGGACCGGGCCCAGAAGGGAAAGAAGAAGAACGAGGCAAACCACCAGAAGGAATAAAGCGAGAAGAAATGGAAAAACTATGCAAAGAAAATCCCGAGAAGTGTAAAGAACAATTTAGTGGTGGTCAACCACAAGATTTTACAAACTCACCAAAGTCCCGCGACACATTCTGCCGAGATAATCCTGATAAATGCCAAGGTGAGGGACAACCACCTAATCCTCAGGAAAGAAGGAATGAAGAATTCCGTCTTCTGGAAAATTCTCAAGAACGTCAGGGTCCGCCCCCAGATCAAGGACCTCCACCAGAACAGCAAAACCAAGGCCTACCTCCACAAAATTCTTCATTAGGTCCTCCACCTGAAGTCAAAGGAGCAGCTGCAATCAGAAACATAGTAGATAAGCTTCTGTATTTTCTTTTTGAAAAATAATCCTGATGCTCCCATCGTCCCCTGCCACCGGGTCGATCTTTTTATTTCAAAGTGGGAAAAATAATTTTATTGTTAAATTATTATCTTAAAGACGGCCGTCTACAAGATAATATAGCTTTGAACACCGGGTGTTGTTTGTTGGTGTAAAATTGATTTATGAATTTAGATAATAAATGGGTTGCCTCTACTTTAAGAGATTTTATCGATTCAATTCCGTCTGATCGGCAATATTTTTGTATTGGTTCAGTGTCTTTATTATCGTTTATAAAAAATAGTTATCAAAGAAAAATTAAAGATATTGATATTATTTGTGATATTAAAAATTTTGATATTATAAGAAATAATTTATTAAAACTTGGTTATGAACAATATACCTTTATTGATGAAAAATTTCCTTTTTACAATCGTCTTAAAAAAATAGCTCTGTCAAAATATTTTCGATTTGAAAAAAATGGAAAAAATTTGGAAATAATGACTTCTAATTTTGGTGGCTTAAAAAAGGAGATTCTGGTTGAATTATACCCTAGTATTAAATTTTCTTTTCCCTCCGGTGGGGTTATTGACTCGTCGTTTGAAGGCATAAGTTTAAAAACCGTTTCTCCAGAAACTCTATATTGTATTTATAGCTTTGGGTTAAAAACTTGGGGATTTTTCGTAAGAAAAAATATTGAGCAAAGAAGATCTGACTTACAGCAACTTAAAAAAATAGTTGATAGAGAAAAGTTAAATAATATTGTAAATAATGTTTTTCTGAGAATTGGTCGATTGAAAATTAAAATCCCATGCCGTTTTATTTTATAAAAAATAATCCTAACACTCCCCAAGTCCCCTGTCATCGCGTTGACCTTTCCATTTCGAAGTGGGAAAAATAATTTTATTCATATCTTTATCACTTTTTTCCTGTATTCTAGGGTATAAATATCTTAATATAATGTTATTACTTTATGTTAAGTTCAATAATTCAAAAATTGGTGAGAGGCCGATCGGAAATAGTAGTTCAAAGAATTTTCTCTTATTTAAAAGGGTCCAAAAAAATTATTGATATTGGTTCTGGTACTGGTGACGTAGCTTATTTATTACAAAAAAAGGGTAAAAAAATTACACCTGTTGACGTTGGTAATTTTCATGGACTAAGACTGGTTAAAACAACTATCTATGATGGTAAGATTCTTCCTTTTAAAAATAAATCGTTTGATACGGCATTATTACTAATGGTTTTACACCATACAACAAGTCCTGAGTTAGTATTTAAAGAAGCCGCTCGGGTAGCAGATGAGTTAGTAATAATTGAGACTTCATATACAAGTCCTGTAAATAAAATATTTACTGTAATTTCAGATGCGATCGGAAATTTAAGGTTGGATGCTTTTTGGAACTCATACAAAATAGATAAAGAGTGGAGAGAAATATTTAAAAAACATGGATTTAAAATTGAAGAAAGCCGTCAATTTAAAGATAAAAATTTAGGAATTATCCCCTTTCTCCACATTTTATATTACCTTAAGAGAAAATAGATCTCTTGAATTACTTATTAGATTAAACATTGGTGTAAAATAAAATTGTGAAAAGAATTAAGAAAATTCTAATAAGTTTTTTGGGTTTTAAGTAAAAAATATTCCTAACTTGAGTAAAAATCTAGTTCTTCTTAATGGAATACTGAATTAATCTCAACAAAGGTTTTGTAAGATTCAAATAATCTATCTATGCGACGGCCGTTTTTAAAATAGAGTTTTTATTGTTAAAAAACTTCAAACTCTATCTATGCTACGACCGTGGAGGAGATAATTTTCGATAATATTTTTTTCACGTCATCAACACTATTTACCTGCATCAGTTCGTTCCTAACTTCAGCGGCATGATAAAAATCCTTTACATACCAGGCCAAATGTTTTCTCATAATGCTTAGGTCAGCTGACGGAAAAAATTCTGTAAATTTTTTGCAGTGCTCCAATAATACTTTGAATCTCTCAACAGTTGATGGAATTACTCCTTTGAATATCCAAGGATTCCCTAATGCCGCTCGACCAATCAAAACTCCAGCCAGATCATATTCTTTAATTTTATCCAATGCTGCAGATCGACTTTTTATATCTCCATTGCCAAATATTTTTGTCTTGGTTTTTTTGGCTATTTCAGCTGAAATTCCTATTTGGCTCCAATCAGCTAGGCCCGAATATTTCTGGGCAAAAGTCCGGGCATGAATACAAATAACGTCCGGCTCTGCCTCCAACAAATTGTTTATCCATTCTTTTGTCTTATGTTCCCTATAACCGGTTCTGGTTTTGACCGAAACTGTAATATCTTTTTTTATTTTAAATTTTTTTATTCCTTCTTTGACGGCCTTTTTGACCGATAAAATAATTTCTTTAGCAAGTTTTGGTTGTAAAATTAATCCTGCTCCTCCTCCCCGATTAAAGACGCTTCTATCCGGACAACCCATATTAATATCAACTCCGTCAAATCCTTTTTCCAGGGCGACTAGTGCCGCCTGATAAAAATATTCCGGCTCCGTCCCAAAAAATTGAGCTACAGTAAACGTATCGGTTTTGTGTTTAAGGAGCATGCGATTGATGGCTGGTTTGCCAAGTATTAAGCCTTTAACAGAAATAAACTCCGTATAAATAATGTCAGGTTTTCCATAAACATCGGTAATATAACGAAAGGGAGCATCGGTAACTCCATCCATCGGCGCCAGTCCGATTATTGGTTTAGTGTTTATTATAAGAAGTTTTTAATCAGTTTAACTTTTTGACAAAATCTTTTTTTCTTGGCCTTGGATCTAATTCTCTCTTAAGTAATCCACTATCTATATTTGTGTAATCTCCCAATTTGCCAAGAGCAATGACAACAAATGGATGATGGGTTTTATCGATGTTCAATAGTTTTATTAATTTATTTTTATTAAATTTTCCCATTTGCCTAGAATAATAACCTAAATATTGCGCTTGTAAAACTAAAGACAAAACCGCCGCTCCTAAATCGTGACGGTAATAAGATTTCCTACTCTTGAATTTCTTAATGAAACAACCAATGACTAAAACTGATGCTGATGCTGAATATCGATTGTATTTCGCCAAACAAGAAACTATCTTATTAAATGACCGTTCACCATTTTTTGACCAATAAAAATACCACGGCTGAAAATTCCATCCTGAAGGTGCAAAACGGGCTGCTTCAAATATTGAATTAATGTCATTATTTTTTACTTTCTCATTTAAAAAATATCTCGGGCTAAAACGATTAGCAATTTCTTTTATAACTGGATAGTCTGGTTTTGGCTTTCTGATTTTGATTATTTCTTCTTGTGTTATCATATTTAAAATGGTAATGTCAACGGCATCTCCTCCCCCCCTTCATCTTCTAAATATTTTACCCAATCAACCGTAATATCAACTTTTCCATTTTCATTCAAATAAGAAATTTTTTTGTTGTTAACACCATATTCAAAGAGTTCTTTGGTTAACATTACATCGTCCATACAATATTTTTTTAACTCATCCCATTTACCTTCTTTATAAAACTCAATCGCTTCCAGTCCATGGCCAATCTTCTTCTTATCTAAAGTCGCCCTGATCGTATCATTCAAAGATAATCTTCTCCCTAAAATTTTTTTTATATCGTCTAAAATGTCAAAAGTTTTGAAATGTTTGATGTCTCCCGGATAATACGGTTGAAGAACCGGCAAGTCAAAATTATTGATGTTAAAACCGATTATATATGAGCTATTTTCCAAAATTGGAAAAAGATTATTTAGTTCTTTTTCGATAAAAATTTTTTGGGAGCCATCTTCATAATTGAATAATGCCAAAACACTAATGCCAAGTTTTGCGTGTTCAGAAAAGTCACGGAATGTATGCTTTGTCTCTAAATCAATAACAACTGGAAATTTTTTCATAGTTCGACTTCGTTCACTATAAATACTAGTTAACTTTTTTTTTCAACTTTCGTTCTTTATAAATCTCCAGTTCCAACAATCCTGTTTTTGCCGTCATTCTTCTGGTCGGCTGAAGATTAACTTGATTAAGTTGTTGTTGATATTTAATATATAAACTGTCAAAAAATCTCAAAAAAACTTCCTGTTCTTTTTTTGATAATTGGGGAAACTCCTTACGAAAAAATTCGTCTAATTTTCCCAAGCTCCAAAGGCTTTCGATAAATCTTTCATTCTTTAAATTATAAGCCGAGACGTCGCCTTGAAGTGGTTTTATTTTAAATTTCATCATCTGTATCTCCTCGAGTGCTTGATTTATTTTTGGTTTGGAGGAAATAATTTTCTGAATATTACCAAAAAGTGATAATATGTCTTTATTTATTTTTCTTTTCATAAGCTATAATTATTAAATGTTAAGACAAAAACTTCAAGATGATCAGATGACCGCTCTTAAAAGCGGAGATAAGACCAAATTGGAAATCCTTCGCTTCATTTTAGCACAGATTAAAAATAAAGAGATTGATAAAAATCCGCCAGCTGGCGGAGAGTTAACAGATGAAGAAACTTTGGTTGTCTTAAAAAAAGTTGCCAAAGAATTAAAAGAATCAATTGAGGCCTTTGAAAAAGGTAAAAGAAAAGATTTGGCCGATGACAGTAAAAAACAGTTGGAAATTATTTCCTTTTACCTACCGGCTGAAATCAGCGATGAAGAACTTAAGGGTGAAGTAGAAAAAATCATTAAAGAAAACCAAGCTGTCTTTAATAATAACCAAAAAGCTATTATTGGGATTTGTATAAAACAACTTAAATTAAAAGCCGACCCGGGGAGAATAATGAAGATTTTGTCTGACTATGAAACTTATTAAAAATATAATTTTTCTCTTTTTACTCTTATTTCTTTTCTCATCACTATTAAGAAATCTCTTCAGTTATAAAAGTAAGCTTGATTTTTATCAACAATTTAAACAAGAATTTAACAAAGAAAAGAAACGTAATATAGAATTAAAAACTGAAGTTGTCCGGAAAAAAAGCGTGGAAGAAATCGAGAAAACCATTAGGAACGATCTTAATTTACTGAAAGACAACGAAGTGGCCTTGATTATCCCTTTTCCAACTAAAACACCTTCTGTTATTATCCCCACTCCTTTACCTCACTGGAAGCAGTGGCGGGAGTTATATTTTAAATAATGTTACGGGGCCGGGAGTCGAACCGCGGTCTAGGAGATTATGAGCCTCCTGTGCAGCCGTACACTACCCCGTATTGT
>CAYNFC010000006.1:0-76067 GCA_964396395.1 uncultured Gammaproteobacteria bacterium | reverse complement strand
TGGAAACCGAAAAGGATAAGGGCGTCGTCGCGGACTTGAAGATAGGTATAAAGCTCAATAGGTTGTAGTGGGTAGGTTGTAGGTTGTAGGTTAAGAAAAGACGGTGGAAGAAAGACCTGGTAAAAAACACCGCCAGAGGTTTCAATCAGGCCCAGGTTTTTATCAACCTCAACTAATTTGCCTTTTAATTTACCTATCATCTTAAATTTCTAATTTCTAATTATTCTAATTGACCTAAATAATTTCCCAATCCCCATTTCCCAATTGGGTATTTGGAATTTTTTTAGAAATTAGGTTAATTAGATCAATTAGGTCAATTAGCTTAATTTTAGTTCTTTCTCAATATCCAGTAATCTATTATACTTCGTCACGTTTTCCGAGTGGACGGGCGGACCAAACTTGATAAAATCAGCCTGGAGGGCGACGCTTAAGTCAGCCACAAAATCGTCATTGGTCTCAGCGTGTCCGGTCGAGATAATATAAGTTGAATTATTATTTTTTAATTTAATTACTTCATTAAAAAATTCACTGATTGTGCCGACCCGGTTAAGTTTTAGAACCGCAGTTGAGACAACTTTAAACAGATTATTTTTTTCACTGGCCAAGTAAAAATCATTCTTAATATCTTCGGAAAAATTTTTATTGGCCAACCAGTTATTTTCTTCCAGAGGATCGATAATTACCAAAAGCAGATATTTTTTGATAATTTCCTTAATAAATTTAATATAATCTTCCGTCGATAAAGGCTGTTCTTTATCCTTTATCGTATAACGTCTCTGATTAAAATACGACTCGGCCTGAAAATTGACGCTGGCAAAAATATCCTGGCCAAAACGGAGGCTCATTGATTCGATTGATTGTTTGATTGCGTCCAGTACATCAAGATTGGAAAAAAATTTCATCTTAAAAAGATCGCGCAAGTTATGATATAGATCAACGCTTATTTGATAAGACTGATGATAAGGAAAGGCTGAAGAGGGAAAAATCAAAAACTCTTTAAAATCCAAGTCCGTCTGGCCACCTTTAGCGCCGGTCAGCAATGTAAAAAGCGGGGTCGGTAATTTTTTTAAATCAAGAGTCAGGTGGGAAGTCTGGATAAATTTGGTATTAAGATAAAGATAGAGGGGTTGACCGGAAATCAAAGCACCGGCATTGGCGATTAATTTTGAGACAAGGCTGACCGTATTGACTCCCAACCGGCTTTTGTCCTTTGTGCTGTCCGCTTTTAACAACCAATCGTCTATCTCTGTTTGTTTTAGCGGAGAAACGCCGGTCAATTTCGGACTCAAAAGGTCGTTGATATAAGAGGCGGCCTTTTTGACACCAAGACCGTTATAACGGCTTTTATCACCATCGCGCAGTTCCTTGACCGGAAGATTAATTTCCGGATCAAGTGAGGAAATATTAGAAATAACAAAACGATCGTCATCCAAAAATAATTTACCCTGAAGAGTCGGATAACCGAGGGAATTAATGATTTCGTTGGCAATAATTTTTTTTATTGTGGGCATAAATTTATTATATATTATTTTCTTTCTTTGTAGATTTTTTTCTCAACCTCAAAAACTACCTGTCTTGTCCGATCAATCACATCCGGAGTCACAGAAAGACTGGTGATGCCGGCCCGGACTAATCTTTCGGCAATTTCCGGATAATCGGACGGTGCCTGACCGCAAATCGAACAGGTAATGCCAAATTTCCGGCAGGTTTTAACAATATATTCTAATATGTTTAATACAACCGGAGTCCGTTCATCATAAACAGACGCCACTTCTTCGGAGTCCCGGTCAACACCCAACAGCATCATTGTTAAATCGTTTGTACCTATCGAAACTCCATCTATTCCGATCTTTATAAACTCTTCTAAATTTAATGCACAGGAAGGGACTTCAACCATGATCCAAAGTTTAAATTCCGGGTAATTTAACAGGCCGGTTTTTTCCACCATCTGCCTGATTTTTATCAACTCCCAGGGAACGCGGACAAAAGGAATCATCAGATGGAGATTCCGGTAACCCTTTTTCCAAATATTTTTAATGGCGGAAAGTTCCATTTCAAAGACATCAGGGTTGGCAATGTAACGGTAAGCTCCCCGGAAACCAAGCATCGGATTTTCTTCATGTGGTTCAAAGTCTTTGCCCCCTTTCAGATTCCGGTATTCATTAGTTTTAAAATCGGTCGCCCGGTAAATAACCGGCCGGGGTGAAAAGGGAGCGGCAAATTTTAACAACTCTCTTGACAGGCGGTTTATAAAAATATCCTGTTTTTTTTCTTTAATAAATAATTTCGGATGAACGCCGATTTCGGCAATGACAAATTCGGCCCGTAAAAGTCCGATTCCGTCAACGTGCATTTTGGCGACCCGTTGGACTTCATCCGGTTGAGCTAAATTAGTGTAAATTTTTGTGGCGGTTTGTAATTTTTTTACTTGTAGGGAACGCAAATTTGCGTTCCTTACGGATGATGTAACCTTGCCTTTAAAAATCTCTCCGGTCAGCCCATTAACGGAGATAACAATTCCCTCTTTCAAAATTTTTGTTGCTCCTTCGGCCCCGACGACGGCCGGAATCCCCAGTTCCCGGGAGACGATGGCGGCATGTGAAGTCCGTCCGCCCTTTTCCGTGACGATGCCGGCCGCTTTTTTCATGGCCGGTACATAATCGGGATTTGTTTGCGGCGCTACTAAAATATCTCCTATTTTAATTTTGTCTATTTCTTTTGGTGATCGAATAATTTTCACCGGGCCGATGCCGATTCCCGGCGAAGCCGGCGAACCTGTGAGAATTAAGAATTTAGAATTATGAATTAATAATTCATCTGTATTTTTATTCTGAATTCTAAATTTTGAATTCTGAATTGTTGTTATAGGTCTTGACTGGGTAATATAGACCTTGCCTTTCTCAATCGCCCATTCGATATCCTGAGGAAAATAATAATGATTTTCAATATCGCGGACAAGAAGAGCGATTCTAATAATTTCCTCCTCAGTCAGTTTTTGAGTTGATCCGGACTTACCCAGTTTAACTTCTTTATTGGCAATATTAGATTTAACAAATTTAACGGCCTGTTTTTTTATTTCTTTTTTAGTTATCACAAGCGATTTTTTATCAACTTCATAGTGGTCGGGAGTGACCTTTCCTTGGACAATATATTCGCCCAGACCAAAAATTGCCTCAATGACAATTTTGTTTTTATCATTAGTGACCGGATCAATGGAAAAAGCAATTCCTGATTTTTCCGATTCAATCATTCGCTGGACGACGACGGCCAAACCGACTTTACTGTGGTCAAACTTTTGCTGGTGACGGTAATAGATTGCCCGCTCGGTAAAAAGCGAGGCATAACATTCTTTGACTTTTTTCAGTAAATAAGCTTCGCCGCGGACATTAAGATAGCTCTCCTGTTGGCCGGCAAATGAAGCGGTCGGCAGATCTTCGGCTGTTGCCGACGACCGGACTGCCACCAGTGGAGTTTTATACAGATTTTTAACTTTGGCAATGCTTGATTTTATAAAAGAACCGTTATTTTTAAAATATTTGTTTTCCTTAATTTCCAGGTCATCATAAAAACGGATAATTTTCTTTGCGAGATTTTCAGGTAAATCTAACGAAATAATAATCTCCCCAATATGTTTTGAAGCTTGGGCCAATTCGTGGGAACTTTCATAATTGAGTTTTGAAAGCAATGACATGATTTTATTTTTTATTCCGGCTTCTTTAATAAAATCAAAATAAGCTTGGGCGGTAATAATAAAACCGTAAGGAATCGGCAATGAGGCATTGACCATCTCTCCCAAATTAGCGCCTTTGCCGCCAACTATCCCCACATCATGTTTTCCGACTTCCTCAAACCAGACAATATGTTTTTTTATAGACATAGTTTCATCATACATACAAATAAAGGTATTTTTCAACTACAGACCTGGTTATATATAAGTTTTTGATTGTCTCCTGAGTTTCCCACCTCCAAAACTTAGAAATTAATAGGTTGATTTAGCAAGCTTTTTGTTGTAAAAAAATAGTGTGAAACCGCACTACGATGGATTGTCATCCCCGTGAAGACGGGGATCCAGTCTATAATTACCTTATATGTTTGATAAAACATATTGGGTTTATATTCTTTCTTCCCAGAGAAATGGAACACTATATGTTGGAGTAACTAATAATCTTACTAAACGAGTCTGGGAACATAAAAATAAAAAAGTTGATGGATTTACCAAGAAATATGAGATTCATCATCTAGTTTACTTTGAACTTCATAATAATCCGGAATCTGCCATAACAAGGGAGAAACAAATCAAGAAATGGAATAGATTATGGAAATTAAGACTTATTGAAGAAAAGAATCCTCAATGGAGAGATTTATATCAAGACATTTTATAAGGAATATTTCGTCTGGATTCCCGCCTCCGCGGGAATGACACGAGATAAATACAAATATTTTTGACAAACCACACTAAATGGGAAACTTGGGATACATATAAATAAAGATGTTTTTCAACTACAGACCTGCTTATATAATTAAACACTCTAAGGGAGAGACTATTGCTTCTGATTGATTTTTAGTTTGGTTTTTATCTGCGTTGATAAATTACTTGGTAATGGAGTATTATATCCATTTTTTGGATCAAATTCATCAACGCCAATCCATGAAAAACCACCTTCATCGGCCAATGATGTAAGTCTTCCATCTTCAATTAGTAAAGGATAGCCTAAGAATTGAAGATATTTTCCCATATTATGATATCTGTTATCAAATACTTCAAAATTTGCTCTTATATTTTCAGGTATACCGATTGAATCATAATCATAAGTATTTAATCTTTCACCTGGTGAAAAGTTTTCCCGTGTAATAACTATGTCAAAAAGTGATCTTAATCCAAATTTTTCTAATATAGCTTTCGTGCGTAATTTAGTAGATGAAGTCCATAAAATTACTTTTATATTTTCTAATTGAAAATTTTTTAATAAATCAGAGGCACCTTCTCTTAATGAAACTTGATCTGCTTCACTTTCTCCTGAAACTAAAGTTCTATCTAAATCAATAACTATTTTTTTTCGAGGATCACTTCTTTCTAATTCAATAAAAGCTGAATGATAAACACTAAGACCTCTTTCTATGTGCTCCTTTTGAGCAACGACTGTTCCTTTCAATAGCTCCTTTTTCGATTAGGACGTTCATTGTATATATCATATCAAATTTAACGATACTTTTTATACCTTTTTATTAGGATAAACTTTCGTCTTGACAAAAGAGTTTTATCTATGTTAGTATTTGAAATCCTTTATGATCAAAAAATATATTTATTTTTTTGGTGGAGGACGGGCCGACGGAAACGAGAGCATGAAAAATCTCCTCGGCGGGAAGGGAGCAAATCTTGCCGAAATGTCCGGTCATAAAGATCTTCGTTTACCAGTTCCACCCGGATTTACAATCACAACTGAAGTCTGTACTTATTACTACGCCAATAAACGCACCTATCCCCAAGGCCTCAAGGAAGATGCCCAAAAATCGGTAAAAAAAATTGAAGATCTGATGGGAAAAAAATTCGGTGATGTTGATAATCCTCTATTGGTATCAGTCCGGAGCGGAGCCAGACGGTCGATGCCCGGAATGATGGAGACAATTTTAAATGTTGGTTTGACGACAAAAACCATCCCCGGCTTGATAAAACTCTCCAGGAATGAACGTTTTGTCTACGATGCATACAGAAGATTAATCACTATGTATTCCGACGTTGTTATGGAAAAAGCGGCCGGAATAGAACCTGATCATGATGAGTCGGGAATTAGAAAACAATTGGAAAAAATCATGAATCAAATAAAAAAGAAAAAAGAAGTAATAAACGATACCGACCTTGATGCCGAAGATCTTAAAAAACTGTGTGTATTATTTAAAGAAAAAGTCAAAGAAGTTTTGAAAAAAGATTTTCCCGACGATCCTTACCAGCAATTATGGGGCGGAATCGGAGCCGTCTTTGCTTCCTGGATGGGGAAAAGAGCCGTTTCTTACCGAAGAATCGAAAAAATCCCAGAGGAATGGGGAACGGCCGTCAATGTCCAATCAATGGTCTTTGGCAATATGGGTAAAGACTCGGCGACTGGAGTTGCTTTTACCAGAAATCCGGGCAACGGTGAAAATAAATTTTACGGAGAATATCTCGCCAACGCTCAGGGCGAAGATGTGGTGGCCGGCATAAGAACCCCAGCTCCGGTGAATGAGGATTCGAAAAATGACCACAATAAAAATTTGCTGAGTTTGGAAAAAGCCATGCCGGCTCTTTACAAGGAGCTTTTTAAATATCAAAAAAGGTTGGAAATACATTACCGTGACATGCAGGATATTGAATTTACCATTGAAAAAGGACGGCTTTTTATGCTTCAGTGCCGGATTGGGAAAAGGAACGGCCCGGCCGCCGTCAAAATGGCCGTTGATATGGTCAGGGAAAAATTAATTACTCCCAAAATGGCCGTCATGCGCGTCACCCCCTCCCAAGTCGACGAACTTCTCCATCCGATTATTGACCCTCGAGATGAGATGAAAAGTAAACCGGTTGCCCACGGACTGCCGGCCGGACCGGGAGGAGCGAGCGGGATGATTGTTTTTAGTGCAGTTGATGCCGTTGCCTGGGCTTTAGGCGGAAAAAAAGTAATTCTGGTCCGTGAGGAAACCAACCCTGAAGATGTTGAAGGAATGAGGGCCGCTCAAGCCATATTAACCGCCCGGGGCGGTATGACTTCCCACGCGGCATTGGTGGCCAGGGGTTGGGGAAAATGCTGCATCGTCGGCTGCGGAGCCGTCCGGATAGATTATTCGAAAAAAACCATGACCATTGGTAATAAAATTTACAAACAAGGTGATTGGTTTACTCTCAACGGCACCAAAGGAAATCTATACGAAGGTTGTTTGAAAATGGTTGATGCATCAAGCGAAAATAAAATACTTTTGGAATTTTTAAAATTCTGTGATGAAAGCCGCCGGCTTAAAATCCGCACCAATGCCGATACTCCCGAAGATGCCAAAAGAGCCCGTTTATACGGCGCTGAAGGGATTGGACTTTTTAGAATTGAACATATGTTTTACGGAAAGGGCAGTGATAAAGCTTTATTTCTCCTCCGCAAAATGATTGTTTCAAAAACCGAAGCAGAAAGAAAGATCGCTCTTGGTGAACTTTTCCCGTATATGAAATCCGATATCAAAGGAACTTTAAGAGTAATGAAAGGTTTGCCGGTAACAATCAGACTCATCGATCCGCCTCTGCATGAATTTGTGCCAAGAGAGGAAAAACAACAGAGAGAACTTTCTAAAAGTCTGAAAATTGACTTGAAGGAATTTCAAAAAAGAGCCAATCTTCTTCATGAAAATAATCCGATGATGGGTCACCGCGGTGTCCGTCTTGGGATCACCTATCCGGAAATTACGGAAATGCAGGTGCGGGCTATATTTGAAGCAACTGCCGAACTGTTGAAAGAAAAAATAAAGATTGAACCGGAGATTATGATTCCGGTCACCTGTGATGTTTCCGAGTTGACTCATCAAACGGTTATTGTCAGGCGAATACATAAAGAAATTTTGAAAAAATTTCATCTGAAAAAAATTGACTATCTGGTGGGAACGATGATTGAGATTCCCAGAGCGGCTTTAACGGCCGGTGAGATGGCCCGCGAAGCCGAATTTTTTTCCTTTGGAACCAACGATCTGACTCAGATGGGATTTGGTTTTTCCCGGGATGACATCGGTGGTTTTTTACCTGATTATCTGACTAAAGGAATACTGCCCGACGATCCTTTTCAGACGATTGACCAAAAAGGAATCGGAGAACTGATTAAAATCGCCATCGAGCGTGGCAGAAAAACAAAAAAAAATCTCAAAATAGGGATTTGCGGAGAACACGGAGGAGATCCAGTTTCAGTTGCTTTCTGTCATCAGGTGGGAATGAACTACGTCTCCTGCTCGCCTTTCCGGGTTCCAATCGCCCGCCTCGCCGCCGCACAAGCGGCGTTATAAAATCCCGTTGACAAAGTTTTTTTCGTTTGATATGATTTCAGTTACCAATGATAAGACAACTTTCGTAAAGGCATTTTGGATGCACAACTTGCACTCCTATCAGCCCCATAAAATAGATCAAAGTTTAGATATTAAATATCAAAATTATGTTTTTGGCTTTGATTTTTGCACTTTGAGTTTTGATTTTGAGAAAAGGGCTTGGAAAGAAGTTGAAAAATTAGGGTTTACCCTGAGCGAGCGATAGTGAGTCGAAGGGCTCGTAGTTCAGCTGGCTAGAACATCGCATTTGCAATGCGAAGGTCACCGGTTCAAGTCCGGTCGAGTCCACGCGCACTTTAACAATCCGGTTAACCCTGTTAAATGATTCTGAAATTCAGAATCAAATTTTGAATTATGTTCAAAATTTATTTAACAGGGTAAAGTAGGCAACATTAAGAATATTTTTTTAGTTTGGACGCAATCATAAATATGACTGCGTCACAAAGAGCCGTAATTATAAATAACTGTCAGTTATTTATAAACGAGCTCTTAGTTAGTAATTACTGATAAGAAAGATGGGAGAGATTAATGCCAATGGCGGATGCCTTGGCAGTTTGAGCCGAAGAAGGACGCGTGTTTAAGCGCGAAAACAACGATAAGTCCTTAAATAGACGTTATCAATCGTTGGTTTCCAAATGGGGTAACCCCTTTCTGTGAAAACAGAAAGAACCTCAACGCAAGTTGGGGTGGGGCACTCGGGGAACTGAAACATCTCAGTACCCGAAGGAAAATAAAACAATAGTGATGGCGTAAGTAGCGGCGAGCGAACGCGCCACAGCCTAAATTCTTGGCGCAAGCCAGGGACGTTGCGGGGCAGATAATGCGGGATTTATTGCGGATAAAAAAACGTTCTGGAAAGGACGGCCATAGAAAGTGACAGCCTTGTATTTAAAATCCAAAATAACCCTATTCTGTTCCCAAGTACTACGAGTCACGGCAAACCTTGTAGGAATCCGGGTCGGTCACGACCCAAGGCTAAATACTCAAACTGACCGATAGTGAACTAGTACCGCGAGGGAAAGGTGAAAAGAACCCAGAAATGGGAGTGAAATAGAAACTGAAACCATTGGCTAACAAGCAGACAGAGTCCCGCCGTAAGGCGAGGATAATGTCGTGCCTATTGAAGAATGAGTCAGCGAGTTTGCGTTTGTGGTTTGTTTAACCCCGATTAAATCGTGGGAAGACGTAGGGAAACCGAGTCCTAATAGGGCGTTTACCCTGCTTTGCAGGGATTTTATCGCAAACGCAAGGCCCGAAACTAGGTGAGCTAACCATGGGCAGGATGAATCCTTCCGAAAGGAGGGAGGAGGTCCGAACCCGTTGTCGGTGAAATGACATGGGAGGACTTGTGGTTAGGGGTAATATGCCAATCGAACCTAGAGATAGCTGGTTCTCCTCGAGATATATTTTGGTATAGCCTCTAGTTAACATTTCACGGGGTAGAGCTACTGGATGGTCCCGAAAGCTTAATTGCGATCGGGATCAACCAAACTCCTAATACGTGAAATTTATTGCTAGGGAGTCAGTCGAGTCCGGATAAGCGGATTTCGGCGAAAGGGAAACATCCCAGACTCTCGTCTAAGGTTCCTAAATGACTTTTAAGTGAAAAGGCCGTTTGATTTCCAATACAGCAGGAAGGTTGGCTCAGAAGCAGCCACCCTTTAAAGAGTGCGTAACAGCTCACCTGAATAGTCCCGATTTTATCGGGATGGAGATCTTGCGCCTAAAATGATCGGAGCTAAAGAGTCTACCGAAGACGGAGATGCGGCCGTAAGGCTGCGTGGTAGAGGAGCTTCCTGTAAACAGTGAAGGTAGATTGTAAGATCTGCTGGAGATTACAGGAGTGAGAATGCTGACATAAGTAGTGAATCTCCCGATGAAAACTCGGGATGCCGTAAACTCAAGGTTTCCTCGGTAATGTCAATCATCCGAGGGTAAGTCGAACCTAAGGGGGTGCCGTCTGGTACCTCCGATGTACAAGCCGTTAATATTCGGCTACTTGGTTTAATACGTTATCACTTTTTAGATGACGAAGTTTGATAAGTCACTCCTTCTATATGAAGGACTAAATTACGAATCTATTTCGCAAGATTTAGGCGAGTAATTAATGCAATTCTGTCGCAAGACGGGAGAGGTGAACGACTTAAGCTTCCTGGAAAAGTCTAGAAAGAAGTGTTAAATCAATTCGTACCACAAACCGACACAGGTGAGTTGGTAGAGTACACCAAGGCATTCGGGTAAAGGTAGTTTAAGGAATTCGGCAAAAAAGCTGAGCGTAAGTTTTCGATATGCTCTGCCCCGCTTAACCGCGGGGTTACAACAAAAGTTTGTCAAACGACTGTTTAGCAAAAACACAGGTTCCTGCAAACCCCTTTAGGGGATATATAGGAGCTGAAACCTGTCCGGTACTGGTAAGTCAACCATTTTGGGTGATCCAATTCATTTGGCTAGCTCGAGATGTAAGCTCCAGTGAACGACAGCTCTAACCCTGAGAGTTCTAAGGTAGCGTAGCCCCTTGCCGGGTAAGTTCCGGCCCGCATGAAAGGTCTAACGATTTGACAACTGTCTTAAACCGCCACCCGACGAAATTGAAATGGCTGTGAAGATGCGGCCTACTTGCACATGGACAAAAAGACCCCGAGAGCTTTACTGAAGCTAGGTATTGATGGAAAAAAGTTAACTGTTTAGCGTAGGAGGGAGACTCACGTCGACAATGCAACACCTCTCTTTGATTTTTTTTCATCTTAGTCAGCCAAAAGGCAGACGACAGTGCTTGGCGGTCAGTTTAACTGGGGCGGTTCCCTCCTAAAGAGTAACGGAGGGGCGCAAAGGTCAGCTTAGTCCGGATGGAAATCGGACTATAAGTGCATACGCATAAGCTGGCTTAACTGTGAGAGTGACTACTCAAACAGATGCGAAAGCAGGTGTTAGTGATCCCCTGACTCGCCGTGATTGCGGTCAGGGCTTAACGGATAAAAGCTACCTCGGGGATAACAGGCTGGTCGCGCCCGAGAGTTCATATCGACGGCGCGGTTCGGCACCTTTTGTTTATACATTGGGGCGCCATGAGAGTAATCTCAAGCTTGTAATCTAGAATTTAAATTGGGTCTTTTTGAAATTTATATCAGCTCATAACGGTGGACTCCTTGCGGTAACGTGAGGACAATACCGTGGGAAGCCTTCGACAAGCTCAGGCTAAATCCTGAGTGAAGTTGATTGCGCCTGTAACGACTTTCCGACGTAATTGTTGGAGGACTCAATAATTTATTATTGGGTAATAAGGCTGACTCCCTCACCAAAATGGTGAGTGGATGAAGGTATAGTCTAAACTTTCAAGTAATTGAAAGAATTTTTTGCGATGTCGGCTCACCGTATCCTGGGGCTGAAGTCGGTCCCAAGGGTTGGACTGTTCGTCCATTAAAACGGTACGCGAGCTGGGTTCAGAACGTCGTGAGACAGTTCGGACTCTATCCTGTGCAAGCGATTGAACTTTTGCGGAGACTCTTCCACAGTACGAGAGGACCTGGAAGAGGAAATCACTGGTCTACCGGTTGGCCCACAAGGCCATCGCCGGGTAGCTAAATTTCCAAACGATAAACACTGAATGCATCTCAAGTGTAAAGCGACCTCCAAGATTAGAAGTTCCCATTAGCTTCCCCGCAGAATACGGGGTTGATAGGCCTCAGGTGTAAGACCTGCAAGGGTTTTAGCCGAGAGGTACTAAGTAGCGACTCTCCCATCTTTTTTCTCAGTATTACAAAGGTCAGTCCCTTTAGGGTCTGACCTTATATAAAATATTCTCATGACCATTCTTTCCATCGACTCGGGTATAGAGCGAACAGGGTACGCGATTTTTAAGGATAAAAAGTATGTGACGAGCGCGCTTATAAAGACGTCAAAAAGTTTACCAACGGAAATTCGACTTGATGAAATTTATTTAAAACTCAAAGAAGTATTTAAAAAATACCAGCCGGATGTAATGGTTCTGGAACAGTTACTGTTCTTCAAAAATCAGAAAACATTTATTCGCGTTGCTCAAGCGCAAGGAATCGTTATGTTACTTGCCGCACAAAATAAAATTAAAATAGAATTTCTGACTCCGTTGCAGATAAAACAAATAATTACCGGATACGGCCAAGCAGACAAAAAGTCAGTTCAAAAAATGATAAAACTTACAACCGAGATAGAGATTACACAAGACGACGAAGCCGATGCAGTAGCATGTGGGCTGGCCTACATTTACTTACATTAGCAAGGTCCGTCCCTTTAGGGTCGGACCTTATATAGTATGTTTAGTTCGCCCCAATTCTGCCGAGTTTTTCTGCCGCATACTTAGCTCCCGAATACATTGAAGATTCAACATTCCCCGATTTTATATATTGGGCAATAAATCCGGCCGAGTAGGCATCCCCGCACCCTGTTGTATCGACGATTTTCTTTGGTGTAACCGCTTCCTGAAAATAAATTTTTCCCTGAAAATAGCCGTGACTCCCCTTTTTAGCATCGGTCACAATCAAAACCCTGTCTTTTAAATAAGGCAGTCTTATTACCAATTTTTCAAAATTTATTTTTTCATAGGGTCTTTTTATTAAATCAGAAAATTCATAGGCATTAATTATCAGTACATCCAGAGAATCAAAAAAATTTGTTAATTCCTTAATCGGTCTCCGGCAATCAAGGGCTGATAAATTAACAAAGGTCAAGGTCTGATCACCTTTCAGATAAGTAATCATCTTCTTTTTTTCGTATAAATTCAGATGTTCTAACGGTGAAAAATAAATATTTTTTGCCTTTTTCAAATTTTTATGAAGTAAAAATTCTTTCAACATACGGCTGGGTGTCTCATAGTTGATAATCGTCCTTTCCCCGTTTTCAGCAAGAAGAATTGATGATATTTTGTAATAATTATCTTCGATCTGACAAAATTCCGTTGAGACTTTTTTATCGGTTAATTTTTTTAAAACGACATCTTTATAAGGATTATTTCCAATTTTTCCAAATACTGCCGTCCTCAATCCCAATTTTGAAACACCAACCGCGACGTTGACCCCACCGCCTCCGATGTCTTCATGAAAATAATCGGCGTAATATTTTCCCCCGATCGCCAATTGAAACCGCTCATTATTTTTGGTAAACGATTTTCCTTTGTAATAAAGATCAATGGCAATATTACCAACACAAATAAGATCATACATAGTTCTATGATAGCAGAGTTAAAAAAGTTATGAAGATAATTTTAGTAATTAGGTTACTCCGTTGGAAAAGGTCTTCCAGTTAGAGGCTCCATTCTTTTCGATGCATCAATAGTTACGACACCTTCGTCGGTTAGATTATTTTTTTCTTTAACAATATCCGCAAGAGGAATTAAACTAGGTAAACCCCAGCCAGATTTGTGCGCTTCAAATAAATAAACTTCACCATCCGCTGTCTTTACTGCTACACCAACGAAATCAGTGGCGTCTTTATAATTAGGCGGTTCTAAATCTTGGTCTTTTTCATGATCCTCCCTTATTCTTCTTATAGCTTCGGTTGTAGTTACAGGAGGAACAAAGGCTTGTCCGCCCGGAGTCTCTTTAACTTGAGCAGCCGAAAAAGAAAATGCATCCACCAAAGTAGTAAGTAGAGGTTCTTTTTCAAGATCTTGAAAAAATTGAGAATGAGCCTTTAGTTCATCAGAAGTTTTCATAGAAGAAAAAATAATGTAGTGTCTATCAACCTGTTTTCTTCCATCATCGCCTAGCTCACCTGCCTTCAAATAAGTTAATTTAGGATTGTATTTTGGAAAAAGTTGGCTAATTTCTCTCATCATCAAACTCATATTTTTTGTTTCAGGTGATTGTGGTAGCTCTTTTACAACAGGAGTAAAATCTTTCAAAGGATCACAGGCGATTAAAACAACCCCTCCCAATGCGGCTGCTCCTAATTTTAAAAAATCTCTTCTTGAAATTGGATTTTTTTTTGGCAGTTCCTTTGGCAGTCCCATAGTTTCTTAAATAACTATTTAATGATTAATATCATACTATAAACCATTATAAAAATCAACTGTATTTTTTAAAATTAAAAATTTATAATAAAAGCATGCTAACCATTATCTGTGGCGAGGATTCGATTTCGTCCCGGAATTATTTTTTGGAGCAAGAGAAATTATTTGCGCAAAAAGGTTACGAGATTGTTAATGTTGATTACCGACTAGTTTTAGAATTGGATGAAAACGAGGCTTCTTCAGCTTCATTATTTACCCAAAAAAGAGTTTATTTTACCAGCAACTTAAATAAAAAAGTTTTTAAAAAATTAAATGTTAAAACTGAAAAGAAAATTAAAGATATCATTAACTCTAAAAAAATCCAGCTTTTTGACTGGGAAGAAGAGACGTCGGCGCGCGATTTAAAATCAATCAAAGGAATCGTTATTAAAGAGCTTAAACCCAGTCAGACAATTTTCAAACTGCTTGACTCCTGTTATCCGGGAAATTTAAAACAGTTTATTTTTATTTTGAAAACAATTTCCGAGTCAACTGAAGACATTTTTATTTTCATTATGCTGGCTCGTCATATGAGAAATATTTTGATTACAAAAATGGGAGAAAAATTACCCAAATTAATGTCCTGGCAGATAGCCAAATTATCCAATCAGGCCAAATATTGGAAACGGGAAAACTTAATAAATTTCTATCAGGGTTTACATAGAATTGATGTGAATTCAAAAACGAATGGAACGCCGTTCTCAATAAAAAAATCGCTGGAAATATTGGCATGCTATTATTTGTGTTAAAATAAATTTATGAAACAAGTCCCCGATCATGTCTTCCGCGGTTACGATTTACGAGGCATTGTAGGCACCGATCTTGACGATGAAAACGTTTTAATATTGGCAAAAGGTTACGCCACCTATTTACTGCAAAGAAGGAACTATGACTGCGTTATTGGTTTTGATTCACGTGAATCATCTCCCCGTTTTCGCGATGTTTTTGTCAAAGGTTTAACAGAGTCGGGTATTACTGTTTACGACATCGGGATTACTCTTTCTCAAATTTGTTATTTTGCCCAGTACTATTTCCGGACTCGCGGAATGGTCATGATTACTGCTTCCCATAATCCCAAAGAATATAACGGTTTCAAATTCGGGACCGGCTACTCAGAGACGATGGTCACTGAAGAAATTATAAAATTCCGCCAATTAGTCAAATCAGGCCAATTTGTCAAATTAGATAAAACGGGCGAACACATAAAATTTGATATATTCCCCGACTACCAAAAAGATTTACTGAGACGAATCGGCAAGATAAAAAAATTTAAAGTCGTTGTTGATTCCTGTGCCGCAACAACCGGTTTGTTTCTTCCGAAAATCCTCCGCTCCGTCGGTTGTGAAGTTATTGAACAAAACACGACTCCCGATCCGACTTTTCCAGTCGGTGTTGCTGATCCAACCGCAAAAGAAGTACAGGAAAGATTAGCTAAACGGGTCATTCAGGAAAAAGCTGATCTTGGGTTTTCATATGATACCGACGGAGATCGTATGGGTGTCGTTGACAACGAAGGAAATCTTATCTGGAATGATACTTTGGTTTCAATTTTTTCCAAAGACGTTTTGGACTTTGCACCGGGTTCCAAAATTATATATAACGTCCTTTGTTCAAAACAGGTAAACGAGGTGATTAAACAAAGTGATGGACAGGCAATCATGTGGAAGGTCGGACACTCATTTATCAAAGCCAAAGTCCGTGAAGAAAGAGCTATTTTTGGCGGTGAATTATCAGGACATTTTTTCTTCTGTGACAATTTTTACGGACATGACGACGGGGCAATCGCATCCCTTAGATTATTGGCTTATCTGACACGAGTTAATCTGTCTCTCAAAGAAGTAATTTCCAGACTCCCCCATTATTTTTCCAGTCCGGAAATCAAAGTCGGTTGTCCGGATAACGTCAAGTTTTCCGTTGTCACTGATAAAATCGGCGGTAAAATTAAAAAGTTTTACCCGACGGCAAAATATGTGGAGATTGACGGAGTCAGGATGGATACGGACGCAGAAATGATGATCGTCCGCGCCTCACAAAACGGCCCATATTTGACGATCAAGTTTGAAGGCAAGACTCAGGAAAAATATGATCAATTAAAATCTCAAGTAAACAAAATTCTTCATAGTTTAAGTGAGATAGATTTTAAATCCGGAGTGAATGTTTCCTCATTGGATTGATGGCGTGATAAATCACGCCACTACTTGATAAACTTGACGAACTTGAAACTTGATAAACTACTCTATTTTGACTATAATATGCCTACCTTATGCCAGATGAAGAAGTTAAGAAAACAGAAGATACTAAGATTGTTCTTTCCCAGTTCACCCAAGCCCTCATTGACGCAATAAAATCCGTTAAGCCCAAAACAAAACCCGATGATATCTCCGCTTTGTCAGTTTCCCAGACTGTCTCTTTTTTTGCTTTAGTATATGAAAAGGTGAGAAACGCCGTCGAATTTCGCGAAGATCATTTGATTTTAAGAGCAGCAATAGAACGAATTTTAAAAAGACGCTTTTCTTTAAATCCCGATGGCCGGGGCGAAGCGGAAAATTTACTCCGTGAACTTTTATGGGCCCGGTATTTTGATAATGGTGTTTTGGGGACCGAGGATACGGTAATAATTCAAGCTTTGATTAATAAGTATCTTTTACTTCGCCGTCAGATGGTCATCGGACGTGATAGCGAATTGCGTTTTTTTCTTGATCAATTTTTATTTGACCTTTTAACCTGCGAAATTGAGGAGACTCTCAAGCCGGAATCGGCAGCTATTCAGTCTAATTTAACTTTTTTTATCTATCAGGTTTTGCGGAAAAAAATAAAAATAGAGGGTTTAAAAGAAGACATGAAAGATAGTTTCTTTTTGGTCGCGATTGAAAAGATCTTCGCCAAAAGTGACCGGGCTTATCTTCGTTACCATCTTTTCGTTACTTTTTATAAAACACTGATTAATTATTCCGAAAATGAATTACAAAATTTTACTACTAAACTGCCGTCAATTTTCAAAAAAATTGATGACATGGTCGCCAATCCTTATGTTGATAATTTAATTAAATTTACCCGCAAGCAATTACCGCCTTTTTTAATTTTGTTTGCCCTGATAAAAAATAAACCCAATGAGCTTCAGACAATTTTGAGCAATAAAGAAACTCTTTGGAGTGAAGTTGATCAGGCCTGCAGGGATAAATACCAACAGTTGGGGGCCAGAGTGAGAACTTTGGCTGTCCGTAGTTTTATTTACATATTATTGACCAAAATGCTTTTTGCCATTATTTTGGAAATACCTATTTCCAATTATTTTTATGGTGAAGTCAGCCGAAACGCCATAATCATTAACAGCATCTTCCCACCGATTTTGATGATCGTCATTCTTGGTTTTTTCAAGATTCCCGGCGAAGACAATACCAGAAAAATATATCGCCGCTTAATTGATGTCATCGATGGTGATAAATCTTTTGAAACCAAGGTTGCTTTTGTTCCCAAAAAATCATCACCGAAGCGGCCAATCTTGATCTTTGGTTTTACGATATTTTATTCACTTACCTTTTTAATAACTTTGACTTTGATCTATGAATTTCTTAAAAATATCGGTTTTAATTTAGTCAGTCAGGTAATTTTTATTTTTTTTGTCAGCGTCGTGACATTTTTTTCCTATCGAATCCGCCAGGTAACGAAAGAGTTAAGATTGGAAGAAAAAGAAAATATTCTTACTCCAATCGTCGATTTTTTCTTTATGCCGATTTTATCACTGGGAAAATTTTTCAGCTCGGAAATTGCCAAATTAAACTTTTTTATTTTTATCTTTGATTTTATCATCGAAGCACCGTTTAAATTGATCTTTGAGGTGGTGGAAGAGTGGATTTCGTTTGTCAGGAAAAGAAAAGAAGAAATTATTTAACTTTGTAGTAGTACGTCGGAAACGGTTTTCTATCGACTCTCTTAATCAATCTATTCTTGAATTCATTCATCGGAAATCCGTGTGAGATGATAATTGCGCCCTTCTTTAATTCTTTATCGAATTTCGGTATGAGTTTATCGATTAACGCCGGAAAAAGAAAAAGATAAATATAATCAGCCTTTGTTAAATCAGTATCAAGAATATTTTCGTTTTTAAAAATTAATTTGTCTCCCGCCCTAGGCGGGACCAGATAATTTAGCAAGTTTGCCCAAACAACTAAAAGCAGGTTTATATCAATTCCAATTCCTCTGACATTAAAATTTGTGACGGCAGTCCTGATTATCCTTCCATCGCCGCTTCCAAGCTCGACAAACAAACCGTTTTTTTTAAATTTAACTTCTTTCAAAATTTCCAGGGCAAGCTTTTTTTTTGTCGGTACGTAAGGAGCTCCCATAAGTGAAGAATAGATCAGGGAAAGTCCGTAAACAGACATGAAGATTAAAAATACAAGAAGGCAAAAAACCACGATTAAATATAAAATTAAATTTATCACTGTGTGATTTTAAGTATACAAAACCAGAATTATATCTACAATGATTTTAAAACATAATGTACAGTCGATTAATCAACTGTACAAAATGCTTAATCGATTAACCTGCCTGCCGGCAGGCAGGTCGATAATACATAATTAATTTAATTAAAAAAATCTTCTCTGAATAGTCTATAATATAAGAGTTGAAAATCAGCCGTGGTGGTGGAATGGCATACACGCAGGACTTAAAATCCTGTGACCGAATAGGTCGTGAGCGTTCGACTCGCTCCCGCGGCACTTTTATGCCTCCTTAGCTTAGTGGAAAAGCGGCGGTTTTGTAAACCGTTGACCGCAGTTCGATTCTGCGAGGGGGCTCAAATATGTTTACCATTTGTTAGACAACAGATGGTAAAATAAGAAAACAATGGAATGTTTAAACTGTAAAATAAAGCTTATTAAAAGATATCAAAAAAAATTTTGCTCTAATAAGTGTCAAGTAATTTATCAATATCAATTATATATTGATAAATGGAAAAAAGGAAATGTAAGTGGTAATAGGGGTATTAATACCAAAAATATTTCAGCGCACATTAAAAAATATTTAGTTAATAAATATGGAGAGCGATGTTCTAAATGTGGTTGGAATAAAGTGCATTTTAAAGGATATGTACCCTTAGAAATGGATCATATTGATGGTAATTCTGAAAATAATAAAGAAGAAAATTTAAGATTGTTATGTCCTAACTGTCATTCCTTAACCTTAAATTTTAAAAATTTAAATAAAGGTAAAGGAAGGATTTGGAGAACAAAAAAATATTTTAAAAAGTAGAGTCCATAGTTCAACGGATAGAATAAATCCCTTCTAAGGATTAGATGACAGTTCGATTCTGTCTGGGCTCACATAGGTTGTTTTGACAATATAAAATTATTTTTTTGTAAATTTTAAAAGAACTTCTTTATATCCTCTTGGAGTTATATTATCTACAATATTTAGGGCGGTTAGGTCAAAACCAGGAACTTTTAATTTTTTTTGATTTTCAACATTTTGTCTCGTAAATGTATGTCCTACTATCGCGGAGACTATTTCTCCGACGAGATAAGCTCTTTGGGATGTTTTATATTCAGGAGGATCTGGGTTATCCGCTTGATATTCATAATATCTTCCACCTTTTTTTAATACCCTTCGTACCTGTTCCATCATTACTAGTAATTCTTCATTTGTTAAATATGATTGAAGACCGTTTCCTATGACTATATCTACTGATTCTTCTGGTAAGTTCAAGTTAAGTACATCCATAATTTTAATATCAAAGTCACCAAGATTACCTCTTTTTTTGGCAGTTAGTAATTTTTTTTTGGCAACTTTAAGTAGGGAAGGAGTAATGTCGATAGCTGTAATATGTTCGCATCTTTTGCCAAGGACAAGTGCCATTTCTCCTGTCCCTGTACCCAAATCTATACCTCTTTCAACGCGGCTAGGTTCAAGTTTTTCTAATATTTTATTCATTTTATCGTAAGCTCTAAGGTGTTGTGGTCTTATAACTACATCATAGTAGCAAAGACCGATAGAAGATTCTTCTCCTAATATATCGTATACTTGCCAAATATTTTTACAGTCGGCTATTTTATATCCAACCCTTTTAAGTTCTTGTATTGAAATTCCTGCAAATCCATCATTATAACTAAGTTTCCAACCGTTTTGAGCAAATTCAGCTAAAGCTATTCGGGACCGTGCTTCAATACGCTCATGCATTTTTGCAGAGAAACCAGCATCAAATAGAGGCCTTCTTTGAAGTTCTGACATTTATGTATTATAGGATATTTGACTGTTTTTTTCAATTCAATAGTTGTGAATAGGAAATTAATTTGAATTCCTAAACGTTTGTTCCATATTCCAAAGGGAGATAAGAATCACTACCACTTGAAGCTAAACCCAACCCACCATATAGTTCAAACAAGTCCGTATAGATATAGTTCCAATTTCGTATCCCTGGGCTCACAGTTCGTTACTTTGTCAACTGCATCGCCGAATAAATCATTATTGCAGTGGAAATAAAACGAATAGCGTAGATTTTCAAAATAACAAGAGAGAGACATTTTCATGGAATCAAACGGAGATTATTTTTAAATTTTTGTGATCCCGAGGGGATTCGAACCCCTGATTCTCTGGCTGAAAACCAGATGTCCTAGGCCGCTAGACGACGGGACCGGAAAGAAATATTAAATATCAAAAATTAAAGATTTAAAACAAGCTAATTCTACCACAAAAACAACTCTCTTTAACTATTTTTAACCATTTTTAACTATC
Source organism: uncultured Gammaproteobacteria bacterium (assembly GCA_964396395.1). Taxonomy (GTDB): domain Bacteria; phylum Patescibacteriota; class Microgenomatia; order UBA1406; family GWC2-37-13; genus GWC2-37-13. The sequence goes on along the minus strand of CAYNFC010000006.1, from coordinate 55,267 downwards.
TATAACTATTTTAGCTTATTTCTTATCTCCTCCAACATCTCTTTAGCTGCGTCTTTGCCTCCTAGGCCAAAAGCTAATCCCCCGGCCAGTGACAACATGGCCACAATTCCGGTAAATAAAATTCTTATCAGATCCTGTGCAACACCTAACTGATTAAGCACTACCAAAACCGTAAAAAACATAATCGTCCAGCGGGTAAAAACCGCTAAGCTATTGCTGGCGGATGATCCGACTGTTTTTACGCTGTGACGTACCAAATCCGATGTCAACTTAGCCGCCAATATACCCACAAAAGCGATGACAACAGCCACAACTACATTTGGCAAATAGAAAAGAATTTCATTGACGACAGCAGTCGCCTTTGATAATCCCCAGACTTCAAGGGCCGGCACCAAAAAGACCACGATCAGCATCCATTTTAAAATTTCCGATAAAACCTCTGTCCATATGTTTACTTCTTCCTTTTTGAGTAATTTGGTTTTATGAAACAAAAGATCTATCTTGGAAAAAGTAACCACGGTCACGATCAGGTGCTTGACAATGCCTCCGATTAAAAGACCGACGATAAGAATCAATAATCCCCCAAATAAATTAGGCATAAAAGCTCCTAAATTCTTAAAAAAATCAAACAGAATCACATTTATTAATTCAACCATTTATATTTTCACCCCCTTTAGAATTTGTTTACGAATTTCTAATGAGTAATTACAAATTCTTAAGTCCGCCTAAATTCGCTCTTTGAGACGTCGAGCGAATAGCGATGAGTTCAGTCTCAAAGCAAGAATGGGCGGATCAACCCTCTATGTTTCCCCAAAACTTTAAATCTACTTTTCCTTTTTCAATCAATATTGAAAAAACGCCTATCTTAAGTTTATAGTCTGAATAAGTATTTTTCAACAAATAATATTGGGCAACTTTTTTTATGTGATAGATTTTTCGTTTGTTGACCGCTTCATATGGCGCGCCATGATTTAAATTTGATCTGGTTTTAACTTCGATAAAAAATAAGCAGCGGTTTTTTTCGGCAATAATATCAATTTCGCCAAATTTAGAATGAAAATTTTTTTCGAGGATAGAAAAACGGTGAGACTTTAAATAGTCTAAAGCGAGATCTTCGCCAATTTTACCGAGATTTTTTTGATAAAGGCTCATTGACCTTTTTATGTTTAGTGATAACTTTCTTTTTTACCTGATATAATTTTGTTCTCACTTCCTGTTCAGTTAAATCACGGATAAAATAAAGTTTAGCTTTTTGATAAGAAGATTTTTTGACCAACTCCATTTTGGCAATGTAGGGAGATAGCAAGGGAATAATTTTTTCCACTCCGGTTCCCGTCTTTGATATCTTTCTTACTGTAAACATCCGGTTGGCTTCGCAGTCGCCCCTGACCTTGACGATTATTCCTTTAAAAATCTGAATTCGTTCTTTATCACCCTCTTTTAGTTTGTAGTCGATGGATACAGTGTCACCAACTTTATATCTGGTTTCTTTGTAGAGAAATGAGTTTGACATAGTTAACTATTATAACGATTAAACGCCCTTTTTACAAGCCTTAAGGAATGCTACAAATATTGGATGTGGAGATAGTGGTCTGCTTTTATACTCCGGATGTCCCTGTGTACCAAAATAAAAAGGATGTACCGATTCAGGTAGCTCCATAATCTCGGCCAAATTTTCTACCACCGACCGGGCGCTGATCACCAGACCGTTTTTTTCAAAATCGCGGACAAACTCATCGTTGAATTCATATCTATGTCTATGTCTTTCGCTGGTATTTTCTGTTCCGTAAATCTCAAACGCTTTCGTTCCTTTTTTAACCTTTGCATCCCAAGTACCAAGTCTCATCGTTCCTCCATAGGAGCGTTTGTCCATATATTTTTTTTGGGCCGGCATAAGATGAATGACCGGATGTTTGGTTTTTTCGTTATTTTCATTGGTATCGGCGTCAGACCAACCCAGGATATCACGGGCAAAGGCAATGACGGCCAACTGCATCCCGTAACATAAACCCAGATATGGAATATTATTAATCCTCGCATATGAAGCGGCGGCGATCATCCCTTCAGCCCCTCGCTCTCCCCAACCGATCGGAACAATCAAACCATCCGGTTTACCTATAATTTCTACTCCCTGTTTCTCAACCTTTTCCGCATCGATCCAATGAGTTTTCACTTCAATCCCCAAATCAAAAGCTCCATGATTTAATGCGTCAAATAAAGCTGCATAAGAATCCCTCAACTGATAATCACCCGTTCCGAAGTATTTTCCAACGATTGCCAAATTAATAATTTTTCCAGATTTTTTAGCATAGATTTTATCAACCAACTTTTGCCAGGCGGACAGATCCGGCTTAACAACTTTCAATTTTAGTCCTTTTAAAATTTTTTCCGCCAACTGTTGTTTTTCCAAAATCAAAGGAACTTCATAGGGATGCAAGACATCCGGATTGGAAATAATATTTTCCGGCTGGACATTGCAAAATAAAGCAAACCGTTCAATTCTTCTTTTATCCAGCAGTTTTTCCGACCGGGCGACGATAAAATCCGGCTGGATACCCATTGAATTTAATGTTCGGACGGATAGTTGGGTCGGTTTGGTTTTTGGTTCACCCAAGTGAGATGGCGTTGGGACATATGAAACATGGACATGAGTAACATCACCGGGATTTTTTAAAGTTAAAATCCGGGACGCTTCATAATAAAAAATGTTTTGATATTCGCCGGCCGTCCCTCCCAGTTCGATGACAACAATATCAGCCTTTTTCTTTTTTCCCAAACTATTTATCCTGTCAATAATTTCATTAGTGATGTGAGGTATTGCTTCGACATCTTCACCTCGATATTCAAATCTTCTTTCGCGGTCAATAACGGTTTTATAAATTTCTCCGATTGTCACAAAATTATCTTTCCCCATGTCTTCGTTTAAAAATTTTTCGTAAGTGCCGATGTCCATATCAGCCTCAGTCCCATCTTCACATAAAAAAACGTCTCCATGTTCAATCGGATTAATCGTTCCGGCATCTAAATTTAAATAGTTTTCAAACTTCAAAGGAGCCACCCTATAACCGGCTTGTTTCAGGAGAAGAGAGATGGAAGCGGCGGTAATACCTTTACCGATTCCCGAAATCACACCACCGGAGATGAAGATGTACTTCATTTTAATATAAAAAATTAAAAATAAAATATAAAAAACACATATTAAAAAATATCAAAAATTTTAGTTTGTATCTTTTATCTTTTATATTTTATATTTTATTTTGCTTTAACGTCCATGCGCTCCATTTACACTTCGGATAATTCCCGCATCCATAAAATCTTTTTTTAGTCTTAGTAAATTTTACCACAACATCAGCTTGACAAAGTGGACATTTTCGATTTTTAACAATTTTTACGATTGACTTAGTGTATTTACACTTCGGATAATTGGCACAAGCAATAAATTTTCCAAATCTGGAAAAGCGGGAAATTAAATTCCCTCCATCTTCAGGACAAATTCCTTTTATATCGTCTTCTATCTTTAATACTGAACTGTCTTCTTTTTTTATATCCAGTTCTTTTTTAAATGGTGTATAAAAATCTCTTAATAACTTAATATAATCTTCCTCGCGATTTGCAATTCTGTCTAAACCGTCCTCAAGATTTGCCGTATAAGAAAGATCAAAAATTGTTGGAAAACTACTTGAAAGATAGTCGCAGATTGAAGTCCCGACTGAAGTCGGAATAAAATACCGGCCGTCCTTTTCCGTATAATTTTTAGCTTGAATTAAAGAAATAATCATTGCGTAAGTTGAGGGGCGACCGATTCCTTTTTCCTCCAAGGCCCGGATTAATGAAGCCTCGTTATAACGGGGCGGCGGCTTGCTTAAAAGAGCTTTTTCCTCCAAAGTTTTTATATTGATTGGGACATCTTTTTCTAATTTGATAATCGTTTGGTGATTGGCAACAAAAAACGGATCAAATACTTTTAAAAATCCGTCGAAAATTACCTGCTGCTGCTCGCTTTCAAAAAGATAGTTTTTATCGGAAATGATTTGGGTTTTAACATTTTTTATCTGGGCTTCTTTCATCTGGGTTGCAATCGCACGGTTGAAAATCAACGTATAAAGTCTTTGGTGATTTATAGTTAATTTTGATTCCTTTTTCCCTTTGAAGGCGGCTTTCATTTCCAATAATTTTGTCGGCCTGATTGCCTCATGGGCTTCCTGAGCGGAACGGGACCGGGTTCTAAATCCTCTCGGTTTTTCAAGAGCATATTCTTTTCCAAATTTTTTCTCAATATATTCCTTGGCTGGGAAAACAAAACGAGCTGACAGATTGAATGAATCGGTACGGTGATAAGTAATTAAACCGCGTTCATACAAATCCTGGGCCAGACGCATCGTTTGTTTGGAAGAGAATCCGTGTTTATAGTAGGCATCCTGTTGCAAAAGCGAAGTCGTGTAAGGCGGCATCGGATAACGGGGATTTATAGATTCTTCAACATTTAAGACTTTAAATTTATCATTCAAACAATCCTGTTTAATTGGCTCAACATTTTCTTTGTTAATTATCGTTTTTACATATTGATATTCTCCGGCAAATAATTTTAAAGTAAATTTCTGTTCGTAAGGAAGATTATCTTTTGAGATTAATTTTGCCTTGATATCCTGCTCAAACAAACCAAAAATCTGAAAATAGTCTTCAGTCTTGAAGTTTTTAATTTCTTTTTCCCGTTCAACAATTAGTCTTAAAGCTACCGTCTGAACACGACCTGCCGAAAGCCAATTTTTCCCGGTTTTTTTCCAAAGAAGTGGTGAAAGTTCATAACCGACTATCCGGTCCAATATCCGCCTGGCAAACTGAGCTTTTACCAAATCAAATCTAAGAGTTTCTGGATTGGCTAAAGCTTCTTCCAATGCTTTTGCCGTTATTTCATGAAAAATAATTCTTTTTAAAGAAACACCTTCTTTAAAAGCAATGTTTGGCCAATCCTCGTTAATATAACCCAGAATATAAGCAATATGATAAGAGATTGCCTCACCTTCGCGGTCTAAGTCGGTCGCGAGGATTATTTCCTGATTTTCCGCCGCTAACTTTTGGAGTTGGGTAATGATTTTTTCTTTATTTAAAATCGGTTCCAAGTCAGGCCTAAAATCATGTTCATAATCTATGGCAATTTTACTTTTCGGAAGATCGCGGATATGACCCATCGATGCAAAAACAAAGTAATTATTTTTGTCTTCCCCACCTTTAGACTTTAAAATGTAGTTGAATGTCCTAGCTTTAGTAGGGGATTCAACAATAATTAACGCCATAATATTCTTAAAATATCAGAGACTCTTCAATTATTCAACCGAAATATACTTTTTTGTAATAATAAACTTTTCGTACCCTTTACTAAATCCATAAATCTGCAGAATTATTTCTATCACCATTCCAATTCATTGGGTTATCTTTGATATATTGTCTGATTCGATAAAATTCTTTTTCATTACGAATGATGTGATCATAAAATCGTGATTGCCAGGCGAAAAATTCATTGTTTTGTATTTTATTAATAATTTTCGTACATATTGATTTATACGAACCAATAATTGACGAAATGGTATGTTTGCCTTGATTTTGAAAACGATTTGTTTTTTTGTTTGCATCCGTCGTAGAGACAAGGCAATGCCTTGTCTCTACATTGGGAACAACATGATTTTCGTTTTTAATTATCACAATCCCATGCATGTGATTTGGCATTATTATGAATTCATCTAATTCAACAAACGTGAAATGATTTGGAATTTCTAACCAATATTTTTCTACAATTTTACCAATTTCAGATAATTGTATTTTATTATTAACGATTCCGCCGAAAAATTCTTCTTTGTCTTTGGTGCAAATCGTTACGAAATAATACCCGTTATCTGAATAATCCCAATTTGGTAAACGGGTTGATGGAATTCTATATTTGTCTCTAAATTTATCGGACATTTTTTAATTAATATTTAATTTTAAAATATTAAAAAACCCTGTCAACCGCTTATAACCTACAAAATGAGGAGATTAGATTGCTAGAAAGGAAAATAAATGACGATAGATACCATAAACATTAGTCCTATTTAAGACTGGATCCCCCTCCTTCGAGGGGATGACAAACAGTGTCAGGTTAATTATTACTCAATTAACTTCTCTAAAATCTGTTTTAATATTTTTGAACTCTTCTCCAAATCCCCTTTTATCTCTAAAATAATCTTGCCTTTAATCCTGGTTTGGATAATCTTAATATCAAGCTCGGAATATTTTTCTTTAATTTTTTGGGTTAATTTTTCCGTATTTTCTTTATTGATATATTTGCCGATGCTCTTAACTTGGTAAAGATAATTTCTCACTGCGCTTTCAGTCTGCCCGACGGTATAATCTTCCCCCAAAATTTTTTCATAAAGATCAATCATCTGTTTTTTATCGTTAAGACGGGAAAGAATATATAAATGACTGGAACTGATGGATTTGGAATAATAACCGTCAACTATAACTTCAGGAATTTTTTTAAGTCGTAAAAGATGACAGATGTAGGAAGATTTATAACCGATTTTATTGGCTAAATCTATTACCCTAAGATTTTTTTCTCTTATTAAATATTCAAGTAAACGGGATTTTTGAAAAATATCATCACTTTCTTTTATCTGTTTTAATAATGAAGTTATATCCTGAATCATTAAATAATTTTACACTACCTTGACGTAAGAAACTCCCAGTTTTTTATAAAACTCAACTTTTCCTTTAATTAACGCCATAATTGTAAAGTCTCGACCTAACAAAGTTCCCGGTCCGGGTCTAACTTTTGTACCTCTTTGACGAATAATGATATTGCCGGGTTTAACTTCCTGATTACCGAAGACCTTAACTCCAAGTCTTTTAGACCTTGAGTCACGATTTCCTTTAACTGTTTTTTGAGCCTTTGTATGAGCCATATTAATATAAATTCGAAATTCGAATATCGAAGTTCGAAACAATGTTTAAAATTTAAAATTTCCAAAATTCGAATTTGTTTCGGATTTCGGATTTCGTGCTTCGGATTTAGATTTTGACTATCTTTAGCTTGGTCAATTTCGCTCTAAATCCTCTTACTTTTCTGTATCTTGATTTAGCTTTAAATTTGGCAATTCTGATTTTGTCGCCTTTAACGTTTTCAATAACTTCAGCGGTAACTTTTTCCTTTAAAATCGGTTGGCCCAATTCAAAAGCTTTTCCTTCTTCATCAAACTTCAATAAAGTCTCCAGTTCTATCTTTTTTCCTTCCTTGCCTCGCCGTAGTCCCGACGCTTTGGTCGGGACGGAGACGGGTTCAACATTGAGCTGATCAACGGTAATTGTCATCCCTTCTTTAACTAAATACTGTTTACCTCCGGTCTTAATAACTGCATATGTAGCCATAGTTATAAATTATACAAGAAAATAATTTGTTAGCAATTGTATTTATTGTAGGGGTCGGTCTTGACCGACCCGTTTTACGGTATTAGTGCAAGACCCAATAAAATCGCTAATACTGACGACCCTCCATAGGAAATAAACGGCAGCGCGATTCCGGTTACCGGCATAATTCCCATGTTCATACCAAGGTTTATGATCGTTTGCGAGACAAAATAAGTCAAGATCCCCAAACAATAAAGAAAGTTTTTCTGACCGTTTTCTGTTTTTTCATAATAAAAATGAATTGTTTTTTTCGCCAAATGAATAAAAATCAAAGTAAAAAAAATGAGAACAACAAATCCTCCAAAAAAACCAAACTGCTCAACAAGTGAGGCGAAAGCGAAATCAGTCGTATTTTCCGGTAAAAAAAATAGCCGAGATTGAGTGCTCAGTCCCAGTCCCCGGCCAAAAAACATTCCTGATCCAATTGTAATTACGGATTGAATCATATTGTAAGCGGTTCCCTGGGTATCAAGATGTGGACTAATAAAACTTAATATTCTGTCTCTTTGATAATCTTTCATCAAAAACCAACCAACCGGTGTAAACAAAAGAACGAGCCCGATAAAATATCCAAGATATTTTTTGGGAACGGTTGAAAACATAATGAGAGCGATGAAAATAAAAAAATAAACCATTGCATTGCCTAAATCCGGTTGCTTAAATATAATAAAAAAAGGCAGTAAAAAATATAAAAAAATCTTTATAAAATTAGAGAAAGAATTATATAAAAGATTTTTTTTTGTTAAAACTTCCGATAAAAACAAGATAAAAAAAACCTTAAAAAATTCCGAACCCTGAAAATTAAAAAAATAAAAATTCAGCCAGCGTTTTGAACCTCTTATCTCCAGTCCAACAATAAAAGTGATCAATAAAATCACGATAAAAAACCAGTAAAAAAATTTGCTGTTAATCCTAAAAAAATGCGATCCTATTGATTTTAAAAAATAATAGCCTAAGAAACCAAAGATTAAATAGATAAATTGACGAAAAAAAAGGTCATGATTTAATCCAAAAAGATTAAATAGTCCAAAAATTGAAAGAAGGAAACTTGAAATAACAACCATTTTATTGAATAAAAACTTTATTACCAAAAACAATTTTGCTGGCTAAGACTCGCTTTGCAATCCAATCCTTTTCTTCTTCAAATTCCTTGGGAATTGTTAAATTAATTTTATCGTCCGGCCTTAATCCTTTTAATTTTCTCTCACCTTGAATCTGGCGAATTAACCCTCTAAGCTTTCCCTCTTTTTCCAATTGCTCAGGAGTCACTTTAACTACCTTCTTCGGATAATGAAAATTATTGTTCACGGTTATATTTTTGACATTTAATTCTTTTAAAACAACGTCCCAAACTTCGTCGGATATTGATTTAAAATTAGCAGACGATTCCGTCTTTATTTTTAGGTTTGCCAATGGGATACGTATTTTAACACCGGCCATTTTTCTCTCCGCCTGACCTGCTTCAACTATTTTTCTCGCCAATGTCATTTCGTTTTCTAATTTCGAATTTTGAATTTCGAATTTCGAATTTTGCATTGGCCATTGTTCAAGATTCACAGACTCTCCTCCAGTCAAGTTCGTATAGATTTCCTCGGCAACAAATGGAATAAAAGGAGAAATAATTATCGATAGATCAACCAAAATATAGTGAAGCGTTTCATAAAAATTGTTCTTATCGACTTTATCATCTGAATTAACCCAGACCCGGTCACGGCTTCTCCGGATAAACCAGGTTGACAGATCAGATACGAACTTTTCAATTTCCAAAGCGGCGTCTTTTGCGCTAAATTCTTTAAGATTTTTTTCCACGAAAATAACTAAGGAAATAAATCTGCTGAGAATCCATTTGTCAAGAATATTTTTGCTGACCGGTAAGGAAAAAACAATTTTTTCACTTTCGAGAGGGGCCCCGCCTTTAGGCGAGGGAGAGACTCTCGTGTGATAAAAATTGTGTTTCCGATCCGGTAACCACTGATCTAAATTCGCATATTCAACGAAGAACTTGTACACATTCCATAGCATCAAATAAAACTGACGTCTTACCCCGTCGGCCTTTTTATAACCAAATAACATATTATCCGCCGGATTGTGACGGGCAAACATCCAGCGCATGACATCTGCGCCGATTTTATCAGCTCCTTCATTAAATTCAATCGCATTCCCCCAGCTTTTATGCATCGGCCGGCCATCTTCTCCAATTAAAGTTGCAAATCCCAACACCCGCTTAAACGGCGGTTCATTTTCAAGAACCGTTGATTCGGCAATCAGCGCATAAAACCAATTTTTAAACTGGCCGGGAAAAGACTCGGTGATAAAATCGGCCGGAAACCATTTTTTCCATTCTTCTTTGTTTTTTGAATATAGCGGCTCACCTTGATTGTTTTTTGCGATTGTAGAATAAGCAACTATTCCGGCGTCAAGCCAAGGATTGCCTACATCATTTATCCTGTCAACGACCGCATCACAGTTAGAACATTTTATTTTAATTTCATCGATAAACGGCTTATGAGGTGTATGACCAAGAAATTCTTTCCAACCGGAAACGGCCCGTTTTTCTAATTCTTCTTTTGAACCGATCATTTCAAAATGTTTACATTTTTTACATTCGTAGATCGGAAGAGCCAAGCCCCAGTAACGGTTTTTTTTGGAAATCAGCCAATCATGCATATTTTTCAGCCAATCAAGTTCCCGATCAAGTCCAAATTCCGGCATCCATTTTATCTTCTTTGCCACCTCAATCATCCTCTGCCGTAATGTCTTATTTTCCATCTTCCATCTTCCATCTTCCATCTTCCTGCCTGCCCTATCCATCGCCACATACCACTCATCCTCCACCTTCCATACTAATTCAGTTTTACATCTCCAACAGGCCGGATAACGGTGTTTATAATGATGGGTTTTAAAGACAACGTCTTTTTCACGTAAATAATTAAGAATAATTTCCGGATGCTTTTTAGCATTTTTTCCGGCTAAAAATCCCATATCAGACCGGTAGTCAGCATTATCTTCAATGACGGGGATCATCGGCAGTCCGTATTTTTTTCCGAGCTTAAAATCTTCAACTCCCGCCGATACGGCAGTGTGTACTAATCCCGTTCCTTCCGTCAAAGAAATCGGCAGAATCATTTCATCGGTTGCAATTACAGTATGAAAATTGTTTGGATTTTCTTTTTTAACTTTACTTACTGCCGGAATATCATCGAATGAACCGTCATATTTTAAACCAACCAGTTCTTGTCCTTTAACTGTTTTGACGATCCGCTTATAATCTTTGCCAAAAACCGATGCAATCAAATCTTTAGCCACCCAAAATAATTTTCCGTTTGTTCCTTTAACTAATGAATAGTCATAATCTTTGTTGATAGCAACGGCAATATTGGCCGGTATTGTCCAAGGTGTCGTTGTCCACACTAATAAATAAACATTATTTTTGACTTTTGACTTTTGACTTTTGACTTTTAATTCGAAAAACACTGACTCGTGTACGATTTCCTTATAATCTTCCGTCAGCATCTCATGCTGAGATATGGCTGTTTCACACCTTGGACACCAGGGGACCGATTCGTGACCTTTGTAAATCCAGCCGTGCTCATAGCATTTTTTCAAAAAGTTCCAGATCATGTAGTTATTTTCATCACTCATGGTGAAATAAGAATGATCCCAGTCGGCAAAATAACCAAGCCTTTTTGATTGTTCAGTTTGAATATCGGAAAATTTTTTTACACGGTCTTTACAAAGCTGGACAAATTTGGCGATTGACGCTTTTGAATCTCCGGGAACCAGATTTTCAATATCTTTTTTTGTTCTTAAGTTCAATTCTTTTTCAACTTCGACTTCAACCCAAAGTCCCTGGCAGTCAAAACCGTTTTGAAATCGTTGCTTATATCCTAAAAGATTGTAAAAGCGGGGCCAAAGATCTTTGTAAATCCGACCCCAAGCATGATGAACCCCCATGGGATTATTGGCAGTAATCGGACCGTCCAAAAAGGAAAAATACTTATCTGATTTATTATTTTTTTCCCGGTATTTTTTATCTATCCCTGATTTATACCAATGCTTCAACCACTTCTTCTCCATCTCGGGAAAGTTTTGATTACTATTGACCAACTTAAACATATCCGATCATTATAATATATAAGTTATAAAAATTATAAAGATTATAATGATTATTTTTTACGCAGGAAAGCGGGAATATCAAACTCGGCAGAGTCATCATCAATAAATTCATCGTCATTGTTCATTTCATCCTTTTCAATCTCTTCATCTAATTTTTTTTCTTTATCTGACAAAGTTTTGGCGGAAATAGATTCCCGTTCAACGTCTTCGGATTTTCTAAATCGGAACAGTTTCAAACGGTTATCATCAAATTTGGTGGCAATGATTGTCACTTTAATTTGATCCAGCATTTTATCGTCAATTACAGCGCCAAAAATAATATCAGCATCAGGATCAACTGATTTGGCAATAATTGAAGCGGCCTCATCAACTTCGGCCATGGTTAGATCAGGACCGCCAACGACATTAAATAAAACGCCCTTGGCTCCTTCAATTGAGACATCCAGGAGGGGTGAAGAAATCGCCTGTTTGATAGCCGCAATTGCCCGCTTATCACCGCTCCCTACTCCCACTCCCATTAAAGCCGTACCCGATCCTATCATAATTGTCCTGATATCGGCAAAATCAACATTAATCAAGCCCGGAGTAGTAATCAATTCGGCAATTCCCTTCACACCCTGATGTAAAACCGCATCAATCTTTTTGAAAGCTTCCAAAATCGGAGTTTTCTTATCAACGATATTTAAAATTCTTTGGTTGGGAACAACAATTAAAGTATCTACTTTTTCTTTCAACCGCATGATTCCCTCATCAGCACAAAACTTTCTTTTGCTTCCTTCAAATTCAAACGGTTTGGTAACAACGGCGATCGTCAGAGCGCCGCTTTCTTTTGCAATTTCAGCGATTATCGGTGTAGCTCCTGTTCCCGTCCCTCCACCTTCTCCGCAGGCAAGAAAAATCATATCGGCTCCTGCCAGGTCTTCTTTTAGCCTCTCCTTTGACTCCTCAGCCGCCTGACGGCCAACTTCCGGATCGCCGCCGGACCCTAAACCTTTGGTTAAATTTTCACCTATCTGAATTTTTACGGTTGCCTTGTTATTAAGAAGTGCCTGGGCATCGGTATTAACAGAAATAAACTCAACGCCGTTGATTCCACCTTCCTCAACCATAAAAGACAGGGCGTTTCCCCCACCACCGCCAATTCCAACTACTTTTATTCTGGCCGCCTGTCCGGCTCGAGGTTTGATAAGCATATTAGATTTAATTAGATAAAATTAGATATAATCGGATTTAATCAGATATAATCAGTTTTATCCGATTTCATCCAATTCTATCTGACTCTGTCTGATTCTATCCGTTTTACGGAATAAACTGCTTAAAAAAATTTTTCAAATTCCCAATTGAATTACCTAATTTGAAATCTTTTAATATTTTACCAAAATTTTTAAAGTTATCTTTGTCAACTAATTTATTATTTAGTCCATATAATAGTAAGCCGACTGTCGTCGCATACTGAGGATCCATAATTTCGTCAACCAGACCGGTAACTTTTTCCGGATATCCAATTCTTATTGGCAAACCGACGACTCTTTTTCCCGTTTCCAACATACCGATGGTTAAGGAACCACCGCCGGTAATTACCAGTCCCGAAGGAATTTGTTGTCCAAATCCACTTTTCTCAATCTCTTCAAAAATCAATTTAAAAATTTCTTCCAACCGCGGAGCAATGATACCGTCGACTAAAGTTTTCAAAGACACTTCATTTAGATTTTCCTCTAAGTCAAGTTCACTTAAATTAATCTGTGGTGGTTTTTTCTTTCCGTTTAAATTTTTACTCAAAAATATTTTTATTTTCTCTGCCGAGTCCAAAGAAACTCTCAGGCCAACTGCAATGTCATTGGAAATATGACGGGCTCCAATCGGGATTGAAGAAGAATAAGACAGGGCTCCATCAGCATATATTGATAGATCAATCTTTCCACCGCCAATATCAACCAAAACTATTCCCAACTCTTTCTCCGTATTGGTTAATACTGCTTCGGCCGACGCTAAACCGGAAAAAACGAATCCTTGATTTTCAATTCCCAAATCGCCTAAAATTCTTTCCTGGTTTTTTAAATTGGTGGCCGAAGCGGTAATGATATGGGTTTCCACTTCAAGCCGTACTCCGCTCATTCCAATCGGATTTTTTATTCCCGATTGACCGTCAACAATGTAGTCACGGGGAATCACTTCGATGATCTTTCTGGTTGATGAAAGAGAGATGGCTTTTGCCGCTTCAATTACTCTCTCTACGTCTTCTTCGTTAATTTCTCCCTGAGGATTGGAGACGGCTACAATTCCATGCGAATTTAAAGAAGAAATATGGGGTCCCCCAACCGCTACATACGCCTGATTGATTTTATGTCCGGCCATTCGCTCAGCCTTTTCAATACTGTCCTCAACTGCCTCGGTTGCTTCTTTTATATCAACAACTAAACCTCTCCTCACTCCTCTTGCTGGTGTAGTATTAAAACCGATGATTTTCAATTCACCTGTTTCTTCAGAGGACATACCAACAACAGTCGCAATCTTTGAACTGCCAATGTCGATGCCGCAAATTAAGTTGTCTGCCATAAATTTAACTAGATATAATCAGATGAAATCAGATGGAACTGGATTTAATTGGTTTTTATCTAATTCTATCCGATTTTATCTGACTCTGTCTGATTCTATCTATTAAAACTGTATAATCGGTTTATTGAATCTTAAATCAATCCCCCTAAATTCTTTCCCCTGTATTTTAAACTGTCTGATAATCAACTCTAATTGATAATTTTGCGATTCTTTTTCTTTCCTAATACTAAAAACTATTTTTTTATCATCATTCAAATTAAATATTAACATATCTTGTCCGCCGATATCAATAGTCAATGGTATTAAATTTACCTGTCTCAGCTTATCAATAAAAAATAACGTTTGCTTGATATCTTTATAGTCAATCCAGTCTCCTGTCTGAAAAGAACCGCTGTTTAATTTCTGATAATAATTAATCACCGGTAAAGATAGCTTATTATCTTTTGTTTTCGTTAGAATTCTTCCATCAACCGATAAATTAAAAAACCCCTTATTAACAACCAAAGCGGCTACCGGTTCATAAAAATATACGGTAACTTTAAGGGTTGCCGGCCAGACTTTATCTATAACCGCCGTTTTTAGAAAAGAATTTTCCTGAACAATTTTTTTGGCGATTTGATCTTGATTAACAAACAACAGGCTTTTATTAATAAGTTCGTCTTTATTTGCCAATGAGATCTTTCTGTCAGAAATTATTTGAATATTTTTTATCAAAAAAAAATTATTAACAAAAAATAAAATAACGAAAAATATAAAACAAAGAAGAATTAAGAATAAAAAAAATTTAAGTTTCTTTAAAAATTTCATCAATGAGATATTTTGAGACATTTTTTTTATATCGTCCGGATAAATTTGTAAAATTATTTTTATAAAAAGCTATGTCATCGGTCATTTTGTTGATCAAACGGAGTAGTTTTTCACTTGGTGTAATCTGATGAAAGATTTCACCGCATCCGGCTTTTGCAAAAATTTCCGCATGATGCTGCTGTTCCCGGCCGGAAGACCATGGCAAAGGAATAAATAAAGCTGGTTTTTTTAAAGCTAACAGTTCAAAAAAAGTATTGGCACCGGCTCGACCTATAACTAAATCCGTCAAACTATAAACGTAGCCCACTTCTTCATCAAAAAAATGTTTAACTAAAAAATACCGTGATTGCAATTCTTTGGGTAATTTATTTTTAATAATCAACAAGTCCTCATAATCATGGTACTCTTTAGTATCTCCCACCTGATGAATGACAATATAGCAATTCAATAATTTAGCAATTATTTTCTTTATATGAAGATTAATGCTGTGAGATCCCAAGGATCCACCGGTAATATAAATTAAAGGCCGGTCTTTTTTTATCTGAAAAGGTTTTTTATCCGCCGTAAAAATTGATGGTTTGACGGGATTACCGGAAACAAAAGTTTTATTTTTTGGGAAATTATTTTTCACTTCTTCAAAAGCGACGAAGATTTTTTTAGAAAAAAAACTGATCAGACGGTTGGCCAAACCGGGTCTAATCGTTTGCTCGTGAGTAAAAACGGGAATCCGGAAAACATATCCCCAAAAGACAATCGGTAATGCCAGATAACCGCCAAATGACATTATTAAATCCGGTCTATGTTTACCTATGATAAAAAAGGCCTGGATAAATCCGAGGGGGATTTTAATAAAACTTATCACTGAGGAAACCGAGATGATCCGTGTCAGCCGTCCGGCCTCAATAGAAATAAAAGTAAGATTTTTTTTGTTAATTTCTTTGTATTCTAAAGATAGGGTTTTTTCTTTATCAAGCGGGTATTTCCGACCAACGAATACTATTTCAACTTCTTTTTTAGTTCTTCGAAGCTCTTCAATCAAAGCCAAAGCTGGTGAAAGATGTCCGCCTGTTATTAAAAGTTTCATTAGATATTAGTTATTAGATATTAGAAATTAGTAATCGAAATTAGAAAGTGGAAAATAGATTGATTCAATTTTCTATTTTCTATCTTCTATTACTATTATCTATTTTCTAACAACGATTTTCTATACCTTCACTCTCTTCTCAATATTTATCATAATTCCGATCAAAGCAAAAGATATTAATAAATTTGACCCTCCATATGAAAGAAATGGCAGTGGAACACCTGTGATTGGAAAAAGACCAACAATCCCGGCCAAATTAATAATAAACTGGAGATTGAAAAAAGCAAAAATACCGATCATTATTGATCTTGAAAGTCTGTCTGGAGTCAGTCTTATTAAATGGTAAATTTTATAAACGAAAACAAAATAGAGTCCGATTAAAACCAAGGCTCCGATAAAACCGTATTCTTCGCCGATTATGGCAAAGATTGAGTCGGTATGGGCTTCGGGTAAAAATAGATATTTCTGACGGGAAGCGCCAAATCCCCGGCCAAAAAGACCACCGGAAGATAAAGAAATGAAAATCTGGTTAATGTGGTATGAAATTCCCAAGGGATCTATGTCTGGGTTAAAAAAAGCCAGTAAACGATTGAGGCGGTAAGGTGACATTTTTATCAAAACATAAAAACTAACCAATGCCCCGCTCAAAATAACAACAAAGTCCATTATTCCGGCTCCGGAAAAATAATAGATCGTCAAACTCAGCAAAAAAATAATAATGGCTGTTCCCATGTCCGGCTGCAAAATAATTAAAAAAACCAAAAAACCAATCAATGTAACAAAGGGTAGAAACCGTTTTTTTTCCTTATTGGTGAACCATGAAGACAAATAAATGATTATGGAAAATTTAGCTAATTCCGTCGGCTGTAAATTAAAAAAACCAAAATCGATCCAGCGTCTGGCTCCTCTGGCCGTTGAACCGATTCCGGGAATTAGTACGATAATCAACAGTATGATTGTGAGAATTAAAGAAATAAATGAAAGAAAATAAAGTTTGTGATAGTCAATAAAAGAAAAAACCGTCATAACAATAAGGGCAAAAAAAATCCAAACCGCCTGGGATTTTAAATAGTGTAAACTGTCGCCAAACTGTCTGGCGCTGTTGATGGCCGACGCTTCAAAGATAAAAATCAAGCCAATCAAAGAAAGCATTAATGGAATTGTGACTAAGGAAACAAAAAATTTATTTTTGATGAATAGACGTTTAAACATAGATAGAATTTAATTAACTTTTTGATTTGCCAAACATTCTGACAAATTTCTGAAATTCATTACCTTTTTCTTCAAAATTCTTCCAAAGGCTATAACTTGGCGAAGCACAAGAAAGCAGACATACATAATCTTTTGGTGTATATTGATAAGCAAATTTAATTGCCTCTTCCATATTTTTTGTTTTTAAAAAATTTAATTTGAATCCGATATTTTTATTTAATAATTTAAATATCTTTTCTCCGCTGTCTGGAAATAAAACTATATTAGGAATTTTCTTATCAATAATTACTCGGGATAATTCATTAAAATCATAACCTCTGTCTAATCCTCCTAAAAAAATCGTTCCTATTTTTGGAAAACTGTTAATCGCACAAATAGTTGATTCAGGTGTGGTTGAAATTGCGTCATCATAAAATAAAATATTTTTATATTTACCTATAAATTGCAACCTATGTGATAATGGTTGAAAATTACGAACAGTGTTTTTAATAATTTCATCAGAAATATCAAATATTTTTGCTACAGTTACTGCTGTGTCTATATTTTCCAAATTATGTTCCCCGATTAAAGGATTGGTCATTTGATCAAAGTAAATAATTCGCTTTGAAGGTCGAGGATTACATTTAATATTTTCTGCCCATTGTTCTAGTATTGGATATTTAGAATTATAGCAATAATAATCATCTGGTTTTACAAACCTAAGAATATTTTTCTTTGCTTGATAATAAGCGTCAACATTGCCATGATAATTCATGTGTTCCGGAAAAAGATTTGTGATGACTGAGATGTGCGGCGAATATTTAATGTCATCAAGCTGGTAGCTGGAAAGTTCACAGATAAAAATATCTTTTCTACTCATTGGTTCAAGTAATTCCAAAAGCATCGGCCGCCCGATATTTCCAACAAGATGAACTTTTTTTTCTGCATTTTTTAAAATTGAATGTATCAAACTTGCTGTAGTACTTTTTCCTTTACTACCAGTGACACCAATAACTAAACCTTGGCAATTTCCAAAAAACATATTTGTTGCTGTTGTATATGGGCTAGTAACTAATTTTTTAGGAATCCCTGGAGACCGGATTACTAAATCATATTTTTTTTGCTTGCTAAGATAATTTTGATCAATTTTTTGGTCGGCAATTCCAATAATTGCCTCGGGTAAATATTTTTTGAGAAACTTCTCTGTTGCCTGGCCTTCTTTACCATAGCCAAGAATAAGGATTTTTTTATATTTCTTTATTTCATCAAGTTTCATAAGATTTTTGAAACGTCAAACTCACCCTTATCTTTAATCATTTTCAATGCTTGCTGAGATTCTTCAAACGTTCCAACACATTCAAAAGGCTTCATCGTTCCTTTTCCTGTCAAATCCTTATATAAAGGAATTAAATCGACATCATCTAATAAATTTTTTCTAAATATCTCGATTACTTCTGCTTTTTGTAGGTGGGCTGCCAGAATAATGAAAACAAAAGCGCACTTAGGACATTCTCCACACCATCTTTTATTGGTTTTTTCTTTGATTCGGAAATTCTTATTACAGCTTGAAAAGACAGTAAAGTATTTCTTGTGCTGAATAAACATTCTTGCAATATCCATCTCGGAATATTTTCTCAAAACAGAATAGTAGTCAATTGATGGAGTAATAAATTCCCTTACGTAGTTTTTAAAAAGTCCTTCGAATTCTTCGCTTTTGCTCCATTGATGGTTGATTTCTTCTCCAAGGTAGACGACGTTGCCAAAGCTTGAACTTTTTTCATTGGCAGTTATTATGGAAGAATAATCATAGATGACGGAAACCAACAGGGCAATAAAAGCAAATATGGCAGAGAAAGGGACATGGCCGTTATAAACGTTTTTGGATATTTGGAATAATTTTTCGTCAAGTTGTTTTTTGACAATAAAAAAGTTTACTTCTGATATTTTAGCAACGTTTTGCTGTATCATAGACAAACCAGTTTCCAATATTAAACCGTCAAATAACTTTTTTTCTTTTTTAAGAAGTTCTATGGCAACTATTGAATCTTTTCCCCCTCCTATCCCAACTAAAGATCTGTTTTTTTTAGCCTCATCCAACTGACGCAGTTGTATATTTGGCTTATCAACGTATGGAAAATTTATTAAATTTCTAAAATTAATTTTGTTTTTGTAAAAAAACTCTCCCAATCCTTTTGTATAAATGGTGTTCCAAAAATCAGCTTGAGCTTTGGATAAACGATAAGGAATAATGATTTTCTTCGGACAGTACATTTTGAAGTAACTAATACCTAGTATTAAATGAAGACTTTCGAGAACTTTGTTCAATAGAACTGAATTAACTGAACTTGAAATTTGTTCAGATAAAAATATTTTCTCGGTAAACTTTAATTCCTTATATTTATAGTTAAAATGAATCTCTTTCCTATCTGACAAAATAGAATAGGATTCAAAAACAAAAGCATCTTCATTTGACTTCATATCTATATTTTACCAAAATCACACAAATATTATTTCTTACAACATACCGTAGTGGTTTGATTTATCAAACCTTAAATAACCATTTTTTTATTTTTCAGCGCCACTTGACAAGAAGAAGAAGAAGAAGTAAAATAGTAAACAATATTATGCCTACTAAGCCAGAAATAAAAAGTCTGTCAGCACAAGAATTATCGAGTTTATTCGAAAGCTTGCCATGTTTTGAAGGAAAAGACTACGGACACATTGCATCACCTGATTGTGATAAAGGACGAGAACGTTTAGAGATAGGTATTCTCACGCCAGATTTTAAACCCTCTTATAGATTAGATCAAGAAATTGCTTTAGCTCCGACATGTTTTGCTTACTGCAAAGTTTTTGCTAATGCTTATAGAAAAATCAAGCCTTGACATTTTTAGGCTAAGTGATTTCATTTGAAGAAAAACTTTACTTCGAATGAGTACTACTTCATAAACGCAATCATCAATCCGAAAATGACGAAGATTATGGAAATAAGCCACAAGCGCATTACAATCTTTGGCTCTTCCCAACCTTTAGATTGAAGATAAAGATGAAAGGGGGCCACCGGCAAAATCTTTTTGTGAAAATATTTTTTTCCGATGATTTGGATAAGCGAAGAACCAATTTCTATAATAAAAACGCCTCCAATAATCGGCAGGGCAAATGCCTTACCTAATATTAAACCAATGACGGCAAAAGTTGCTCCAAAAGATAGCGATCCAGTATCACCTAAGAAAATTCTAGCTGGATAAATATTAAAGTAAAGAAATGCCATCAGCCCACCCAACCAAGCGGCAATAAATAATGATGTAGGAACGTCCAGAATTGACCGGGATATCACCCAAAATCCCATTAAAGTAAAAAGTAAAATTCCGCTGGCCAGTCCGTCCAAGCCATCGGTGATATTGACGGCATTGGCAAAAGCCATGATTACAAAAGAAGAAAATAGAATATAGAAATAAGAAATATTAAAAACCCCGAAAAATGGAATATATATAATGCCGATTTTAAGATGAAAAAACAATAAATAAGAGATTATCAATGATAAAATCAACTCAACAATAAACTTATGCCTAAATCTCAGGCCAAAAAACTGACTTTTTTTCCAGGAAACTATTTTTTTGAAGTCATCCAAAAATCCCAAAATTCCAAACGATAAAAAAGTAAAAATAATGATTATTATCTCTGTTGCAGCCGATGGATAGTTACTGAAAATATTTTTCTTGAAAATCGAATACATAAAAATAAAAAAGAAGAAGACAAAAACTGTCGTTAAAAGCACCAAAATTCCCCCACCAACCGGAGTCCCGTTTTTATCTTTGTTAAATCGATCAAAAATCGGAGTCGGCCGGTTAAGAAAATCTTTTGTCTTCTGTTGTTGCCTTTGAAACTTCAGCTGATAAAGAAAGTTGATAAAAGGGACGATCAGCATAAAATTTAAAAGAAATGACGAAAATACGGCGAATAAATAGGTGGACATATTTTTACTAGAAATTAGTTGTTAGTGATTCGAAATTTGTAATAGAAATTGGAAAATGGAAATTAGGAATATATAACTCTAATTTCTATTCACTATTTTCTATAACTAGTCACTATTTTCTAACAACTATTTTCGAACTTACGGGAAAATCTTAGGAATGAATATCATCATCGCTATTATTGTGGCTCCAATCGCATAGATTAACATTGCCGCAGCCGAGACATCTTTGCTGATTCTTATATCTTCTCTTATTTTTGTATCAATTGCATCGGTTGTCGACTCAATGGCTGTATTAATGGTTTCGATGACCAACCCAACTGTAATTAAAAAAATAATCATTAAAAACTCAATGTAAGAAATTTTCAGCCAAAAACTTAACCCTAAAGCCAATAAAGATAAAGACAGATGAATCCGGTAATTTGGTTGAGTTTTCAGCGACCAAACCAAACCGTTAAAAGCATTTTTAAAAGAAATCGTGTGTTTTTTAAACATATATATAAAGGTCCGTCCCTTTAGTGAAGGTCAGTCCCTTTAGTGAAGGTCCGTCCCTTTAGGGTCGGACCTTATTGAAAATGCTAATCAATGTTTCAGCAACTTTTTCCGAGTCATGACGCAAAATGCTTCGGTATAAAATGTCGGAACTGTTTTTTTCTATTTTTTTGTTGTCGACTAGATCCGTCTCCAATATTTTATATCCGTTTTTGTTTAAATCATTTTCCACTCTTACTTCATTATAGCGCCGGTAGCTTTCCAAAATGTCAGAAGAAATATTTCCATCGTTAATCAATACATAATCCGGCTGACATCCTAAATAATGACTTAGATCTTTGAGATGATCGGAAGCTTTATAATTGGTGGTCTGGCCCGATTTTGTCATCAGGTTTATAATATAAACGATATTTGCTTTGCTTTTTTTTATCGCTTCCTTTACACCGTCAACAAGTAAAACAGGAATAATACTCGTATAAAGATCACCCGGCCCAATGACGATAAAGTCAGATTCAATGATGTTTTTTACCGCTTTTGGATTTACTTTTCCTTTTGGTTCCAAATAAGTATTGATTATTCGTGATTTTTCCGTGTGATTTTCATCAATCAGTCCTTCGCCGGTTATTTTATTGCCATTTTCATATTGAGCAACTAGATGTAATTTGTTAAGGGTAACCGGAATTACTTTGCCTTTTGTTTTTAAAACGTACGAAATTGTATCAATTGCTTCGTCATAAGAACTGCTGACTTTTTCCAGGGCGGCTAAAAAAATATTGCCGAAATTATGTCCTCCAAGATCGCCTTTTTCGAAACGGTAAAGAAACAGCTTTCTCCAAAGAACCGGTGCGTCTGATAAGGCCACTAAACACTGACGCAAATCACCCGGCGGTAAAATGCCAAGCTGGTCTCGTAGTCGACCGGTTGAACCACCAGAATCCATCATCGTGACAACGACTGATAAATCCAACGGGTATTTTTTCAGGCCGGATAAAACGACAAATGTTCCCGTCCCCCCGCCAATTACTGTAATTTTTTTCATCGTTATTTTAATAATTTAATTTTAAATCAGTAATCAAAAATTTATATTTTTATATTTTCCTTCTCTTCCCCATCAGCCAAATAAGTTTTATCTTCAAGATCGTATTTCACCTTTTCCCCCGGCCCGATCCACGTTTTTTTCCCAATTTTTATTCCCGGAAAAATCGTTGAGTTGACGCCGACTTTGGAAAGTTTTCCGATTATCGAGCCCAATTTATTCATGTTTGTATCGACTTTTTCTTCATTGACCAAAGAAAAAACTTTTTCTCCGTCAAATTTTAAATTTCCCGTCACTGCCTGCGCACCAAACATGACGTCATTATCTAAAACCGAATCGCCAATATAGTTACGATGCAAAAAAACGTTATTGGCAATATATGAACGTGCTACCTCGGTGAAAGACCCTATCAGACAGTCTTCACCTATCTGAGTTTCACGAACTAATGCATAATCTCCAATAACAGTATTGTTACCAATAAAAGTTGGACCAACAATTTTAGTAAAATCTCCAATTTTTACATTGTTTCCAATTACAACTGAACCGATGATAAATGCTTTTTCAGAGATTTCTGCCGTTGAGGAAATTTTATTTTCTTTTATTTTGAGCAAGAAATTTTTCATCATTTTCAAAACATGCCAAGGGTATTTCAAACCGTACCAGTACGAATCATAAAGAATATATGATTGTTTCAAATCGTCAGACAATAATTTATTAACAGCCAACTCATAGAGATCATCGTTTTTTGTTTTTATTTCGGAAAAATATTTCAAGAGAATATTAATGTCAGAGTAATAATCAAAGACCAATTTAACAATTGAAGAAGGCAATCGGTCTTTGGCTGGTTTCTCAATAACTTCAACTATCTTGTTATTATCATCAAGCTTAAAATAGCCTCCGGGAAAATATTCATTGAACTGTTTGCCAATTAAAATCAATTTGTTTTCCTGATTGATTAGAACACTCAATTTCGACATTATGGAATAATCGATCAAGTCGCTTCCGTTAACGATCAGGGTTTCTCCTTTAATATGATTTTTAGCTGACCAGACTGCGCCAGCCATTCCCGGAAAGTCCTCTTTTTGAATTATAATCTGAGTTGATTTGATATTATCATTATCAATCAGTCTTTTGAGAGCTGTAGCGTTGGATTTATTGGCAACAATTGTTATCAGCTCACAATATTTTGATAATTCTTCTATTTGAAAAAGAATCAGCGGTTTACCCAAAAAACTGAAGAAGATTTTGTCTTCCAACGGCCAAAATCGTGTACTATCTCCTCCAGCCAAAAGCAAAATGTTTTTTATCTTTCTCATACGAAGATTTTACCATAAACAAAAACCATTCGCAGAATATCAGGAATATCAGGGTCAGTCCTTATAAGGACTGACCTTATAAGGAGAGTCCCTAATCCAATAACAAACTTGTATAAGTTTTACTCTCTTCTTCTGATTTTTCCTCGTAGCTCTCAACAAAACTTTTGTAAGTGTTAAATAAATTACGAGTGTTTTTAATAAAATTAGCCAGAATCAAATCTTTTTTTAGCCAGTTCACTGTTATGTTATTAATATATGTTGAATAACTACTCCATGAATAAGATTCTAAAATCTGACCTTTAGTCAACAATTCTTGTGGATTAAGGTGAATGTATCGGCTTAAATGTAATAAATATTCTTCATTTTGTATTAAAACTGCCTTGTATCTACCTTGAAATAAAGGCCCAACACGATGATATTTTTTATTAAAATACATCGTATATTTTGTAATAAGACTACGCATAAAAATTTCTATATCTTTTTTATTTGTCTGTCTCAATTCAAGGTGAAAATGATTAGGCATCAGGACGTAACAAATAAGGTTAATTTTATTGAAGAAATTATTTAACGTATATAGTCTTGAAATTTGAATATTTTTATCTTGATAAACAAATTCGTCGTTATTTTGTAAATTATTTACTGATTCTTCAACAGGTGAAAGATATATTTTTAAATAAGAAAGGAAAACTCGATAGTCTTGTTCGTCTAAAAAAATTTTTCTTTTTTCGACTCCACGATTGTAAATATGATAGAATCCGTTTTCGACATAAGTTTTTAAAGAATTTTTTGCTGGCATATTTAGGGTCAGTCCTTATAAGGACTGACCCTATTTAATAACATAAGTAAAACCTTGTCCACCGCTTATAACCTACAAAAGTAGTATTTTAGGTTATCTTAACAACAAAAATCTAACGATATACCCTTGACAAGAAGAAGAAGAAGTAGAATGTATCTCCGTATGCCTATATTATGGAGAAAGTATAATGAAGGGTTAAGAAATATGAAAGGGGAACATCTTCTTGGACTTTCAGAGCCTGGTTTTCCTGGGTTTGTAAACACTGATCGAGCTATTCGATTTACAACTAAACAGCTTTTAACTTGCGGAGTAATTGGGGCAACATTAATATGTTGTGGAGCTGTTTTTGCATTACCTTATCTTACTAAACTTATCAAATAAATTTAAGATAACTATATCTTCTTTATCTCTCCTCCCAATTTTCTTATTTTTTCAATGAAGTTTTCATATCCTCTCTCCAAAATTGAGGCGCCGTTGACGATTGATTCGCCAACTGCCAATAAAGCCGCGCAAGCCAAAGCCGCACCGGCCCGCAAATCAGAAATGTTTAAAACAGCATTATGTAATTCTGATGGTCCTTGTATTTTGATGGTCTGTAGATATTTTTTATCTTTTTCATGGTTGAAGTGATAAAAAGATTCCGGATCATCTACTTTAACGTTAATAAATTCTATGTTCGCCCCCAACTTTCTTAACTCTTCAACATAGGAAAATCTGTTTTCAAAAACTCGTTCATGGATGATTGACTCGCCTTTAGCCTGAATCATCAATATCGCCCAACTTGGCTGCCAGTCGGTCATAAATCCCGGGTGTGGGGAAGTTTCTATATTCACCGGTTTTATCCCATCCTGATAAAAAAACCTGTATTTAAAATTTGATATTTCCTCAACGCCTGCTCCAGCTTCCTTCATAATCTCCAAAAATGAAGTAATCAAATTTTCATTAATCGGACCGATTGTAACATCTCCGCCACTTGCAACCGCCAAAGTAGCATAAGTCACCAGTTCATTTCTATCTGACATAATGGTAAAAGTTTCTTTTTGTTTTAACTGCGAACTTTTGTTGATAGTGATCTTATTATCTTCTTCCAAAATATTGGCTCCGGCTGAATTTAAATACAAAATAAGATCGTCTATCTCCGGTTCGTTGGCAATATTATCTATTACCGCTTTTTCATCAGTCATCAGACCTATCATCATCAAAAGTTCCGTACCGGTATGACTGGGTTTTTCAAAACGGTAACTTCCTTTTGGTTTTTTGATAATTTTTACATGATAATAACCTGTTTCGGAATCATAGTTAACTTTTATTCCCAAAGCAATTAAACCGTCGATAATCCTGTCGATTGGCCTGGCACCAATCCGGCAGCCACCGGGATTGGGAACAAAGCACTCGCCGAAACGATGAAGCAATGGAGCAATTAACATAAAAGAAACTCTTATTTTGGAACCATATTGAAGATCTACTTTATTACTTTTTAAGTTTTTACTATTTATTACTAAGGTATTTTTTTCTTTAAATTCTGCCTTTGCACCTAAAGATTTTATTAGTTCAATTAAATCCAAAACGTCATTGATCCTTGGAATATTTTTTAAAACAACTTCGCCTTTAAACATCAAGGCGGCAATGATGGTTTTTAAAGCTACATTTTTGGCACCGGACAAAATAACTTTGCCTTTTAACGGTTTTCCACCTTTTATTAAATAAGAATCGCTCATATAATTATTACTTCTTCTTCCAACTTTACCCCAAACCTCCGCTTCACTTTCTCTTTTATCATCTTAACTAATTTCAACAAATCTTTCGACTGTCCGTAACCACGGTTAATGATAAAGTTGGCATGGATCGGTGAGATAAAAAAATCTCCAACCCCAAAGCCTTTCAAACCCGCCTGATCAATCATCTGTCCGGCTGATTTTCCTTTAATATTTTTAAAAAAACAGCCGGAAGTTTTTACCCCCATTGGCTGGGTTTTCTTTCGGTATTCAAAAGCTGATTCTGATCTTTTTTTTAGAATCTCTGGATTGCTTTTTTTTAACCTGAATACTGCTTCTAATAATACTTCTTTGGTCTTCTGCAAGATACTGTAATCATAGGCAAACTTAAAATAATTTCTATCGACTTTTTTATCTTGAAGACGGTCGTCCACAAGATATGCATATTCTAAATTTTCTCCGAAGTAGCTTATTGGTTTTGTCCATTTTGAATTCATGTAAACAGCTCCACCGACTGTTCCCGGCAATCCCTTATGATATTCAAAACCCTGATATCCTTTGTTGACCGTTTCATTAACCAACAACGAAACGGGATAACCTGAGGAGACTGAAAGGAGAACGTTGGTATCCGTTTCTTTGATTACTTTTAACTCTTGATAGCTATTTTTAACAACTAATCCTGAGATTTTTTCTTTAACTATCGCCAAATTGGAACCGCCGGCTAAAATAAATAAAGGCAACTTATTTTCCAAGGCAAACTTTTTCCCATTAATTAAATCTTCTCTCGTTTTCGCCTCTAAAAAATACTCCGCAACTGAATTTATTTTTAAAGTATTAAATTGAATTAAATTAATATTTTTTTGAATATTTAATTTTTGCTTGCCCTCCGACTTGTCCCTCGAAGCTCGAAGAGCGAAGTGGGAAGCCTTGGCGAAAGAGGAATTTTTGACTTTTGACTTTTGATTTATTATTTCAATAATCTGATTTTTTAGCTTATAAACATTCCCCGCCCCCATCGTAAAAATAACATCGCCCGTCCTAACGATTCTGTTCAGTTGATTAATTAACTGTACATTTGAGCCTGAATAAAGACAGTCTTTATTAAGACTGTCTTTAATTCTATCAACTATATCCTCCGAGGAGACCTTGAAGTTTTTTGCATTTTCCCGGGCCGAAGCAAAAATCGGAAGCACCAAACTGATATCAGTCAATGATAAACTTTCGCTAAACTCTTTTAACAGCATGCTCGTTCTCGAATAGGTATGCGGTTGAAAGATAACTATTATCCGTCTATCTTTAAATCTGAATTTTGCGGCATTAATCGTAGCGGCGATTTCCGTCGGATGATGAGCATAGTCATCAAATAAATAAATATTATTTTTAAAATAAACTTTTTCGAAACGTCTTTCCGCACCGGTAAAACCGATCAAGGCTTTTTTTATTTCTTCTACCTTAAACCCAAACTTTAAAAGCTGGACAACAACGGCAGTTGCATTTAAAATATTATGTTTCCCAAAAAGCGAAATTTTAAACTCCCCAACATTTTTTATTTCAAAAGTGCTTTCGCCTTCAGTTATTTTGTAGTTAATTATTTGATAATCTGCTTTTTCGGACTCACCGTAGGTTAAATATCGTTCTTTTGACAGACTTTCCGCAACTTTCATTAAACTTTTATTGTCAATACATAGTAACAATCTTGGGACGATCGTTCTAAGATTGTTATTATTAAAAAACTTCAAAAAAGCTCTTTTAGTTTCCTCAATATCTTTATAAACATCTGGGTGGTCAAAATCAATGTTTGTGGCGATGATGTAGTTTGGATTTAGTAGGTGAAACTTCGGAGTTTTATCTACTGGCGGATTGACTCCGTACTCGTCAGCTTCTACGATAAAGTATTTCTTTCCCTGAAAATCTCCTCCCTGATGTTTTGAAAAGAACGGAACGCCAACAACATAACTTGGTCTTTGGTTTAACCTATCAAGCGCATAAACGAGTAAAGACGAACTGGTTGTCTTTCCGTGACAACCACAGACAGCAATTTTCGTCTTAAATTCATCCATTAACTCACCTAGCAGCTGAGCCTGAGATATTAGTTTAATATTTCTTTTTTTTGCTTCAACAAGCAACGGATTATTTGTCCCTCCGTGAGCCGCCGAATAAACAATTAAATCTGTATTTTTTGGAAGTTTGTCTGGATCAAATCCAGTCATCCAACTGATTTTATTGTCCAAAAGAAGCTTGTCAGTGATAAATTCCTCTTCAATATCGCAACCCGTAACACTTTTACCCATCTTTTTCAAAATGACCGCTAAATTAGCCATTGCCACACCCTTTATACCTAAGAAAAATATGTTTTTAGATTGTTCTAACATTATGTGATTAAATTATACATTAAATAAGGACGGACCTTATTATAAGGTCCGTCCTTTAACTACAAAACTAAACATTTCACCATAATCCTGCTTTTTATCACGCCGGAAGGAAAAGAAGTGCTTTTTGTCACAGCGGGTGCAAAAAGGAAAGTGATCTATGTTTTTTGTGGGAACACCGATTTCTTTCACCTGTAAATAATTTAAAAGCGATAAATTAAGATGGAGTTTTCCCTGATGGCGGTGAAAAATTTTATCGGCATAACCATCAAATTCCTCAACAAATTGATAATATCGCTCATCCTCAACATCATAGCAGCACTGACCGATTGATGGTCCGATTGCTATAAATATATCTCTTTTTTTTCCTCCAAGTTCAATAATTTTTTTGATCATTTTTTGCCCAAGCCGCTTGACGCTTCCCCGCCATCCCTGGTGGGAAATTCCAATAATCCCCTGTTTTTTTTCGACAAACATGACCGGTGAACAGTCGGCCGTAATCACCGTTAAAGCTGAATTTGAATCTTGTGTGATAATTCCATCAGTTTCCGAAACTCTTTCAATATTATCCATCAAATTGGAATTGAAAACCGATACATTGGTCGAATGGATCTGTTCCGGAATAACAATTGTTTTAAAATTTGGCCAGTTGGTTTGGAAAAAATTAAAAATATTCTCCGTTTTTCTTCCATCGCCCAATTCTCTTGTCCCAAAACCACCAAAAAACCTATCATCGTTGATTAAAGTTGAATAAAAGATTTTGAGATTCGAATCGTATGTAATCATATTTTTATTGCCTTCTCGACTGCCTCATACTCATCCCACGGTTCTTCTGTCTTTCCCCGGCACAAGCTTTTTTCGTGAGATTTGCCCGTCAAAACTACCACGTCGCCTTTCTTTGCAATTGTTATTGCCTGATTAATCGCCTCTTGCCGATCAAGAATAATTTGATAATTTTTATTCTTTATTCCTGAGGCAATCTGTTGACAAATGTTTTTTAGATCTTCTGTTCTATAATCTTCTTCCGTAAGAATTATCCGATCACTGTACTTTCCACTTACCTTACCCATTAACGGCCTTTTAGTAACGTCCCGTAAACCGGCCGAACCGAAGACATGAATTAATTTCCCGCCTTTTTTTATATATTGACGTTTTATCTCCGGTAGCAAATTCTCAAAAGCATTCGGAGTATGGGCAAAATCAATTATCACCTTAAAATCTTTGTCATGGACCAGATCCAACCTGCCTTTTGGCAGTTGAAACGTCTTCATTGCTTTCAAAATAATCTCGTCAGACAACCCTAACTGTTTGCAAACCGTATAAGCCGCTGAATAATTATATTGATTAAATTTAGTCAAATTAGGTATTTTTTTAATAATATTTGTTATTTTATTTGTATTTTTTATACCAACTTTTGCCATTTTTAATAATTTTAATTTTGTCTTTTCATATTCTTCAAAAGTTTTGTGATAATCTAAGTGCTCATGGGTAATATTTGTGATTACCCCAATTTCATATTTTATTCCCCAAACCCTGTTCTGATCCAGGGCGTGTGAAGTTGTCTCCAAAACAAAATATTCGTCGTGATTATCAGCTGATTTTTTTAATAACTTTTGCAGGGCAAACGAACTTGGGGTTGTTACGTGAAAGCCCTCGGCAACAACAGATGAAACAAACGAAACTTTTTTTCCGGCTGTTTTCAATATGTGGGCAATTAGATGGGTTGTGGTCGTCTTTCCGTCAGTACCGGTTACGCCAATTACCTTAAGACGACGCGAAGGAAAATCATAATAAAAATTGGCCAGAATAGCCTGAAAAAGATGATAAGTATTCTTAAGTTTTTGAATATCCATAGTTTGAAAATAGAAATTTGTTGTTAGTGATTCGAAATTAGTAATAGAAATTGGAAATTAGAAATTAGGAAATTTAAATATCTAATTTCTATTCTCTATTTTCTATAACTACCTTCTATTTTCCAACAACTATTTTCTAATGATCAGGGCTTATATTATAATATACTATAAGTTGTTTTGCGATTTCAAAAAAAAGCGGTGCGGCTGTCTCCGATCCCCAAGGAGATGTTTTCGGTTCATAAAGAACAACAAAAGTTAGGAATTTTGGGTCCGAAGCCGGAGCAAACCCGATAAAAGAAGCAATTGTTTTTGACACATCATAGTGGCCTTTAATTGGCACCTGAGCCGTTCCGGTCTTACCGCCGATCACATATCCTTTAGGTCGATCCCATTTGGCTTCGGCATTTTCGACCGTCGAAACTAGCATTTTTTTTATCATCTCGGAAGTCAATGATGAAACTACCCTTTTTTCAATTTTAGGTTTGATTTCTGTCACTCTATTGTCTGATATGATTTTCTGCACTACATATGGTTTCATCAAAAAACCGCCGTTTATGATTGAAGCAAAAGCTCTTATCATTTGAATCGGAGTAATGGCGATCCCTTGCCCAAAAGTCACTGTCGAATAATCGATAGGATACCAATTAGACCTGGATTTTAAATATCCGGAAACTTCCCCCTGAAGATCTATATCAGTCAGTTGACTAAACCCGTATTTTTCTAAATAATTATAGATGTTTTTATTACCTAATTTTTCGCCAATATAAACCATGCCGACATTTGATGATTTTTCCAAAATCCTTGTCATTGAGATCTTTCCTTCATATTTATCGTTCCAGGTTTTTATGCTGTATTCACCAACTGAGACTTGTCCGGTTTCATTATAAGTATCGTCAGGTTTAATTTTTTTTTCTTCCAATGCCGCCGCCATAATCAAAGGCTTGAAAACCGAACCCGGCTCATAAAGATCGGAAATCGCTGAATTTTTGTAAAAATCTTCGGAAAATAAATAGTATTTTTCCAAATCATAATCAGGCAGACAAACTAAAGCCAAAATCGCCATGGTTTTTGGATCGGCGGTAATGACACAGCCTTTTTTTGCTTTGTATAGTTCAAGCCCTTCTGATAATTTTTTTTTGCTTATTTCCTGGACTGTCTTATCAATCGTTAAAATTAAGTCCCGCCCATTTTCCGATTCAATTCTCTGCTGGACACCAATCAATATCGGGCGACCAATAATATCTCTTTCTGTCTCCACAAATCCCGGTAAACCTCTTAGATCACGGTCATAAAACCCTTCCAACCCTAAATAGCCGATATCTTCGCTTTGATCATTTTTGCCTAAAAAACCAACCAAGTGAGCCGATAAAGATGCTTCCGGATAAAAACGTTTGGTCTGATAATTAAAACCGACACCTTTTAAATTCAGCTTGTCTATCTTGTCTTTTTGTTCTTGGGTCAACCCTCCCTGAATCGCCAGCCAATATTTTGACATATCAAGTTTGGCTGAAATCGATGCTTCCTCCACCTCTAAACTTTCACTTAACAAATGGGTGAGTTTGTCTTTGTCATCTATTTTTTTGGGTTCCAAAAACAGTTGATAGCTGTTCTGATTTAACACCAAAGGCTGATTATTTCGGTCATAAATTCTGCCTCTGACCGGATCAATTTTGGTTGTTTTTAAATAAGGACTTTTGTTGACAGGTGAATAAACTACCTGAAGAAAAAACAACCGAATAACGATTGCCAAATAAAAAACAATGAAAAAAAGAAAAACAATTTTAATTTTCATTTTTTATGTTTCTATTGTAAGCATATCCCAACTGGTCAAGCGATTGGGGAGTCGAGGAATTATCAAATTGAAGTTCTTTTGCTTTTTCCCTTGCAAATTTCAGCGAACTAAGATTAGCCGCTTCCTTTTCCAAAGTCAGGTTAATTTTACGCAAATTTACAGTTTTTAGCTCAAAACCATTTATCTCATCGCTTAAGACCATTCCGGAAATAAAAGTAAACAGATTAGCAAAAACCAGTATCAACATTATTAACCAAGTTGTTTTTAAAAATATTTTTTTCATATATTGTTTTTAATAATTAATCTTAATTTTGCCGATTTTTCAAAATTCCTACCTCTCCTGTTCATAATCGGCTTTTTGTTTAAAAGTTTTATCCCGCGGGTTTTGGAAAAATTTTTAACAATCCTGTCTTCCAAAGAATGAAAAGTGACAACGGCAATCTTTCCGTCATCTTTAATAATTTTTACCGCTCCAGCCAATCCATTTTTTAAATTTTCAAACTCATCATTAACTTGAATTCTTAGAGCTTGAAAAATTCTTGAATATATTGTTGGGGCATTGCGTGCAATGCCCGTACCTGAAATCGCTTTATCAATGCAATTTATCAAGTCGTTGATTGTTTCCAACTTTCTAAACTGACGTCTGACAACAATTTCCCGGGCTATCTTTTGTGAATTAATTTCTTCGGAATTTTTTGCAAAAACATCATAGAGCTCCGATTCGGATAGACGATTTAATAAATATTTTGCCGTTATATCCGTTTTTAGACTCATTCTCATGTCCAACGGTTCATTAAACTTTTTAAAAGAAAATCCCCGTCCCGACTCACTAATCTGTCTCATCGACAAACCTAAATCAAAGACCACCCCGTCAACCGGAAAAAAATCATTTTCTTTGGCAATTTTTTCTATATCCCCAAAATTCCCTTGAACAAGTACTATGTCATTCCCGCGTAGGCGGGAATCCAGACCATTTGTTAGTTGTTCTTCATCCCAATCAATCCCTAATACTTTTCCTCCCTTATCCAAAATCGCTTGACTATATCCGCCCTCACCAAAGGTTGCATCAACATAAAGTCCGCCCTCTTTAACGTCCAGCGTTTCTATCACTTGTTCTAATAAAACAGGCGTGTGCATATATCTTTGTAAGGGACGGGTCTTCCGTCCCTTTTTATACGGGTCGGATAACCCGTCCCCTACCTTATGAACTCTTAACTTTCTTAATGTACTCGTTCCATTTCTCCGTATTCCATATCTCAAAATGATCTCCAACACCAATAACAACGGCCTTTTCTTTCAATTGACAATAATCTAAAAGACTTTTGGGAACAACAAACCGGCCTTGCTCGTCAATTTCCAAATAAACCAAAGAGGAAAATATTGACCTGCGATTTTCCATATCGGTTGGCTGAAGTAGTGAGGGATTTAACAGTTCAACTGCTCTTTTTTCCCAATCATCCTTGTCATAACCGGCTAAACAAATACCAAAACCTTTTGTTAAAATAAAAGAGTTTCCTTTCAGAAGTTCTCGGACTTTCTTTGGCAGTAACAAACGACCGGATCCTGAGAAGTTAATTTGATATTCACCAAAAAACACCATATGATCCCATTATCAACCAAATATAAATGGTTGTCAATAGGTATTTCGCCATAATCCACCTATTATTTGTATTTACGTGTCATTCCCGTGAAGACGGGAATCCAGACTAAAATTACCACAAAATAAACAGTTAATCGGAAAATCTAAGTTCACAATCGGTTCGCTAATTGATATAATCAACTTCAGTCAATCAGTAATGACGGTTTGAATTTAAAAATATGAGCAAGGGGTTTATATTTACTTTTTTAGCTGTATTATCTTGGGCTGTAAGTATTGTAATCGCAAGGTTTGTTCTAAGAGCCAGGTGAAAATGCCTATAACGTAGCTTTTTGGACTACTGCCTTAGCCTCTCCCTATTGGTTTGTTGTTCTATCAAAGAGAAAAACAGAACTTAAAAAAACTACTAAAAAAGACTATTTAATTTTGTTAGGGATGGGATTGGTAAGCACAATTGGTGTTAATATAACCGAAGCATTTGCTTTGAAGTATAGTTCAGCAGTAAATTACTCGTTTCTTATACGAAGCGTAATTCTTTTTACAATTCTTTTTGCATATCTTTTCTTGGGGGAAAAGCTGACATTAAAAAAGATAATTTTAGCAATTCTAATTTTAACAGGTGCTTATCTATTAACTACAAAAGGGCAGCTAATCTCCTTTTCATTAGGAGATATTTTTACACTTACTGAAGCAGCTTTAATCGCTTTCGGTAACAATGTTTTGGGGAAGATGGCAACAAATAGAATGAGCACAGATTTAAGTGCTTCAGGGGGTTTTCTGATTGGTGTTCTCCCTTTATCCCTTATAGCGTTTATGAACAATGCTATTGCTATTCCAAAATCTTTTTTTCTTATAGTGCTTTTAACTTTCATTTACATACTCATCACTGTTTTTAGATTTAGAGCTTACAAAAACGCTTCAGCTTCGTATGTAACAATGGTTTTTTCTTTTACTCCAGTCTTTGTGTCGTTTATGGCAATTCCTCTTTTGGGTGAAACAATGACACCGATTCAGATAATAGGAGGAGTTCTTATAGTTTTAGCTGGCATTGCCGTAGAGAAGTTGAAGATTTAACTACTAGATTATAATACTTCCTTGCTATGCGGGAAGCGCAATTTGTCCATAATTCACCATTAAATTAAAGTGGTATAATTTATCCGTGGAAAGATTATTAAAAAAAACCCAAGATTTTATTTTCGCTACAAAAATTCATTAGCCTCACCTATCCTGTCCGGCCGTCTGAAATAGGTTCACCCTATTAAATTATTCTTTAAAGAAACTATTTAACAGGGTAAATGAAAGTAAGTTTTTAGTTTGTTTTCAAACTCAATTTTGTCTGCAACGATGTAGCTTAAGTATTTTCCTCCCTCAATTATTTTTTTAATCAGAATTACTTCTTTTTCACACTCATACGGAAAGACATAGACGCTTTGTTGATACTGATAAAAACCGATTTCTTTTAAAAAATCTCTTAGATAACGCCGTTTGTTCCTTTGTACTTCCGGAACGTCGAATATTACTAAAAACCATTTACCCGACCATTTGGATTTTTGTTTTAATTCAAGAAGACTTTGGATAGAGTATTTTACAATTTCCTTATTCCAAATATCTTCAACTTCAACATAAACTTCATTATTTTTTATTTCTAAATTTAAAATCTTTCTTTTTTCCAGTTGTTGTAGAGTCCGTTTTACTTTAGTTTTTGGTAGTTTAATACCTTTGATTTCTTCAATTAACTTGATAAATGCTCCTAAAATTATGGGGAAATTAGGTGTTATTAATACCGTTCCTCCTAGAATTGCACCAATTCCTAGTGTTGCTAAAATTATCTTAGTTATTTCTCCTTTTTTAAACTTTCTCATCTTGACCATAATATTAACTATACCTATTTTGTCCGGCCGTCGTCAATAGGTATACCTGAGTATAAAACTATTTTGTAAACTAATTTGGTAAACTAATACTATGAGGATCGGAATTGTTGGACTTGGAATAATGGGCAGAGGAATAGCAAATAATTTTCTAAAAAATAAGTTTCGATTATTTGTTTGGAACAGAACAAAAAAAATAACAGAAGAATTTGAAAAAAAAGGTGCCTTTGTTTGTAATTCACCGGCAGAGGTTTCAAATAAAGCAGATGTTGTATTTGAGATTACCGCCAATGATAAATCTTCAAAACAAGTTTGGACAGGTAAAAATGGTATTTTATCTGGAGCTCGTCCCGACTCAGTTCTTATTGTTAGTGCAACTTTATCTGCTTAATCGATTGATAATTTATTAAATCTGTGTAAAAAAAATAAATTTACTTTTATGGATATTGCTTTAACCGGAGGAAGAGTTGGAGCCGAGACAGGTAGTCTGACATTATTATGTGGAGGTAAATCTGAAGTACTTAAGAAGATAAGACCAGCCTTAAATGCAATTGCTAAAAAGATCTATCATTTTGGTCCTGAGGGCCACGGAATGAAATACAAATTAATTCTTAATTTCCTGCAAGCTGTTCACGTTATTGGTTTTGGACAAGCGATGAAAATTGCAAAAACATATGACATGGATTTAAAAAAAGTTGCCGAAGCTTTAACTGATAGACCAGGAGGTATCATTACTGAAATAGCAAAAAAAGCATATTTCGAAAATCCACCACCACTCACTTTTTCAATAGAAAATATTACAAAAGATTTAAATTATGCGAAAAAACTGGCAAAAGGAATTGATGTTAGTTTACTAGATAAAGTTCTTTCAATATATAAAAATGGCGCAAAGGAAAATATGGCTAAACAAGATTGGACAACTATTAATAAGATTTAATTATTAGAAAAATAAATTATGGAAAAGAAACTTTTAACGGCTGTTAAAATAATCAAACAAATTGAATATATAAATATTGCATCTATTACTCCCGAAGGGTTGCCTTGGAATTCTCCAGTTTATACAGCTTATGATAAAGGTCTTAATTTTTATTGGCTTTCTTGGAAAGAGAATCAACACTCAATGAATATCAGAAACAATTCAAATGTTTTTGTCACTATTTATGATTCGAGGGTTCGAAGCGGGACAGGAGTTGGGTTATATTTTTCAGGAAAAGCTTTTGAATTATATAATCCAAAAGATATGATTACTGCTTTGACGGTTGTTTATAAAAGAAGCAAGCACAAAATAAGAGCAATTATTGAATTTTTAAAACATTTTCCAAGACGTGTTTATAAGTTTACTCCCACAAAAGCCTGGATAAATGGAGATGGTGATATTGACGGCAATGTAGTTGATATTAGAGAAGAATTGAATATTGAGAAAATAAAAGAGTCGTTATAAATAATTTTTTTCTCAGCCTCGCCTATCCCGTCCGGCCGTTTCAAATAGGTAAATTAATAGAATTATTTAAGAAGGTATTCTAGTTGTTTTTCGTAGTTTTTTGAACTAAAAGAATAGATTGAATAAAAATAATTCGTTTCGCCTGAATCAATTGGAATAGTCGCTTCAATTGGAAATAGATATACCGGAATATCTGATTTGTCTTTCGATAACAGATACATACTTGAGTGATATTTCATTAAAGTTGCTAATAGTAAAATATCAACGTAACTGATCTGAGCACTTCTTTTTAATAATATCTTTGTCAAAATATTAGAATTATCTTTTATTGACTTGTCAAATGGGATTTCTCCATCAATAACCTTTTGGTAAAAATTCGCTGTCGATTTGTGATTTTCTATGTTTCCTCTACCTCGCATAAATTCGTGATAAACACCATCAATAGCAATTAATGTAAAATTATTTTTTTAAAACATATCGATTATGTAAGAAAAACACTCTTGATTTCTACTGGCATCAATCAAAAAATTAGTATCAACTAAAATATGTTTTTGTTTTAATTTAAAAAGAAAGTCTTCAAGATTCGTTTTAACCAGCGTAAGTGTAGTTGTTTGTATTTTCTTCATCAAAAATTGATTTAACTTTTTTTGCAGCTTTAATGAACTCGGCCTTATTGAACTTTCTAGGTTTTATATTTTCAGGTACACCAACAACAATCTTGTCTTCACCTGTTTTTTTTCTCAATTTATTTTCTAATTCAATTATTCTCTTAGTCATACTGTTTCAGTATAACAAATATATAAATCAATAGTCAAATTTAAGTTATAATGGGAATGATGGAAAGATTTTTTAAAAAAACCCGGGATTTTGTCTTCGCCAAGCAAAAAAGTATTTTCTCTTCTGCTGTTCTACTGTCTTTCATGATTATCCTGACGAGTTTTTTCGGTTTTTTGCGATACCGTATCCTGGCCGGTTATTTTAATAAAGAAGAACTGGATATTTTTTTTGCTTCCTTCCGGATACCGGATATCATCTTTGAAATCCTGATTACAGGAGCCTTAACGTCGGCTTTTATCCCAATCTATCTCAAATACAAGAATAATAAAAAAGAATTATCTGAAAATATTTCTTCAATCATTAACTTAATTTTTATTTTATTAACTATTTTTGTCGTCATTGTTTCCCTCTTTCTTAATCAAATCATTCCAGCCTTAACGCCAGGATATGACTTGGTTAAGATGGAAAAAATAATTAATCTGTCAAGACTACTTCTTTTGGGCCAGCTACCGTTTTTTGTTCTGGGTAATTTCTTAACCGGTATCGGACAGGCCAACAAAACTTTTTTTCTTTCAGCATTAGCTCCAATAATTTATAACCTTGCAATTATTTTGACAACGGTATTTCTTTATCCTGCTTTGTTCCTTTCCGCCCCGATTTGGGGCGTTGTCATCGGGGCATTTTTTCTTTTTGTTATTCAAATCCCGCTGTTTTTTAACTCTGACTTTAGATATCAATTTATTTTAAAAAGGACTAAGGGATTAATTGAATTCATTAAAATGGTTATTCCGCGGGCCTTTACAGTCATCGTTGCCCAAATTGACGCAACAATAGATTTAACTTTGACAACCTTTTTAGGATCCGGCGCTTATACCGTTTTTTATCTTGCCCAACACCTTCAACTCTTGCCGGTTTCTGTCATCGGAATTGCTTTTGGCCAGGCTTCGCTCCCTTATTTAACCGAAATGTTTCAGGGAAAAAAAATAGATGAATACAAAAAAATAATATATGATTCGCTTCTTAATTTATTTTATCTGACTATTCCGATTGCTTTCTTATTTATCTTTGCCCGGACTCCTTTAGTCCGTCTTTTTTTCGGTGGACAGAAATTTGATTGGGAAGCCACCGTTTCAACCGCGGTTACCTTATCTTATTTTTCTATATCCTTGCCTTTTCATGGCTGTTATTATTTTTTAACCCGTTGTTTTTATAGCATGCACGACAGCCGGACTCCTTTTTACATCAGCGCATTTTCTATCTTGGTCAATACTGCTCTGAGCTTATTATCTATCTTTGTTTTTCACTTACCGGTCTGGGCTTTGGCCTTATCTTTTTCTATCAGCATGATCATCAACTCTTCGATCCTTTTTATTATTATTTCCATGAGATTAAAAGGGTTGGGATTAAGGTCAATTTTTGTTGAAATCGGCAAAATGTTTTTCTCTGCTTTTCTATCTGCATTCATCAGTTATTTTTCCATGAAATTCTTAGATGGTTTAATCTTTGATACGACAAGAACTATCAATGTCTTTTTCCTGCTTTCGACAGTTACCTTGATTCATTTTTCACTATACTTATTCCTGTCCTGGTTATTTAATTTAAAAGAAATATATTTACTGACATCATTAATTTTAAAACTGAAAGAATACCAAAAAAAGTTTACCGAAATTTATATTCAATATGAATGACGATAAAGAAAAATTAATGGCGATTGGGGCTATTCAAAAAAAACTTTTAGGTAAAAAACTAAGCTACCAGGAAGTTTATTCCATTATGGACGAAATCGCCCATGAAAAACTTTCTGATGTTTTAACCACGTACTTTGTGGCTTCTTCATTTAAAGAGGGCTATACTCCCCAAGAGCTTTTTTATTTTACCAAAGCAATGGTCGAAACCGGAAATAAACTTAAATTCAAAGGAATTGTGGCTGACAAACACTCGGTTGGAGGAATTGCCGGGACAAGAACAACAATGATTATTGTTCCGATTATTGCCGCAGCCGGATTCAAAATCCCGAAAGTCTCTTCACGGGCAATTACAACACCAGCCGGCACTGCCGATGTAATGGAGGCAATTGCATCTGTCGAATTTACTCCCAGACAAATAGAAAAAATTGTTAACAAAATTGGCGGCTGCATCGCATGGAATGGAAAATTGGGCATTGCTCCGGCTGACGATATTATTATCCGCGTTGAAGAACCGCTTTCTTTTGAATCGTTTGACAAAATTATTATCTCTGTCATGGCTAAAAAAGTGGCTTCCGGCACTACTCATTTAGTTCTTGATATTCCTATTGGTAAAACAGCAAAGATTCATCGATTTTCCGAAGGAGAAAACGTCGCAAGAAAATTTAAAAATTTAGCCGATCATTTTGGTATTAAAATCGCTTGTGATATTAATGAAACTCTTGAGCCGGCTGGCCGGGGTATTGGACCGATCTTGGAAGTCCGTGATGTTTTATACGTACTGGAACAAAAAACTGACCGGCCTCTTCGCCTGGAGGCAAAATCTTTACGTTTAGCTGGTAAACTTTTGGATTTATGTTATAAAGAAAAGAAAATAAATAAGAACGGAGAAGATGAAGCAAAAAAAATTCTTGAATCCGGAGCCGCTCTAAAAAAATTCCAGGAAATTGTCAAGGCTCAAAGTGGTAATCCTCAAATCACTTCAGACTCATTATTATTAGCAAAAAATAAATTTGAATTCCATTCTTCAATATCTGGTAAAATAAAAGATATAAATAATCATAATCTTAATACAATTGCTAAAATATTAGGGTCACCCGATGATAAAAAGGCTGGTATTTATTTATTGAAAAAACTTGATCATTCCGTAAGTCGTCACGAACCGATTTTTATTTTGTATTCCGATGATAAATATAGATTAAAAGAGGCAGAAGCAACCTTAAAAAATTTACCAATTTTCAAAATTGAGTAGAGTGTCATTCCCGCGAAGGCGGGAATCCAGAACATCAAGCACTGGATCCCCGACTAGATCGGGGATGACAAAAAAAGAAATATGAAAAAAGTACAAATATTATTGATATTATTCGTGTTAATTTTAGTCTCCTTCTACCTTTTTTACAAAGAGGGTTCTTTACCTGTCAATAAAAACGATAAAGCTTCAAAAATATTTGTTGTCAAACAGGGCGAACCTCTTAATGCTATTGTCAATAATCTTGCCAGCGAGGATCTCATCCGGAATAAAATTATTTTCTATTTAATTGTCAAACAGCTGGGAATCGAAAGAAAAATCCAGGCCGGTGATTTTCGTTTATCTGCCGGTATGACGGCACCGGAGCTGGCTAATAATTTAACCCATGGAACCCTTGATATTTGGATAACCTTGATAGAAGGCACCCGTAAAGAAGAAATGGCTCAGGTAATTTCAAAAAATTTGGATATTCCAGAAGTTGAGTTTATAAAAATGGCCGAAGAGGGATATATTTTTCCCGATAGTTATCTTGTTCCGAGGACTGCTTCAGCTGAAACTGTCTTATCAATAATAAAAAATAACTTTAAAAATAAATTCAATGAAGAATTACACACCCAAATAAAAAATAAAAAACTAACCGAGAAACAGGTACTTATTTTAGCTTCAATGGTTGAAAGGGAAGCCAGACAGCCGGCAACCCGTCAAAAAGTGGCTGGTATTATTCTAAAAAGATACCTGGCCGATTGGCCTTTACAGATTGACGCGACTGTTCAGTATGCTTTGGGATACCAATCTACGGAAAAGTCCTGGTGGAAAAGAGAGTTGACTGAAGACGATTTGAAAATCGATTCGCCTTTCAATACTTATAAAAATAAGGGTCTGCCTCCGGAACCGATTTCTAATCCAAGTTTATCGTCAATCAAAGCTGTTATTAACGCCGACGAAAACACGCCGTACTGGTATTATTTGACTGACAAAAACGGAGTGATGCACTACAGCGTCACTCTTGAAGAGCACCATGCGAATATTAATAAGTATTTGCAGTAATTAGCCTCATCCAACCTACGCGGTTGTACGGCTTTTCACATTTATTGGCGTTTGTGTCATTCCCGCGGAGGCGGGAATCCAGACTAAAATTATCTTTAAAATATTTTTTACTAAAAAAAATCAACATCGTTACTTCAATTTCACTCAGCATAAAACCACGTTCTCCTCACATGTTTTCTCGCCTTTGATATACTATTTCTATGAAGAAACTTGAGGATTTATTATGGAAAGTTTTTTACTTTCTTATCTTTGTAATTGCCATAAAAATAGCGGGTGATTTGGCTGGGATTAGACTAGAAGAAAATTATTTATTGTTTAAAATATTATTTTTTGCATTACCTGTAGTTATATTAGTGCTTCATTCTTTAATAGCATTATCTTTGAAAAGATCAATTTTATTTATTTTTCTTGCAGTAATAACAGGAACAATTATGGAATATATTGGATTAAAAGATGGAA
Organism: uncultured Gammaproteobacteria bacterium; assembly: GCA_964396395.1. Taxonomy (GTDB): domain Bacteria; phylum Patescibacteriota; class Microgenomatia; order UBA1406; family GWC2-37-13; genus GWC2-37-13. The sequence goes on along the minus strand of CAYNFC010000006.1, from coordinate 12,608 downwards.
CATTTTTTGGAGGACATTATATTTATAAGCCTCAAATAGCATTATTTAACGTTCCAATAAATGTAATTCTTTTTTGGGCTGTATTTATTTACACAGGTTATTCAATTACTAATTCTTTTTTATTTTGGTTAAAACATAAAAAACCGAATTTTAAAATTGGAAATTTTTGGTTATTGTTACTAACAATAGTATTTGATAGTTTATTTGTTGTTGCCCTTGACTTATTTATGGATCCAATTGCAGTTAAATCGGGAAGTTGGAAATGGTTAGAAGGTGGGCAATACTTTGGAGTACCAGTTGGAAATTTTATCGGTTGGTTTATTGTAACAATAATTGTTACTGGAATATTTAGAATTATGGAGTATTTTTTTCCAGAAAAAGAAACAAATTACAATAAATCTATTTTTATTATTCCAGTTTTAAGTTATGGACTTTTGGCCTTGTCTTTTTGTTTCAAGGCAATTAACTTTTATATGTTTAATTTAGCTATTTTAGGATCATTATTTATGTTGCCAACAGTAATCATTAACTTATTCTTTTTTCGAAAGTATAAAAAGTCAGTTACGATTAAAAGTTAAAAAAGTTCCAACATTCCTTCGATTAGCTCAGAGTAAACCTCCCATGCTCTCGACTGAATTCCCGTCTTCCCTTCGATTAACTCAGGGTAAACACGGGGATGACTGGACAAGTTAACGAATTTGTTTTTGAGGTTTGGACAAGTAATTTCTTTTTGTAACAATCGAGCGGCCAAGTTTTTTTTCCAGTTCTTTTCTGGCATTGCCGGCAATCCCTCCGCCAATTTTGGCATCTTTTTTCAGTTTCTTTATCCCCTGAGAATCTTCGTTTCGATGAATCTCTGTCGTCGACCTTTCACCAAGCATATTAAAAATCAGCTCAAAATCATCCATATGATCGCGAAGATTTTCCCGCTTCAATCCTTTTAATTTCTTGTAATCACTCGGCGTTATTCCAAAAGTTGCTTTGGAAATTTCTGCAGTCAAGATTTCATAATCTATTTTCTCTTTTGCCCTCCGCTTTTGCCATTCATCGGTCAATTCTTCGCGAATCGCAATTCCCCTCATCCTTTTTTCAATCCAATCATCCGAGTATCCCTTGAGTTTATAAAGCATTCTGGTCCTCTTAGTGGCTAATTCTGGGTCTTCGATTTCCTGGATTCTTTCGTATCCCACTTTTGCCAACCATCGTTTAAACGGTTCCGCCCTTGGTGAGGGAATAGATTGAATAATACGGAAGATGCCTTCAGTGTTGGCACAATTCATTCTTTGTTTACCACCATCTGTTAAAACCTCAAGGATATGTACAATTTGTACCCACCCTTTAGCAAGCTCAGGATCACGTTGCTTCATTCGTTGAATATATTGTTTCGGATCATTAGACTCAATTAATCCCAAGACAACGTCTTCAATAACAAAATACCATTCGTTATTAAATATTGTCTTTCTGATTTTTTGTCCTCTAAATATTGCAATCTTGGTCGTATCCATTTACAAACATTCTACCACTTCTTTAAAAATCATTCCAAAGCATCTGGTTGTAGACTTCATGATGATAGATGACTTCGGAATTCTTTATCTTGGTTCCCAGCTCAGCCGGTGACCGGTTGGCTGTTTTTTGTTTGAGATCAAGAAATTTCTTCTTCATTTCCGTGCCCATTATTTTTTCCACAAAATCACTTTGCCGGAAATAATTAATGGCAGTATTTATATCACCTGGCAAGAAACGCGCTCGAGGCCGTTTATTCTTGTCTTCTTTTTCAATTTCCCCTTCCAAACCGGTTTTGATCAATGAGTATATTAACAAATACGGATTGGCATCCGACCCAACGCTTCGAACTTCAATTCGGGCAGATTTCTCGTCGTGCAGAGGGACTCTAATCATCGCCCCCCGGTCAATTTCAGAAACTTTAATTTCATTAGGCGCTTCAAAATGCGGATCAAGCCGCCGGTAAGCATTGACACTGCTGTTTAAAATCAGACAGATATCATTGGCATTGGATAACATTTTGTTTATAAAATTCCAGGCCAAGTCTGACAATTGACCCCGGCCGGATCTGTCATGAAAAAGATTTTTATTATTTTTAAAAACTGAAATATTTGTGTGCATACCGGTTCCATTTACCCCCATTACCGGCTTGGGCAAAAATGTTGCCGTCATTCCCATGTTGCGGGCTACCTGGCGGCAGATTAATTTATATATTTGAATTTGATCGGCGGCAATTAAAGCATCAGTATAAGAATAGTTCAGCTCAAACTGAGAAGGGGCCACTTCCGGATGATCTTTTTCGTTTTCAAAACCCATCGCCCGCTGGGCTTCAGCTGACCGGTCAATAAAATTTCTTAAAACATCATTAGGAAGCGAATGATAATAACCGCCCATTGAAACTAATTCAAATCCTGTTTTTTCATTAAAAGTCTGTTCCGCATCAATCCCTTTAACCAAAAAACCTTCAACTTCGTTAGCCGTATAAATTTTATACTGATATTTTTTGTTTAATGTTTCCAGATAACTTTGCAAAACACCTCTCGCGTCCATCTGATAAGGCTTTTCATCCTGGCCATTAATCTTTCCCATCATCAAAACCTTCCCTGATCCAAAAACATCGCTTGGCAGCCACCAGAAAGCTCCCCAGTCAATTCCAAGTCGTAAATCCGATTCTGCCTGACGGGAGAAACCTCTAACCGATGAACCGTCAAAAGTCATATTGTCATAAGAGTTAAGAAAGAATTTTTTGTCGTAATCAATCATGTGAAACCGACCTTCCAAATCGGAGAAACCAATCGTCACCGCTTTTAACCGTTTTTGCTTTTTTAAATAATTCAAGTAAAATTCCTTAAGTTCTTTTTCATCACCCTCTTTTCTCTTTTTCTTCGCTTGAAGATTCATTTCTTCCAACTCATCATAAGGAATCTCTAAAAAAGACCGAATCGGTTTATTATCCATAAAATTATATTAAAATAAATAATAATTAGGATAAATCTACTGTAAATTGATGTAAATGTCAAGAAGAATAAATAAAGTATTAGAAATTAGTTTTTTTCAAATTTCAAATTTCCATTTTCAATTACTAATTTCTCGTCACTAATAACTATTCTCTAGTTTCATTCCTGATTTCCTATATTTTGCCTTCTAATAACCGCTCTCGGCTTTGCCCCTTCAGGCGGCCCCACATATCCGGCTGCCTCAAGTTGATCAAGAAGTCTGGCCGCTCGTGCATAGCCGATTGACAAACGTCTTTGAAGAAGTGAGGCGGAGGCTTTATCCTGTTGCATAATGATTTCAATTGCCTGATTAAAATATACGTCATTTTCCCCGCCGTTAACTGCAAACGAGGCGCCTCCGGCTGTTTTTACGTTGACCGCCTGTTCGGTTACCTCTTGGGTATAATGAACTTCGGGTGCCTGAGACTTCAAAAAGTTTACTAAATTATTTACTTCTTTTTCAGTTATGAATGGTCCCTGAATACGAACCGGTTTAGCCTTATCCGGCGGTAAAAACAACATATCTCCTCTCCCTAGTAATTTTTCCGCTCCCGGCATATCAATAATTACCCGTGAGTCGATCATTGAGGAAACGTTAAAAGCAATTCGGGTTGGAATATTGGCCTTCATCAAACCGGTAATTACGTCAACTGACGGTCTTTGGGTTGCCAAAACCAAATGAATTCCTGTGGCTCTTGCCATCTGAGCTACTCTGGTAATTAATTCTTCCGATTCTCCCGGAGCAAAAATCATCAAATCGGCCAACTCGTCAATAACAAAAATAATATAAGGTCTTTTTTCAATCCCGGAAATCTTATTATATCCTTCAATATTGCGGGCACCTGCTTTGGAAAATAATTTATATCTTAGCTCCATCTCACCGACCGTCCATTTTAAAGCCGAGATAATTTTTTCAGCGTCAACTATAACCTCAGTTAAAAGATGAGGAATCGAATTATAAATAGAGAGTTCAACCCGCTTCGGATCAACCAAAATCATTCTTAAATCCTCCGGTTTTGTCCGGAAAAGAAAGGCGGAAATCCAGGCATTTAAAAGAACTGATTTACCCGATCCGGTTGCTCCGGCAATCAATACATGAGGCATTTTATCAATCGAGGCGGCTACTGGAGCCCCGGAAACATCCAGTCCAAGAGGCACTAGTAACGGGTCGTTGTTGGAAGTGAAAACCGGTGAAGATAATAAATGTTTTTCCGTGACAATCTCCGGCCTTTTATTGGGAATCTCGATCCCGACCATGGAACGGCCGGGAATCGGCGCCTCAATTCTCACCTGACCGGTGGTGGCCGCCAAAGCCAAGGCCAGATCGTTGGATAAGGCTGTAATCCTTGACAGTTTTGTTCCCATGGTAATTTCAAGTGCATATTGAGTCACTGCTGGTCCTTTATTAACTTCAGCTACTCTCGCCCTAATTCCAAAAGAATCAAGAGTTTTCTCAATTACCGAGGCATTATATTTAACATCTCCCCGGTCGGCTTCTTTTTGAGAAACATCAGCTAATAAACTGATTGGTGGATAAACCCAGGTTGAGTTGGGTGATTGAGATAAAGGCTTGATCGTTATCTCGTCTTTCGTCATCTTAAGGGAGTGGGAAGCCAAAGCAGGTGCGGTTATCATAGTCTTTGCTGATCTTTCCTCGGCCTTTTGATCAAGAATAAACTGTTTTTCCTGCAAATTTTGTTTTTTATTATCTTTTGTTAACAATGACCTGAATAGATAATTTTTTACAAAAAGAAGGGCTGATTTTAAAATGCTAAAAATAAAAATTAAAAAAGCGTCAATTGACGTATCAAGAAAAAGTACCAAACCGATAATAAAAATAACACCCATAATAATAACGGCGCCAATCATGGAAAAATCCAGTTTTAAATTATCAAAAATACTTAAACCGAATTCTCCCGACTGGAAAACTCCAATCAGGGCAATGAAAATCATGATCAGTCCGCCGGTGATATTGGGCTTAATAAACTTAAATTTTTTTGTGTTAAAAAAATGAACTGAAATTAAAAGCAAAATTAAAGGAATAAAAATGGACAAACCGCCAAATTTAGAAACCAATATTTGATTTAGTTGATAGAGAGTCCGCCCGCTTTCCGGATTGGAAAGATTTTTTGCATAAGAAATAATCGATACCAAAGAAATTCCGATTAAAATAAAACCAAAGATATTAAAAATTGTTTTTTTATTTATCTTGAATTTAAGAAACGGTAGCCGGATTAATGATTTGCGTCTAGCCATAATTTTCATTGTAACCGCAATCAATATGAAAATCAATCGCTAACTTTGCTCTAGTACACCCCAGGGGTGGTCAGCCTCAAAACTTAAGAAAATACTTTAAATCACTTTAAATTAAAGTAGTTCGCTTCATCTTCGAATCTAATTGGGGATACTTTTAATTGTTCTTCCGGAATTCCTAAACTTTTTCCATAATCAACAAATTCATTCCATGTAGAAACATCTGTGGTTATATAAAATATTTTCTTTTTAAAAATAATTGTTAGTTTTTCGTTGTTATATAAATGGGCATAAAAAGGTTTGTCCTCTTTCAAATTTTCTTGAATTGCATTTATTGTTTCCGAAAGTTTTTGATCTTCTACTTCAATTCCAAATAATATCCAATCAGAATCAGTGCTGCTTTTTCTTTTATTGAAGATTCTAAAAGTATTGACAAACTGTGAATCTTTAAATTCTTTATCAAGAATTATTCCATGGTACATATTAAAATTGTACACCCCGAGGGTGGCCAGTATCTATCGATTAAAAAATATTTTCAAAACAATCTAAAATACTACTTTTGTAGGTTATAAGCGGTGGACAACCAATTTCTAATTTGAGTAAATAAAATACACCCCAAGGGTGTCATAAAATGACCACTCACAGGCCAATATTATCGACTAACGAATTTTATCATATTTTTAATAGAACCATCGCCGATCAACCAATATTTAACACGATTGATAATTTAAAAAAAATAGTTAGAATCGTTGATTATTATCGATACAAGCAAAAAATCAAACTATCTAAATTTTATTCTCTTCCTAATCGAATTAAAAATGAATATAAAGAAGAAGCACGAGAAAGTCCGCCACTAGTTGAGATTTATTCTTTTGCCTTTATGCCAAATCATTATCATTTTTTATTGAGACAATTACAGGATAAGGGTATTAGTCGATTTATTAGTGATGTTCAAAATAGTTTTGCTAAAAATTTTAATCTAGTAAGTAATCGAAATGGATCATTATTTCAAGCTGGTTTTAAATCTAGAAGAATTGCTTATGAAGAAGATTTTTTTCATATTTCTCGTTATATTCATCTAAACCCAGTTACGTCAAATATCATAAAATTTAGTGAATTAAAAGATTATCCTTTCACATCATTAAGTTGGTATTCAAATAATAATTTGAACAAATTTATTAATACAGAATATTTACTAAATCATTTTCGGAATCTAAGTAGTTACGTAAAGTTTTTAGAAAACCAAGTTGAATATCAACAAAAATTAAAGAGAATTAAAGACCTTTTACTTGATTAGTCCCGTCCACCCCTGGGGTGTCTTATTTAATCATCTGCAGATTCACCCGACCCATATTATCGATTTGGTAAACTCTGATTTTGACTTTCTGACCGATTTTGACGACGTCTTCAGGATGTTTTACAAAACCTGTCCCCATTTTGGAGACGTGGACCAATCCTTCTTTGCCAGGCACCATTTCCACAAAAGCGCCAAAAGGCAAAATTCTTTTGACTTCGCCTTCAAATTCTTCACCAACTTGAATCTCACGTGTGATATTGCCAATATGAGCAACTGCCTCGTCGACTTTTGTCCTATCCAGTCCGCTTACTGTCACTTTGCCATCATCATCGACATTGATCTCAGTTTGAGTCCGGACAATTAAAGCTCTGATATTTTTTCCACCGGGGCCTATAATTTCTCCGATTTTGTCAGGAGGAGGAGTCAGGACAACCACCTTAGGCGCATACCGGGAAACTTCTTTTCTTGGTTTGTCAATTATTTTATTCATCGCTTCCAATATCTTAAGTCTGGCTGTTTTGCCTTGAACGAAAATATCTTTAATCATTTTACCTGTCAATCCTTTGTTTTTGACATCAAGCTGGATGGCGGTAATTCCATCAACCGTTCCGGCAATTTTAAAATCCATCTCTCCGGCAAAATCTTCCAAGCCAACGATATCGGTTAAGACCGCATATTCGTCATCTGATTTTGAAACAAGGCCCATGGACACTCCGGCCACCGCTTGTTTTAAAGGAACACCAGCGTCCATCAGAGATAGGGAAGATCCGCAAACACTCCCCATTGATGAAGAACCATTTTCGGAAAGGATTTCGGAAACTACTCTGACTGCATAAGGAAAGTCTTCCGTCGAAGGTAATACCGGCTCAATTGCTTTTTCGGCTAATGCTCCGTGACCAATCGCCCGGCGCGATGGCCCCATCATCCGGCCGGTTTGACCGTATGAATAAGGTCCGTCCGAATAGTGATGGATATATCGTTTTGCTTCTTTTCCTTCCGGTCCCTCAATCAGCTGTTCTAAAGTCGTTGAACCCAAAGTGGCAATGGAAAGTACCTGGGTCTGTCCTCTTTGAAACAAAGCCGAACCGTGAGTACGGGGTAAAAGCGAAACTTCAACATTAAGATCACGCACCTGATCAAACTTTCTTCCATCCGGCCTGATTTTTTTGGTCAAAATATCTGATTTAATATTTCCATAATTATATTTTGTAATTGCGGCCAAGATTTGTTTTGTGTCAAATTTTTTTTCCAACTCTTCGTAGATTGTGTCAACTAATTCTCTAATCATTTTGTCTTCACTCCCTGCGGTTGAAGCGGCTTGCTTTATAGATTCGGAGACTTGCTTGGCATATTTTGATTTAACCAATTTAATAATTTCAGAATAATCAACTTCGTCCGGAGCAACATCTTTTTTCTTACCAATTTCTTTCGCTATATTCTCAATAAATTCGATTATTTTTTTATTTTCGATTTTAGCCATCTCAATTCCTTCCTGAATGATTTCATCTTTGATCATGTTGGCCTTGGTTTCAATCATCAAAACCTTATCTTTTGTTGATGAAACAACTAAGTCGAGATCGGAAAATTCCTGTTCATTTTCAGTCGGATATAAAATAAAAGCACTTTCTTTTTTTTCGGCGGAACTGACATAACCAACCCTAACGGTTGAAACCGGACCGGCCCAGGGGATTGAAGAAACCGAAAGTGCCATTGATACGGCAATGGCCGATAAAACTTCAGGATCGTTGACGCCGTCAATAGATAAAAGGGTCACAACTACCTGAACTTGTTTTTTATAAGTTTTTGGGAATAACGGCCTTATAGATCTGTCAATAAGGCGTCCATTTAAAACAGCCTCGTCGGACGGTCGACCTTCCCGCTTTACCCAGCGAGATCCTTTGATTAACCCTCCAGCATAAAGTTTTTCTGCGTATTCAACAGACAGCGGGAAATAATCAATGTTAGGATTTTCCGGACCAATGGCGACCGTTACCAACACAGCCGTGTCTCCGAGGGTTGCGTAAACCGAGGTGTCAACGGCTTGGGCAAGTTTCCCGAACTGAAGAGTTAATTTCTGTCCATCGATTTCTATGGATTTTTCAATAATATTCATTATTTTTTAAGTCCTATTTCTTTTATTAATTTTTTATATCTTTTCTCGTCAAGCTTTTCTAAATAGTTTAAAATTCTCCGTCTTTTAGCAATTACTTTAAGTAAGCCGCGTCGGGAATGATTATCTTTTTTGTTAATTTCTAAATGTTCGGCTAACTTATCTATCTTGTGACTAAGAAGAGCCGCTTGGACTTCCGGAGATCCGGTATCACCTTTTTTTTGTCCAAATTTTTCAATTATCTTCTGTTTGTCATCTTCCAAGACTATTTTAGGAGTTTTTTCAACCTTTTCAACTTTCGCTTTTGTTTCCTTAACTAACTTGACTGACTTGCCCGCCGTAGCTTTAGCAGAGGTGGGTTTAACCGATTTGACTGATTTAACTGTCTTCACTTTAACCATAACTTCCCATTATAATAGAAACTAATGAGACTTGCAACTGGGAAATTTGGGAAAAAACTGATTTTTTTGTTACTAATTTTGGGCTTAATTATTTCTTTAGCGTTTTTAACGGCTCCCGCAAATCTCTTTATTATTACAATGATGAATATAATAATTGGCTTTTTTTTCTTTTTTCTATTTAAGATATTTCTAACAAAAAAACTTGCCCTAATTATAACTTTACCGATATTTTTAATCGTCACCCTCTTATCTCTCAAGCTCCTTGACCCATTAAATCTGATTTTGGCCATTAGCCTATCAATTGCTGTTGGGCTGCTAATAAAATAAGGTGTCGATGTCATTCCAGCGTAGGCGGGAATCCAGACTAAAATCACTATTTAATAATATTGCTACACCTAAAATGTTGTGTTGTAACATTTTTAAAATTTCTTGACGATAGATTATAAAGCGATAAGTTCTAAAACGAAGTGCAACATTTGTTGATAAACCTATAATAATTGATATAATTTACTTATTGTGAGTGAATATAATTTTTTACATCATAGAGAAAACAATTTACCAACTCCTCTTATATGGGAAGCTAATGCAAATATGCCTAACACAAGTAGGGCTATTGAAAAGTTAAAATTTAACCCATCTTTAGCCCCCCCCCATGCAGACTTTTGAAATATATAATCCTAATAGACCTAAAAGTGTAATTTTTTTTCGTGGCTTATACCAAAAAGGCGCTGAACAATATAAAGCTGGAAGTTTTTTCCATAGCATTGTTGATGTTCCTGGACATACAGTAGTTTTTATAAACTGGCCAAGTTATGACTATATCCCTGAATTATCAGCTGCTCAATTAGAAGATTTATGTATTACCTTTGATATTACTAGACCTATTTTACTTGGATCATCATACGGAGGATACGCTGCTCTAGACTTCATAGCAGATATTAAAAGAAACAAAGTTCCTTTAAACCCAATCGGCTTAATAACGCTGATGTCTCCAGTTTCTGCAGAAAATCTCACAATACCAAGAAAGTTATTAAAATCGCTATCACATATAGGAATTGGACTTATTGATTTACAATCAAAAATTACAAAAAAAAGATTATCAAGTAATAGATCAGATTTAGCAAGAAGAAAATCAATGAGAAATCATCCTTTTTCAAAAGAAGAATTAATAGATATGCCTGTGTTAGCTGTTGCAACTCATGGAGAACCGCTTTTAGGTAGAAAACTTAGGTGGTTGCCTGACACCCCTGATTTAACAATAAATAATAAAAAGGCGGCTTTAGATCTTCAAGGATTATTCACTGATGTAAAAATATTAGAAGTTGAAGGTAGTCCACTTCTATTTATTAAAGATAAGGTTTTAAGAATAAATAGTCTTGGTGCTCATACTATTACTCCTGAAAGTTGGCCTCTTGTAATAAAAACTGTTACAGATTTTATACAAAGCAGGAATTAATAAAATTTTTTATTCTTGCTAATTTTAAGATAATTTTCTTTCGTAACAATTTTTTTCCCTGTTTTTTGTTCTAACTCTAACCTGGCATTTTTGGCAATTCTCCCACCTTTTTTCGCTGGAATTTTGTTTTCCTCAAAGCCTTTTGTTTCCATATTTTCCGCAATTTGACGAGTCGAAAGTTCAGCCAAAGCTGTAAAGATGAGTTCCGCCTCATTCATATGATCACGCAAGTTTTCCCTTTTCAGATTTTTGAATTGTCTATGCTTTTTCACTGATAAACCGCTCCATTCTTCGTGAATGATATTAGTTAAAATCGCATATTCGTCTTTTTCCTTAACATTGTTTTCTTTCCAATAATCTGTTAGTTTATTTCTTGTTTCTTGTCCCATCATTCGCTGTTGAATCCATTTCTGACTTCTACCTAATTTTTGCCAATTTCCCCGAGCACGATTTATAGACCTTTCAGGATCAACTGTTTCTTGCATTCTTTCATAGCCGACTTTGGCGAGCCATAGCTTTATTGGTTCTGCTTTGGGACTGGGAATTGATTGAACTAAACGCAAAACAGTCTCGACATCTGCTACGTCAGTCGTTCTTAATTTTTTGTCTTCAGCTTCCATTTTCAACCGGTTACATTTTGTAACCACTTCACTTCCTTCTTTTTTCAAACGATTTTTCAATACTTTCCAGTAATTTCTAGCTAATTGAAAATTTGTCTGATTTGTCAAAACGGCAACAATATCCACAACCGAGAAATACCATTTTTCCAGTTTTTTGTCCCAATGTCTTCTTATTTTCCTTCCTTCAAAAACGGCAATCTTTTTCATACAATTACACTTTATAACTTTCTGCTTATTTTTTCCACTCTTTCGTTATAATCTACATATGACAAAGAAATTTTATGTCACGGCCGCGATTCCATATGTTAATGCCGCACCACACATCGGTCATGCTTTGGAATTTATCCAGATTGACGTAATTGCCCGTTATCATAGACTTCTTGGAGAAAAAGTAACAACACTAACTGGTAGCGATGAAAATGCTTTAAAAAATGTTCAGGCGGCCGAAAAAGTCGGCGTTCCCGTCCAGGAATTTGTAGATAAAAATGCCCGGTTATTTTTGGAATTTACTAAAAAAATAAATGCTCCGTTTGATTTTTTCCAAAAAGGAACCAGTCCTAATCATTTTAAATCAAGTCAGGAACTTTGGAACTTATGCTTCAAAAGGGGGGATATTTATAAAAAAGATTATGAAGGTCTTTATTGTGTTGGTTGCGAAACGTTTTATCCTTCTGATGAACTGAATGAAAAAGGCGAATGTTTTGAACATCCGGGAAAAAAATTGGATAAAGTTTCCGAATCAAATTATTTTTTTAAACTATCAAAATACCAAAAACAATTATTCGAACTTATTTCTTCGGATAAATTTAAAATATATCCTGAATTCAGAAAAAATGAAGTGTTGTCTTTTTTAAAACAATCTCTGCTTGACATTAGTATCTCCCGATCAAATGAACGGGCCAAAAACTGGGGTGTTCCCGTTCCCAATGACCCAACCCAACGAATGTATGTTTGGTTTGATGCTCTAAATATCTATCGATCTGGAGTTTCTGAGACAACTTGGCCGGCTGACTTACACATCATTGGCAAGGGAATTATCAGATTTCATACTGTTTACTGGCCGGCTTTTTTACTTTCAGCAGGGTTTGACTTACCTAAGGCTGTTATGGCCCATGGATATCTGACAGTTGACGGCCAGAAAATGTCAAAGACGATTGGCAACATAATTGATCCATTGGAGGTCATTAACAAATATGGTGTCGATGCTTTGCGTTATTATTTGGCGCGCGAAATTCCCACTTTTGAAGACGGCGATTATACTTGGGAGCGTTTTGTGGAAGCTTATAACGCTAACTTGGCCAATGGGATTGGGAATCTTGCTTCCAGAATTTTGAAAATGGCGGTCAATGCAGGCGTGGTTTTGGGTTCAGCCGAAGCACCAGAAGAAGACATTAAAAAATACTTGCCAGCTTATGAGCTCAACAAATCCATGGAAAGCATTTGGCAGAAGATAAAAGCTTGCGATGAATATG
>CAYNFC010000005.1:62246-84255 GCA_964396395.1 uncultured Gammaproteobacteria bacterium | reverse complement strand
CACGTAATTACGTGTTAAAGTGCTATCGCTCATAGAGCTCTACTTTACCAAATCTATCATCGATTAGTTGAACATGTACAGGAATGACACATTCGTGAACTTATCCCAAAGGATATATAATTAATTCAAAGCAGTTGAAAATTTCCAGGGAAGATTTTTATTACTTGTTTGAATCGCCTTAACAACGTTTTTTCCTTCATTAATAAGTCCTATCACCAATTCATTATTTAATTCGTTAAGTTCTTTATTTTTATAAGAAAAAACCACATAAGAACAACCGGAATATTTTTTAAGTATTTTTGGATTAGTAATAATAAAAGTTGCCAGCTCTTCAGATAACTGCATATTTAAATTAACCTGTTGTGCTTTACTCATATACAAAATATTATACTATATAAACTAATAAATAACTAAGTTATATTAATATAAATATAGTTGTAACATTAATATTCTTCAATTTCAACGTCATTTAAAATTGGCCTATTTCTTTTTATGAATTTTCTTTTATAAATAATAAAATTATTTTGTATATCTTTAATTGACCATGTAAGTAAATTATTCAAAGATCCTTTCATTTTCACATTTCTATAATCTGTGATATCAGCTTCATCATTGTAAGCAATTCTAGTATGCCGATGTAACTTACCAGCATGATGGTTATCGTAAAATATAATAGTTATCCATTGGTTTAGGATATTTATTTCTAAAGAAACGCAAGTAATTTCCATCATTATTCCTTGGCCGTCTGTTTTATAAACATAAGTAATTCGGTTATTTGGTGATAAGGCAAATTGAGATATATGTTTATCTTCTTTAACTAAATGTTTTCTATAATGTTTCTTTTTGTCTTTCATATTTTCACTTAATCCGCCGTTCCGACCAGATAAACTGCTGCCCAGGGGCGGAAATTGGAAAAGAATTTATCATCAATTACCTGCTTATTTCCTTGAAAAACTTTATAGGTAAATATAGTCTTGCTTCCCCAGGCGGGAAAATCGACCTGTTTAGTCACGCCTTTTTTTAGAATCGGATCGTCCTGATATTTTGGAGGTAACGGAGGAACCACGTCATAGACAGTGGCCTGGGAAATCTCAACCCGGCGATTGTCTTTTTTTCCATAAAGTCTGAAATATAAAAGATTATTTTCTTCATCAACTTCCGTTTCAATAAGAATATAGGCCGGTGTATCGTTTTTGATTTTCAGATCAACCGTCGGCGCGTAGACAGTTGCATCAAAACCCGGTTGGGAATCATTTTCGTAGTAACCGACCCGGTAGGCATGAGCATTGCGTTCTATAATCGGCAGTCCGGCATTCAATGCGGCTCTGAACAAAGTCGTTGACACCTGACAGACGCCGCCACCATCACCGAGAACAGTCTTTCCTTCTTTGATAATATAAGCAGGCTGATATCCGGTGAGAGAGGAAATATCACCAACTGTTTCATTAAAAGAAAACTCTTTTCCTTTGAGAATCAGAACTCCATTGAATTTGGAAGCGGCTAAGGTCAGATTATAAATTCTCTGGGGGATAGAATGGGTAAAATCAGATTTTCCTTCGGCAATAAACTCTTCAATCCCGTATTCATTAATGTCAGCCAATTTAATTTCCGGTTTTATAACTTCGGAATTCAAAATAATTTTTTTATTATTTGAAATATCTGCTTTGAAACCGATAATAATTTTATCAAAATCCTTTAAAAATTGACCGGAATTAATCTTTATTCCGTCAGTTTCTTTTCTAAATTCCACCACTTTTCCTTTTTCAAATTTGAACAAAGCGTTTTTTGCTGCCAGATTATATTTATCTTCAGATAGGGCCAGAAAATCTTTAAGTTCAGTAGTGTCATATTCTATTTGACTTTCAAAATCAAATTTTTTCAAATTAAAAATAGCGGAAAACTTTTGATAATATTTTGAAGGTAAATAGCTTGACCGGCCGATCAGATATGCTCTTTCTGCAATTGTTTTCCCGTCATATTTTAATCCGAGAGTTTGGGCGGAAAAAGTAGCTACAGGACTTTCGGCAAAAAAAACTGTCACAAAAGAATTATTTAGTTTAAAAGATTTTTTTTTGTAAAAATTAATTATTTCATCCTTACTTTTCAATCCAAAATTTTGCTTATCCAGGTAGACGTTCGGATAAACTTTGCTGCCGATATTTTTTTCCTGTTTTACAAAAATAAAAGCCGTTAACCCCAAAATGATCAAACCAAAAACGGTCAGTAAAGTCAGCAAAAAACCACCTTTATAATTTCTGATATTTGATATCATGATAGTATGGATGATGATAAAATAATTTCTGATGAAAATCAACCTCCGGTTGAAGAAGCTCCCCAGGACATGAATTTTAATTTGCCTCCGCCGATCTATGAAGAAAATAAGAATCAGTATATGTTTATCGTTTTGGGAGCGGTTGTTTTTCTAATTATTTTGGTAATTATTTTCCGGGCAATATTTTCCGGAAAACCGGCCAGCAAACCGGTCAGCTTGATCTACTGGGGTTTGTGGGAGGATAAAGAGGTAATTGAGCCGTTGATAGCTGCATATCAACAAAAAAACCCAAACATAAAAATAATTTATCAAAAAATGAACCCACAAAGCTACCGGGAAAAATTAGTCAGCCGGAGCAAGGCCCAGGGGACCGCCGGAGCGCCTGTAGTTGAAAAACCCGATATCTTCCGGTTTCATAATACCTGGCTGCCGGAAATAAAAGATGTTGTTGCTCCTCTGCCTCCGACGGTCATGAGTGGAGAAGAATTTGACAAAACTTTTTACCCGGTTCACAAAAAAGATCTCAAAGTGGGGAACTACTATTACGGACTGCCGCTTGAAATTGACGGCTTGGTCCTGGTTTATAACCAGGGCTTGTTTAAAAAAGCCGGTATATCCACAGTTCCGGCTACCTGGGATGATGTTACCGAAATTGTTCCAAGGCTGACTGTCAAAGATCAATCCGGCCAGCTGATTACCTCAGGAATCGCCATGGGAACAGCTAGTAACATCGATCATTTTTCCGATATTTTTGGACTGCTTTTATTACAGAACGGAGGTTCTCTAAACAAATTGGATCAGGAAGAGGCGGCCGGAGCCCTGGAAATTTTCCGAAAGTTCAGTGAGCCGCCGCAAGGATATTGGACCGAGGAAATGTCAAATTCAACGACCGCTTTTATACAGGAAAAAGTGGCCATGATCATAGTGCCGTCTTGGGAAATTTTATCAATCAAGTCGGCTAATCCCGATATTGATATTAAAATTGTCCCAGTGCCGGTTGTCCCCGGAACAGCCTCACTTTCTATCGCTTCATACTGGGTTGAGGGTGTATCAAGATTTAGTAGTCACCAGTTGGAAGCCTGGAAATTTTTAAGATTTTTGACTGAAAAGGAAAATATGACAAAGCTTTATGAAATCCAAAGTAAAATAAGACCCTTTGGTGAACCTTATTCCCGGGTTGATTTGGCGCCACTATTAGTTCAAAATCCCTATCTGTCAGCCGTAATTAAACAGGCAAATAATTTTTATTCTCTACCTCTGGTTTCGAGGACCTTTGATAATGGTCTGAATGATGAGATAATTAAATATCTGGAAAATGCCGTTAATAGTACGATTCAGGGGGTGTCTTATAAAGAGGCCTTGAAAACGGCAAAAGAAGGCATTGATCAAGTTTTTACGAAATATAATATTAGTAATTGATAAAGCCTGATCCCATATTATCAAACTTTATAAGCTCGGTATTAAATTTGTTTGTCTCCGTGGGAACCCTCCCCAGGGGAGCTCCCAAGTCGCAAAAAATTTAATACGCTCACTTATCTTGAGCCTTTATAATTAATATATGAATTTACCCTTTTTTTCGAAAAAAAATAAAAAAGAATATTATCTGGGAATCTTTTTGAAAGAAGATCAAGGGATATTGATGATTTTTTCAAAAGAGGTCTTTGGGTTGGAATTGGTTGACAGGGAAAAATTTACTTACACCAACAGCTGGGAAAATTTGACCGATGATGTCGATGAAGCTCTCTATCGGTTGGAAAAAAATCTGGATATTGAGATAAAAAAAACAATTTTTTTTGTATATTCACATCTGGTTGATGAGAGAATCGGCGATATCAAACCGGTCTATCTGCAGAAAGTCAAACAGTTGGTCAAAGCTTTAGAACTACAGGCGATGGGCTATGTGGAGTGTTTTGAAGCGATCAGTTTTTATTTGGAAAAAAAAGAGCAGGTCTCTTTATCATCTATTTTAATTGAAATTGATAAAACCCAACTGGGAATATTTGTTTACAAAGGCGGAAAGATTGATGCGAAAAAAATTTTGGGGCGGACAGATAATATTGTTGACGATTTAAGCGAAGGGCTGGAAGAAATTAAGAAAAAAACAATTTTACCGGCCCGGATAATTTTATACGATTCGAGCAATCTTGACGAAACAGCGACAAAAATATTAAGTCACCGCTGGAGCAGTAACCTTTTTGTTCAAATTCCCAAAGTTGATATTTTGTCGGAAGATGAAGTTGTCAACGGACTGATGGGTATATTTGGTGAACAACTGAAAGATAAAACAACTCCGGAAAAAAGAGAAACTTTTGGCTTTGTCCTTAATGAGGAAGTAGAGGAAAAGGTTGTTGTTGAAGAAAAAAAATCCCCGCCAGCGGTTCCCTGGAATGAAAGATTAAAAAGTTTTTTTGATAAAATAAAAACTTTTCTTCCCAAAAAAAATCCGGTAAATATCAAGTTAAATTTTTCGGGGAAATTTTTTTCCATTGCTGGCATCTTAATAATTATTTTCAGTTTTTTTATCAATGAATATTTTTTTCACAAAGCGGATCTAACGGTTTATTTACCGACCCAGCAGCTGGAAAAAAACTTTAAAATTGAAATTGATTACCGGGTCTCCAGTGCTTCGGCCGATTTTTCTGAAACTATTAACACTTCAGGCAGGCAGGAGATTGGTGATAAAGCCCGCGGTTCAGTTACAATCCACAGTTTTGACGATAAAGAAAAAACTTTTGCCAAAGGCACAATTATTGAAACGTCGGGTTTAAAATTTCTTCTTGACAGCGATGTCAAAGTGGCGTCCTCCAGTCTGGCTGCCGATGGTTCGGCCAAATTGCCGGGTAAAAGCAATGGATCGGTAGTGGCGGCTGTGATCGGGCCGGAGAGCAATTTAGCAAAAGGCCAGCGTTTTGTCATTGAAAGTTTGCCGGCATTAACATATTTTGCCATTAATGATGCCGCATTCACCGGCGGGAATAAAAAACAGATTCAGACCGTCGCCAAAAAAGATCAGGAGGATTTAAAAGAAATAATTTTGAATAAGGCAAAAAAAGAAATTTCTTCGATAAAGGTTTTATCAGGTGAGATTGTTGCGCCATCTTTATCACGGGTTGATTTCAGTAAAACAAATTTTTCCAAAGAGATAGGCGAAGAAAGCAGTAAATTAAGTCTTAAGGCAGTGGTATTGGTAACCCATTTCATATATGATAAAGACAGTTTTATTGATAAAGCCTTAATTCTGATTAAACCGGAAGTAAAAGAACAATACCAGCTTGAAAAGGAAAATATTTCTTTTACAATCAGTAAAGTTGAAAAAAAAGGTAAGACCCTGGTTATTGACGCAAAAATTAAAGCAAAGGCAGTTATTAAAATATCACCGGAAGAAATCAAAAAAACGGTTTTGGGAAAAAATAAATCTGAATTAACAGATATTTTGAAAAGCCGGTTTAAAATTGACGGTTATGACATAACTATTAAAGAACCCTTGCCGTTATTAAAAAATTATCTGCCCTTTTTCTTCAATAATATTAATTTAAAAAATTCCAGTTTATAGATATGGCTGTCCGTGTCTATTTGAAAAAAAAACATTCTCCCAAGAAAAAAGCTATTAGTGTTTTTTCTTATATTTTTTTAATTGCCGGATCATTACTTTTGTTTTGGTCATTCTATCCGATTGTGTCTTCGGTAATTTATTCAAAATTGTTTATAAAAAATAATATTAACACTCCGGTCTCGGGACAAACAGGGACGTCGGCTTTAAAGGAAGCCAACTCAATCTTAGGTACCTTTAATATTTTTTCCAATAATTTAAGGGACTATACAAAGGCCAGTATTTGGTTTCCAGCATCACCCCAGCTTGGATCTTTATCTCAGTTAACTGTGAAAGAATACTATCTTTCAATTCCAAAATTAAATATCAAAAAAGCCAAAGTCGTGGTTGGAGGAGAAGATTTGACCAAAAGTCTTGTTCATTATTTACCTCAATCTTTGCCCGGTGAATACGGTAATGTGGCGATTTTTGGCCATTCAACTTTGCCGCAACTTTACAATCCGAAGGACTATAAAACGATTTTCACATATCTTTCTTCACTGGAAAAAGGGGATTATATTTATATCAACATTGGTGAGCTAGAATATCACTATGAAGTGACGAGCAGCTTTATCGTCAAGCCAAGTGAGATCTCGGTTTTAGAGCAAAAAAAAGACGCTTCTTATCTGACTTTAATTACTTGTACACCACCGGGCACTTATTGGGAAAGATTAATTGTAAGCGCTAAGCTCACTCAACTGTAGGCATAATCTCCGATTGAACAAACCTATAATATATGATAAAATTGGCCTCATGAAAATAAGCCAAAGACTATATTATATAGTCAATTTTTTTATCTTTATTGGTGAGATTACTCAAAAAATAATTACAACTCCCATATATTTTTTTGGCAATTTATTAATTAAATTTTTATTAATTATTTATCGTTTGATAATAAAAATTAAAATAAAATTACCCTCAATTAAATTACCAACCATAAAACTACCGAAAATAAAAATTTCTTTTAATTTTCTTCCGGAAAAAATTAAATATTTTTTTTTCGGTTGTGTAATTACCCTCGGAATAGTTTTGTCAATTCAGTCGTATTTATTTGTCAAAGAGCTTCCTTCACCTTACAACATTGGAAAGATTAACTATCCTTTATCAACCCATATTTATGATAGAAATAATAAATTACTTTATGAAATTTACCGGGAACAAAACAGAACCCCGATTACTTTAAAAGAGTTACCAGTTTATGTAGCCCAGGCAACAATCGCGATTGAAGATAAAGATTTTTACCGTCATTCCGGAATAGCTTTTTTTT
Organism: uncultured Gammaproteobacteria bacterium; assembly: GCA_964396395.1. GTDB lineage: Bacteria > Patescibacteriota > Microgenomatia > UBA1406 > GWC2-37-13 > GWC2-37-13. The sequence goes on along the minus strand of CAYNFC010000005.1, from coordinate 77,127 downwards.
CCGGAATGATCCGGGCCGTTAAAGAAATGGCCGTTCACAAAAATTTACAGGGAGGATCAACCATTACTCAGCAGTTAGTTAAAACGGCTTTACTATCTCCTGAAAGAACCATTACCAGAAAAATTAAAGAAGTAATTTTGGCCCTGTGGACGGAAAAGATTTACAGCAAAGATAAAATTCTTGAGATGTATTTGAATCAGGTTCCTTATGGGGGATCTTCATACGGGGTTGAAGAAGCGGCTAAAACTTATTTTGGAAAGAAAGCGAAACAGTTAACCGTTGAAGAAGCGGCTCTACTGGCCGGATTACCGCAGGCCCCCTCGATCTATTCGCCTTACAGCAATCCGGATGCTGCCACGGAAAGAAGGAACGCAGTGTTGACGGCGATGGAAAATCAAGGATTTATCAGTGAAGAATTAAAAGTCGAAAGCCAAAAGTCAAAAGTTGAGGTATTGCCGCCAAAGACATTAATTCGAGCACCTCACTTTGTTTTTTATACTAAAAATCAACTGGAAGATTATTACGGAATTAAAACTGTTGAAGAAGGGGGTTTAAAAGTAACGACAACTTTGGACAATAATATTCAGCAGGAAGCAGAAAAAATTCTTAGAGAAGAACTGGACAAAATCAGTTATTTAAATGTAACAAATGGTGCGATATTAATTACCCGTCCTTCAACCGGAGAAATTTTAGCGATGGTTGGTTCGGTTGACTATTTTACTCAACCATCAGGGGCTTTTAATGTAACAACCGCTTTACGTCAGCCAGGAAGCTCAATAAAACCGATCATGTATTCTTTAGCCTTACAAAAAGGCTATACGGCCGCTTCCATTCTTGATGACTCACCGGTAATTTTTAATATAGCTGGAACCGAATCATATCGGCCGGTAAACTATGACGGACAGTTTCACGGTAAAGTATCTTTGCGTTATGCTTTGGCTAATTCTTACAACATTCCGGCCGTCAAAACATTGAATGTCATTGGTGTTGAGAATTTTATCGATTTTGCCGGTAAAATGGGAATCGAGACCTGGACTGATAAATCACGATACGGACTGTCATTAACTTTGGGGGGCGGAGAAGTAACGATGGTTAACATGGCGAAGGCCTTTAGTGTTCTTGCCAATTTGGGATATAAAGTGCCAATAAATTATTTTCAAAAAATAGAAGATAATAGCGGTAATGTTTTGCGTGAGGCATCTTCATTTAAAATAAAGGAAATTGATCCGGCCATTGCTTTTATTATCAATGATATTTTGTCTGATAATTTTGCCCGGACCTGGGCTTTTGGAAGCAGATCATCCTTGGAAATTCCCGGTTATAAGGTGGCGGTCAAGACAGGAACAACCAATGACAAAAAGGATAACTGGACGATCGGTTATACTCCGGAATTTTTGGTGACAGTATGGGTCGGGAACAATGATAACACGCCAATGAATCCGTATTTGACTTCAGGAATTACCGGAGCCTCTCCAATTTGGAATAGAGTCATGAGCTATTTATTAAAAAATTATGGAACTGGTAATAAATGGTATAAAAAACCAAGTAATGTAGTTGAAAAGATCTGCTTTTTTGGAAGACCTGAATATTTTGTCCGCGGAACGGAGAATAGTGCCAACTGCAACCAGGCCTCATTGGCCAGCCCAACGCCAACTAAATAGAAAGTAGTTGATGGAAAATAGAAAGTAGTTATAGAAGATAGAAATTAGAGATTAGACATTTTTTCTATTTTCAATTCTCAATTTTCTATTACCAATTTCTAATCACTAACAACTATTTTCTAATTTCTTTAAATCCCACCATCTGCTGAAGGACTTCCGGCACTTTGATGCTTCCATCCTTTTGCTGATAGTTTTCCAAAAGGGCAATTAAAATTCTTGGGGAAGCTAAAGCAGTGTTGTTTAAGGAAAAACAATATTCGGTTGAACCGTTTTTTTTCCGGTATTTTATTTTTAATCTTCTGGTTTGAAAGTCACCCATAATTGAGTTGGACATAGTTTCACCGTAAGCATTACGGGAGGGCATCCATGTTTCGGTATCATATTTTTTGATCTGAGGTTCACCCATATCACCGGTGCACATCAATAGAACTCTGTAAGGAAGTTTTAAATCCTCTAAAATCTCTTCGCAGTTTTTTTGTAGTTCTTCGTGAAGTTTTTTTGCCTCGTCAACATTATTTTTACCAATAATTACCTGTTCTATTTTCCAGAATTCGTGAACACGATAGAGACCTTTAGTGTCTTTGCCGTAAGCTCCAGCTTCGCGCCTAAAACAAGGTGAGAAGGCGACGAATTTTTTTGGAAGATCGGCTTCTTTCAGTATTTCTCCCGAGAAGTATGAGGTGACCGGTACTTCAGCTGTTCCGGCCAGATAAGCATCTTCATCATTCAGTTTATAGACTTCCTGTTCGCCCCAGGGAAATTGACCGGAGCCAAAAAGTGTAAATCCTTTAACGATTGATGGAGCAATAATTGGAGTATAACCTTTTTTGACTAATTTTTGAAAGACATAAAAGAGAATGGCAAATTGAAGTTGGGCAGCCTGATTTTTCAGAAAATAACCCCGAAAACCGGAAACCTTTGAGCCACGCTCTAAGTCGAAAAGATCAAGAGATAGGCCGAGCTCCAAATGAGATTTCGGTTCAAAATCAAATTCAGGAATTTTTCCCCATTTTTTTATTTCAACGTTACCGGTGGCGTCTTTGCCGACTGGAACTTCGTCTAAGGGAACATTTGGGACATATGAAAGTAAAGTTTCAAGTTGCGAGTTACAAGTTGCAAGTTGATCTTCAAGCTTTTTAAGTTCCTCTTTGATTTGCTTTCCGCGTGCAATAGTTTTTTCATCGGGCTTGCCGTGCGAGGTTTTATTTCTTTCTTCACGGAGAATTTGAATTTTTTGAATCAGCTCCCGCCTTTGGTCATCGAGTTTTAATATCTGATCAATATTGATTTTGCGGCCTTTGTTTTTAGCAGCCTCTATTACTTTTTCTTTATTATTTCTAATAAAATCTAATGACAACATAAGTATTAATTGTAGGCTTGTCATCCCCTCGTAGGAGGGGATCCAGTCTATAATTACATTTTTAATAACAAATAAGGTGATTTTAGTCTGGATTCCCGCCTTCGCGGGAATGACACGATCACTTATTTGAAATTAATCATAACAAATTTCCTATCTTTTTTGTTAATCTCTTTAATGCCTTAAGCCGGTGATTAACCTGTTGATGTTCCTTTTCGGTCAATTCATTATAATATTTATTAAATTGATCAACAATAAATAGAGCGCGGAAAGGATAGCCGTTGGCTGGCTGATTACTAGATTTTTCCGCAATATGGCCTTTGATTTTCTCTTCCTCAAAAAAAATGCTTTTAGTTTTTGGGTGATAAAAACATACACAGGTTTGTAAGAAGGCCGTTCTTTTTGAGCCTGTACAACCTCGTAGGTTGGATAGGGCAAAGTTGATTAATTGTTCATCGGTAGCTGCATACTCAAGCCAGCGCTTGGATTTGACGCCTGGTTCGTTATTAAGATAGGGGATTATCAGTCCTCCATCGTCGGCGATTGTTAGAAGACCGGTCAGTTCTCCGTAAAACTTGGCTTTTAACAGCGAATTTTCCTGAAAAGTTTTTCCGGTTTCTTCCAGATCCTTCTCCACTCTAACGTCGTTTAAGGTAACCAGTTTAATTTCAAGTTTTTCCAATTCTTTTAGACCAGATTTTATTTCCTCAATCTTTCCCGGATTGGTTGTTGCGATCAATAATCTTTTCATAAAATATTTTTTTAAATAATTAAGAAGCAGAAACAATTCCAGCTAATTCGAGTTTGCCACCGCAATATTTGATGATTTCTTTGATAGTTTCATCTAGAGTTTTCTCCACCATTTCCCGAGTGATATCATAGACTCCGTCGATGTTAACTAAGATATTTTTTGTATTTTCTGTTACGGCAGTTCTTTGGGCGTCGCGGTAGTTAAAATAAATATTGTAACCTCCAGTTTTATCAAAATAAGCAAGATCAATCGGTTTGTATTTGGTTGGTTCTTTGTCTCCTAAAAGCAAAATTTCTTCACCAACTTTTGGAAATCTCAAGGCAGTCGGAAATTTTATTTGATCAAGGTCAAAAGCGCCAACTGATACTCGATTTTTCATGACGATTAAGTTATAAGCATCGACACAAGTGTTAATTTGATACAAATCTCTCTTTTGGGAAATTCTTCTCAAGAGTGCCTCAGGAGATGGTCGACGTGAATGCCAGTCAAGGCCCATTTCTTTATAAACTTTTCTGTAAATTTGGATTTCCGGGTATGAACCGATAATCTCATTTGTTAGGTTTTCTTGGGAGTTTGTAAATTCTTGAATTTCTTTTGTCAATTTTTGATCATTATTTTTTATTTTTACTCCCTTTATTATTGCAATACCTATGTTGATAGAGGGATATTTTTCTGACATTGATTTACCAATAGAAAATATTTCCGGTTTATTAAGAATCGGAAATAGATGAGAAGTTTTCGTTTGTTTGATTGTTCTAGTTTGATTGATTAATTCAACAGTCTTATCAATACCAAACTGTCCAATTAGGTCGCCGGCCTTTGGACCAAATGATTTTCCAGTCAAACTTTGATAGAAAACAGTGAAAGCATCCTTTGGCTTGATGCTAGATTCTTTTAGAGCATTAAAAATGAATGTCTGAAAGTCTTTTCTTCCTTCTTTTTTAGCTGACTCCAATTGATTAATTAATTGGAATAAAAATTTTTTTTGATTTTCGTTTGGTTCAAATGGTTTTTGTAAAGATTTAGTTTTTTCTTCAATATAATTTTTCAGATATATTTTGGCATATTTTATTCTTTCTTCGACAAGATTTTTTTCATCCGTTGATAGGGGACTTCCCTTTTGGTTTTCAAAAAATTCAAAAATATCTTTATTATTGCTTATTAAGTTAACAATCGTTCTAAAGCGAGGGAGAAATATCCGCGATTTTGGTAATGGATTAACTTCAGATAATTCGATAATTCTTGCATAGTCTGCAGCAACTTCACCAGCTTTATCTTTGGGTAAATTATTTTCGAGTTTTAAGAAATAGGCTTCCATACATCGATCATAGTCATCAAACAGATTGGGGATTGTATCCCCGACTGGATCAAAATCAAGATGGGTTTTAATTGGCGTCCGAACCAATAAAAAACGGAGAAGATCGGGGGGCAATATTTGGGAAACTTCTTTAGCTGATGAACCGATACCTTTGGAAGATGACATTTTTTTACCGCCAATTGTAAACCATTCATAACCACCAAGTGCATCAGGGGCAACCGTTCCTAACACCTCTTTACAGAAATGAATGCCCATATCATATGAACCGCCTGAAGACATATGGTCTTTTCCAGAAGATTCAATTGTGATTCCAATTACTTTCCAGTGAGCCGGCCAGTCCAATTTCCAGACGAGTTTGCCATTTTCATTTATTGGTTCAACATGACCTTCATGATCACATCCGGTGGCCCACTCAACCATATGAGGTTCACATCGATAATAAACGTATTTGCCATCCCATTTATAAACATTAGTAGTACTAATTTTTCCGCATTTTTCACATATTGGATTGTAAGGAAACCAATTCTCAGAACGTTCTTTTTTGACCACTTTTTTATAAATATTTCTGATGACGTCAGCTTTATCAAGAATCAGTTTAATAACTTCATTCATTTTTCCAGAACGATGTAGCTGTGACGACCAAACTATTTGAGGGTAGCAGTTTATAGAATTAAAAACAGATATAAATTCTTGGGCAAAATAATCAGCAAATGATTTAAATCCGGACTCTGGTGACGGGATTTTATAAAGAGGTACACCCATATATTTTTCCCATTTATTTTTATCTAAATAGGTAGGCATTCCGTCCATTGGATCCATATCATTAAAAACGTAAGAAAATTTTGTTTTAACGCCAATATCTTTTAAGGCTTTATAAATTAGATCATGAACGATTACACCACGAAGGGAACCAACATGAATCCGGCCGGAGGGTGTTTTCATATCATCAGCCCATTCCCTTCGACTTCGCTCAGGGTAAACAAGTTTTTTATCTTTTATTCTTTTTGCTTCGCGGTCTGCCCAGATCATAAAAGTTTATAAAGTTATAAAGTTTATTAAGTTATTAAAGTCGAGAGATAAACAATTCAATTATAATAAATTTTAATCTATTTTTTTCGGCGTTGATGACGAGCTAGGTTTTGTGGGACAATATTGATTGTACCGGAATCAGACAATAGTTCACTAACTCCGCTAATATTTTTTTTATCATTGGGATCTATATATTTCTCGATATTTAGCGGAGGTTCATAGGTATAGTTTGACGGTTCAGTGTAGTTACAGATCAACCCTTCATAGTTACGGAAAACCCATTTATTATGACCTTGTGACAATACATAATTTGGCATTAGAGGTATCTTTCCACCACCACCAATTCCGTCAACGACAAAAGTTGGTACGGCAAATCCACTGGTATGTCCGCGTAAATATTCAATAATTTCAATTCCTTCGGCAATACGGGTGCGGAAGTGTTCTATTCCCTGACTTAAGTCACATTGATAGATATAGTAAGGTCGGACGCGATTAGCCACCAGTAATTTAACTAATTTTTTCATAATCAGCGGATGATTATTAACGCGGCGCAAAAGTACTGTTTGATTACCTAAAGGAATTCCTGCATCAGCAAGCATATTACAAGCTTTAGCTGATAAATCAGTCATTTCTTTTGGATGATTAAAATGAGTATTAATCCATAATGGATGATATTTTTTTAACATTGCACAGAGCTTTTTATCAATCCGCATCGGTAAAGTAACTGGTACCCGGGTACCAATCCGGACAATTTCAACATGAGGAATTGATCGAAATAATTTAATAATTTTTTCCAAATAATCCTGAGGCAATGTCAAAGGATCGCCTCCCGATATTAAGATGTCCCGAACGTTTTTGGTTTTCCTCACATAATCAGCGGCTTGCTGAATTTTTGCAAACGGAGTCGGTTGATCAGTTTCTCCAGCGTGACGGCGGCGAGTACAATGGCGGCAATACATCGCGCACTGATAAGTTACATAGACAATCAGCCGATCCGGATAACGATGAGTCATCACTCCTTCTAATCCTTTAACCGGGCAGTCCCCTTCTTCATGAAGAGGATCGCTAAAATCTGATTTTGAAATTTGAGTTTCAGACAGAGTTGGAATTGCTTGTAATCTGATAGGACATTCACTATTACCTTGTTCTATCTGGGATAAATAATATGGAGTGATCGCCATTCTTAGGATTTTAAGTGACTTTTCAATGTTGTTTGTTTCAGCATCGCTTAGGTTTAGTATTTTTTGTAAAACCTTTGGGCTAGTGACTCGATTTTCAATCTGCCATTGCCAGTTTAACCAATCTTTTTGTTTGATATTTCTCCAATAAGGATGAATTTTTGATTTAGCAAAATATTTTATCATGTTTTATTTTATTTCAATGATTTTGTACTGAACTTTGCCGGCAGGGATGTTGACTTCAACTAAATCACCGACTTTTTTCCCGGTCAGAGCTTGACCGATGGGGGAATTTTGGGAAAGTTTTTTATTGATCGGATCAGCTTCAAATTCACCGACGATTTGAAATAATTCGTTTTTTCCGTTTACTTCAACTGTGACCGATGATCCAACCTGAACAAGATTTCCGTTATGATTGTTTTGTATAACTTGAGCATTATTAATTATTTCTTCAATTTCCCGGACTCTTCCTTCTACAAAAGCCAGTTCTTCTTTAGCGGCTGTGTATTCGCTATTTTCGGAAAGATCACCCATAGAACGAGCTTTGGATAATCTATCTATTGTCTTAGGCTTTTTATTTGTCAATAAATCTTGGTGTTCAATTTTTAAATCATCGTAGCCTTTTTGTGTCAGTTGTATTTTTGTCATATCATTAGAAAAAATAAGACCCCCTCAGAACACTTTTTAATTTAGGGGATCAATGGTAAAATAGTACAAGAAAGCACCTTAAAAGTCAAATTTTCGGCCCCGTAGTCTAGCGGCCTAGGACATTAGCTTCTCATGCTAAAAACACGAGTTCAAATCTCGTCGGGGTCACACTTTTTTATTTAGCTTGTTCTAAAGTAAATAGTTTATCGTGATACTGCCAGAATTTTCCTTGATTAGCTGCACAAAGCGAAGCTTCAGCAGCTTTTTCAGCATTTTGATGAATTTGGATCAATGGGAACTGTTTGAAGTACAAAGTTACATCATTTTTATATTCTTTTAATATTTGTTCGACCGTTGGAAATGCCCGGATGCAAAAAGGACATTCAAAATCAGAAAATTCAACAATTGTGACCTTTCCATTTTTTGCTCCCGCAGCAGTCATACCTTTGACATCAACTTCTTTTGCCGTAGGATCAAATGCTTTATTTTGGAGGTCAGAACAGTATTTTTGCAAGTCGGTTGAATATGCCGTACAATCGGATGAGGCAGTTCCATCAATCTGTTTATCAATTATTTCTTTAAATAATGGAAAAGGAAAAGCTCCGGCCAAGAACTGTCCGTTGATAAAAAATCCCGGTGTTCCCTGAACGCCAAGACTTTGTCCATAAGCAGTATCTTTATCTACCAATGTCTTTTTTTCACCGGAATCAAGACATTTGTTGAACTTTCCCGTATTTAACCCAAGTTCTTTAGCATATTTTTTAAGATTAGGAAGAGACAGAGGTGATTCTTGTTGAGCGGCTGCAGTCCCTCCAGTGTTTCCTGAAGCAATCTTTTTTTCAAGAGTTATGACTTTAACTGTTAAAAAAATAAGAAAGAGAGTAATTACTCCCATCATCGCATAAAGGATGTTATTGTTGGACTGAGAATAATTAACAGAAGGCTGGACCGATTCACTTTGTCTTTTAGCTTTTGCCATATTTTTATTGAAAATTAATTATCTTATAACTGTACTGTTTTTTAAATTTTTGTCAAGGGGAATAAGTTCAAATTTTTCCGGTTCATCGGCAACCAAATCAACTTTCATAATTGTTTATAATAGAATATACGCTAAATTTATCAAACACTTCAATGTATCGATACATTGAAGTATGTAATATTTATGGAGAGTAAAAAGATTAAATTGGATTTTATTGTGATCGGAGCGGGTATTGCTGGATTAACAGCCGCCTATGAATTAAAAAAAAGAAATAAACAAGTAATAGTTTTGGAAAAAAATAATTTCGTAGGCGGGAGAATGTCTGCGAAGATAATTGATGGGATTAGTTTTAGTTTGGGTGCACAATTTATCACTCCTTTTTACAAAAACATGAACAGTTATATTAAAGAATTCAATTTAGAAATAGAAAAATTAAGTATTGGCAAATTAGCAATAAAAAGAAATGGCCGTTTATATAACTTTGATAGTGATAACTTATTTAGTTTATTTTTGTTTAAAGGTTTGTCATTTGAAAATAAACTCAGATTGTTATTTAGTTTGCTTACAAAACTTATAGAAGCGAGAAAAATTGACTTATATGATATTAGTTCTTATTTACAGTATGACAATACAAATATTTATGATGATTTAATTAAATTTATTGGTCAGGATGGAATTGATTATTTTATAGATCCGATGCTTAATTCTGTTTTTGGTTATTCTTCCAAGGAATTTTCTAAAGCGTTATTTTTAGCAGTTTTGACTAAATTATTTAATTCCAAGCTTTATTCTTTTAAAGGAGGGATAAATCAATTAGTTTTAAAACTGGCGTCCCAACTTGATGTTAGAAAAAACTTTGAAGTAATTTCTGTTAAAAGATTAGGCAATAAAGTTATAGTCACAGCGGGAGCAGAGCTAAATGATAATTTGGTTTTTGAAACCGATAAAGTTATTATTGCTGTGCCAGGTAATAAAGTATTGGGAATTTTAAATAGTCCAAATAAAATAGAACAAGACTTTTTTTCTAAAGTAGAATATTCAAAGTTAGGATATGTTTTTTTTAAGAGCAAGGAAACGTTGTTAAAAGACATTGAGACGGTTTGGTTACCAAAAAGAGAAAGTAAGTATTTTGCTTCTTTTGGAATAAATAATAAGTTAAAAGACATTTTTTATTATTCGATAGAATTAAGAAATAATATTATTGATGAATTAACTAATGGAAAAAATATTGACTTAAAAGATCTAATAAGGCAACAGACAGGGATAAATAACTTAGAAATAATGCATATTCAACTTTGGCAGTCAGCAGTACCTAAATTTAAACCCGGCTATTTAATAGCTATGAACAAATTTTTGCAGACAATGAATAAAAATAACAAAATATATTATTGTGGAGATTATCTGGAAAATCCTTCGACAGAAGGAGCATTAACATCTGGATTAAAAATAGTCCGTTTGATTAATGATAATAAATATTAGAGTTACTACATTATAATGTTATAATGTAGTGAAGAGTTTAGTTAATGAAAAAGTCTATTGAGCATAAATACGATAAAGATTACTTCCGATTTTTTCAGATTTATATATTTTAATTTTTCCGATTTCCGAGGTATTTTTTATATGAGGACCTCCACAAAATTCTTTGGAATAGTCTCCGACGAAATATACTTTGACCATATCAGGATATTTTTCCCGGAAAAATGATTTGGCTCCCAATTTTAAAGCTTCGTTTTTTGGAATGATTTTAAAATTAACCGGCAGTTTTTCCTGAATTTTATCATTAATATTTTTTTCAATATTTTTTATTTCTTCCGGAGTCGGTTTTCGGATTGAATAAAAATCAAATCTTAACCTCTTCCCTGTTATATTGGATCCTTCCTGCCTGATGTCATGGCCGACGACATCAAAAAGCGCCTGATGAAGCAGGTGAGTGGCAGTATGATATTTGATTGTCTGCTCAGAATGATCAGCGAGACCGCCTTTAAACATACCAACAGATGCTTTACGAGATAAATTTTGATGATCTTTAAATATTCTGTCAAATTCATTTTTATTAAGTTTAATGCCTTTTTGATTAAATAATTCTGATGTTATTTCAAAAGGAAAACCATAAGTTTGAAATAAATTAAACGCATTTAAAGAATTTAATTGGTCTTTTGAATATTTTTCAAATTCTCTTAAACCACGATCAAGACTTATTGAAAAACGAGTCATTTCTTCATCAATTATTGAAAATACTAAATCTCTTTGTTTTGATCTATCAATTCCTTGAGAACCATCATATGTTTGTAGGACTGTTTCACAAATTGCTTCAAATGCAGGAATAGGTGTTAATCCACCTCTCAAATTATGCATTTTAACTGCGGCTCTTCTCAATAATCTTCTTAGAACATATCCTTGTTCTTTGTTTGATGGTAAAACTCCTTGTGTAATAAGAAATGTTGCAGCTTTTAAATGATCAGCAATGACTCTAATATTTGATTGACTATTAATATCTGAATATTTTTTATCAGAGAATTCTTCAACTGTCTGAATAATATTCAAAAAAACATCTATTTTAAAAACATCAGGGTCATTATTTGCAACGGCTAAGATTCTTTCCAGCCCACCACCGAAATCAACATTTTTCTTGGGCAGTTCTTCAAATCCTTTTTCGGTTTTTTTATACTGCATAAAGACCGAATTACCAATTTCCATAAAACGGCCGCAATCACAGTTGGGATGACAAACATTGCCAAATTTTTTATCATGAGGGACTTGAGTGAATTCATAAAAGACTTCGGAATCGGGACCGCCTGGTTCACCGGCTGGCATGTTGTCAGGAATTCCAGCCCGTGACCACCAGTTTTTCTCCGGGCCATATTTAAAAATGTTATTTTCAGAAACTCCTAGTTTCCTATATATTTCAATTGACTCTGTATCGGGAGGGAGATTATTTTTTTTATCTCCAGCAAAAACCGTCACATAAAGCTTTTCTTTGGGAAGTTTTACTATTTCAGTTAGAAATTGCCAAAACCAAACAAGCTGTTCCTTTTTAAAATAATCACCCAAAGACCAGTTGCCCATCATCTCAAAAAAAGTCGTGTGACGGTTGTCACCGACTTCATCAATATCCTGACTTCTAAAACAAGGCTGAATGTTATACAATTTATTTCCTTGTGGGTGAAGTTCACCTAAAAGATAAGGCACTAAAGGTTGCATTCCGCTGCCGGTAAATAAAGTAGTTGGGTCGTTTTGAGGAACTAAAAGAATCAGAGGAACTTCTTTATGATCGTTTTTTTTCCAAAAATCAACAAATTTTTTTCTCAGTTGGACATGGGTGAGGGGCATAATGTAAAATTATACATTATGAATATAAAAACCTCAGATAATAATTTAATTAGAACTTTTCTAAATAGGTTAACACTACCAAAACCTAACTCTCACAAGGGCCAAAACGGCCGGGTTCTAATCATTGGCGGCTCTTCCCTATTTCATTCGGCGTCTCTTTGGGCAGCTGAAATTGCCTCCCATTTTGTAGACATGGTTCATTATTCATCAACAAAAGAAAACGAGGAAATATTTTTATCTTTGAAAAAAAAATTTCGCAATGGCATGATTGTACCGCAGGAAAAGTTAATGGAATATGTAAAAGAAGACGATGCGGTTTTAGTTGGGCCTGGAATGATGCGTGAAGGCGAGGAAGCAAAATATACTTTTAATTTGATCAAGTCTTTAATTAAAAATTTTCCTGATAAACAGTTTGTGTTTGATGCAGGAGCATTACAGATGATGGAACCGGAATGGTTATTAAGTTTAAAAAAACCAGCCATTGTTACTCCGCATCAAAAAGAGTTTGAAAAACTATTTGATGTACCTTGCCTGCCGGCAGGCAGATCGATACATCGTAGTAACATTGAAGAGAAGGTTAACTTAGTCCAGAAGATGGCTAGAAAATATAAAACAATAATTTTGTTAAAAGCGATTGTTGATATTATTTCCGACGGAAAAGAAACCTATGTGATTGAAGGTGGCAACGCCGGTCTAACCAAAGGCGGTACCGGTGATATTCTGGCAGGTTTGACAACCGCTCTGTCTTCCACTAATCCGGCTTTGATTTCGGCCGTTTCCGCCTCAATTTTACTGAAAAAAACCAGTGAAAAACTTTTCCAATCAAAAGGATACTGGTATAATGTAGGTAACATCATTGAATTGATTCCGGAAGTATTGACAAGGTCCGTCCCTTTAGGGTCGGACCTTATATAAAATTATGAAAAAAGAAACAGTCGTTGCAATTTTTATAGGATTGCTTTACGGCGGCATCCTGGCGTTCGTGATTTCCTTTAACAATAAAGAAATCCAATTGACAAAAAGTAAAATCATTGCTCCGCCAAAAGAAAAAAACGTCTCTCCTAATTTATCCGGAACCGTGCAGCCTTTGGAATTGACCGAGCCGGCTGATAAAGCCATCTTTGAAAGTAGTATAATCCGCCTGAAAGGAACTGCCGCCAAAGATTCATTAATCGTAATTCAATCACCAATCAAAGATTTAATTGTTAGCAATAAGCAGGAAAAGTTTGACTTAGAATTTCCTTTGGCTCTGGGTGAAAACTCAATTAAGATAGTCGTTTATCCAAAAGAAAAACAATTCAGACCACAGGAAAAATCGATAAAAGTTTATTTTATTGACAGCGAATTATGACCCTTCGACTTTGCTCAGGGTAAAAATATATGAAAAATTTACTTAAATATATAATATTGTTTGGTTACTTAGTTACTTGGTTACTTGGTAATGTCGTGGCGCAAACACCATCTGTTACTGCCTCATCTTCGCCAACAGTGGCAATCGATAAAGACATTTTAAATTTGAAAGAAAAAGTCGCCAATAAAGTTTCGGAAATTAGAAAAAAAAATAATAAAGCGGTTTCAGGCTTTGTCGTTAGCAACGACGGAAATACAATGAAAGTTAATAATGACGGTGTGGAAAATTTAGTTAAGTTTGACGATGCTTTAACAAAATATTTTAAAATTTTAGGAGCACAAAAAAAAGAAATAAAAGCCGATGATATCAAGAAAAATGACTATGCGATCATAAGCGGAATTATTGCTGATAATGTAATTACCGCCAACGTGGTTTTGATCGATGAAAATTTCTTGGTCGACTCGGGGAAAATTACTGAAGTAAATAAAGACAATTATAATATTAAAGTTCTGACCAGTGATAAAAATACTTATAGTTTAGATATAGAAACTTCCACCAAACAATTTATGATTAATATTAAAACTTTGGGAATAGAAGTAGTAGGTTTTAGTAAAGTCAAAGAAGGTGATACGGTCCATTTTGTCGTCAAGAAAACTGAGAATCCGCCAGCTGGCGGAAATAATAATTACTCGGCAATAAAGATTTTGATAATACCGCAAGAGTACTTTATAAAATAATGTTTAACATATTCAAAAATTTCTTCAATTACAATCAGCGTGAAATTAATCGGCTACAAAAAAAGGTTGACGAAATCAATCAGCTTGAAAATAAAACAAGAGATTTAAAAGACGGTGATTTTTTAAAGGAAACAAAAAAACTTCAAAAGATTGTTCGGACAGATGAAAATAAAATAAATGAAGTTCTTCCTTGGGCTTTTGCGCTTGCTCGCGAAGCGGCCCGAAGGACTTTAGGACAACGTCACTTTGACGTTCAGTTAATGGCGGGTTTGGTCTTACATGAAGGAAAAATAGCCGAACAAAAAACCGGTGAGGGAAAGACCCTTTCTTCAGTATTGGCTTTATATTTAAATGCTTTATCCGGCCAAGGAGTTCATCTGGTGACGGTCAATGATTATTTAGCCAGACGCGACTGCGGTTGGATGGGAACGATTTTAAATTTTTTAGGGTTAACGACGGCGGCCATGATTTCCGATAAATCCTTTCTTTTTGACCCAAATTTTAATGACAGGGACGCTTTGGACTGGCGATTACAGCATCTT
>CAYNFC010000005.1:0-62236 GCA_964396395.1 uncultured Gammaproteobacteria bacterium | reverse complement strand
CGAAAAAACTGCCCAAGACTGGCGTTTAAAACATTTCCGTCCTGTTACTCGCAAAGAAGCGTATTTAGCCGATATTACTTATGGAATAAACAGCGAATTCGGCTTTGATTATCTGCGGGATAATATGGCGCAAAATCCAAATGAAACTGTACAAAGGAAATATCATTACGCCATTATTGATGAGGCAGATTCTGTCCTGATTGATGAAGCACGGACGCCTCATATTATTTCCGCCCCCAACCAGGAAGATACTTCCAAATATTATCTTTATCCTAAAATTCTTAACCAGCTTGATGAAAAAAAAGATTATGTGATTGATGAAAAATTAAGGACCGCCAACTTAACTGATGAAGGAATAAAAAAAATCGAATCAATTTTGAAAGTTTCCAATATTTATGAAAAAGATTTTGACACCCTTTTTCATATTGAGGCGGCTTTAAAAGCTAAGACGCTTTTTAAATTAGATAAGGACTATATTGTCAAAGACAATGAAGTGGTTATTGTTGATGAGTTTACGGGACGATTACTCCAGGGGAGAAGATTTTCCGAAGGTTTACATCAGGCGATTGAAGCCAAAGAAAATGTCACAATCCAGAGGGAATCAAAAACTTTGGCGACTGTTTCTCTGCAGAATTATTTTAGGATGTATAAGAAATTAGCCGGAATGACGGGAACGGCCACGACCGAGGCGGAAGAGTTTCATAAAATTTACAACGTTGATGTAATTGCTGTTCCGACCCACCTGTCAATGCAGAGAAAAGATCAGCCGGACATGATCTACAAAACGGAAAAAGGAAAATTTGCCGCGGTGGTTGAGGAAATTGCCAATAATTATAAAATCGGCCGGCCGATTTTGGTTGGAACCACTTCAATTGAAAAGAACGAATATCTGTCTTCACAGTTAAACAGTAAAGGAATTCCTCATCAACTGTTAAACGCCAAAAACCATGAACAGGAAGCGAAGATTATAGCCATGGCCGGTGAAAAAGGAGCTGTTACCGTTGCCACTAATATGGCCGGACGTGGCGTTGATATTGTTCTTGGGGGAAGTTATCAGGCAAAACTTGAAGATAAAAAATTAATAAATGAATGGCAGAAAAAACATGACGAAGTAGTTAAGTTAGGCGGGCTTTATGTCCTGGGAACGGAAAAACATGAGTCCCGAAGAATTGATAATCAGCTACGTGGGCGCTCCGGCCGGCAGGGAGATCCGGGCGAATCAAGATTCTTTGTTGCCCTTGAGGACGATCTGATGAGAATCTTTGGCGGCGAACAGATATCTAAGATGATGACTTTTTTAAATTTTCCAGAAGATCAACCGTTGACTCACTCAATGGTTTCCAAAGCCATTGAACAGGCCCAGGTAAAAGTTGAGGGATTTAACTTTGATATTAGGAAACATTTAGTTGATTTTGACGACGTTTTGAATAAACAAAGACAGATTGTCTATGAATTACGGAAAAAAATGCTCTTTGGCAGTCAGGAGTCCGGTTTTAAAGAAGCCATTACTAATATTTTCAGGGAAGAAATTTCCGTTTTAGTTAACAATTATATGATAAATGTTGATCAATTAACTAATGAAGATAAGGGAAAATTAATTCAGGAGTTGAATATGATGATTCCATTTGAGGAAAAAGAATTGGCAACGATAATAGAATCAAAAAACAGCGAAAAAATTATTAATTTTTTAAATCAAATCATTAATAAGCAGTTTGATATCAGGGAGAAAAAGTTTGACAAAGAAATTTGGGAAGATGTCATCCGAACCATAGTCCTTTCAACAATTGATAAATTCTGGATGGATCATCTGACGGCGATTGAGGATTTGAGGGAAGGAATTAATTTGCGGGGATACGGACAACTTGATCCATTGGTTGAATATAAAAACGAAGCTTACTCGATGTTTGAAAAATTAATCGGCGATATTAATTTTGAGGTCACCAGACGTTTATTCAAGATCGAGATTAATGTAGGGGCGAATTTTAATTCGTCCGATCACAATCATCGGGAGCCAAAAATGATTCTTCAATCAGCCTCGGCGATCGATCCGTTTAATCAAGCTCAATCTAAACAACAAAATAACCAATCACCAATTTCCAATAACCAAGCACCAATAACTAAACAACACAAGTTAGGCCGCAACGATCCTTGTTGGTGCAGTAGTGGAAAGAAATACAAGCGTTGTCACTATCCAAATTAAATTTGGTTATATGAAATCAAATAGTTATAAAGCATTTTTAGCAGTTTTAATACTATCTATTATCTGGGGAGCTAATACACCCCTAATTAAATTTAGTTTAAAAGTTATTCCTCCTTTTACTTTTGTTTTTATAAGATTTTTTCTTGCTTTTATTTTAATACTACCAATTTTTTTAAGATCAAAACCAAAATTTAAAAAACAAGATTTGCAGCTAGTTTCATTATCTTTGTTGGCAACTTTTAACATTGTTTTATTTGTTCTTGGAGTGAGATTGACTTTAGCTTCAGTCGGTCAGGCAATTTATTCATTTCAACCTATTGTTGTGACGATAATTTCTTATTTTATTTTAAAAGAGAGATTTAAGATAAAGAAAATATTGGGAGTAATAATAGGATTTATTGGGGTTAATCTAGTAGTTTCTTTGCCTTTTTTAGAAAATCATATTTCTAAAACAGCCTTTTTTGGAAATCTGATGATCTTTATTGCTTGTTTAAATTATTCTTATTATGTCGTTCTTTCTAAAAAGTTTTCTCAAAAATATTCTCCATTATGGTTGACAATAGCCTTTTTTTTTACAACTATGATTGTAAGTCTATTTTTATCCTTTTTTGAACTAAGACTTATTAACGTGTGGTCAGGAAATATTTCGGCATCAATAATTTGGGCAATTATATATACGGTAATAATGGGAACGATATTAGCTTTTTTCTTTCAACAATATGTTATCAAAATAGGTTCACCTCTTATTGCTTCGTTAAATCAATATATAACTCCGGCTGTTACGATAGTTTTCTCTAGTATAATTTTAGGAGAAAAGTTTAGTTTGTTTTTAATTTTCGGAACAGTTGTGACTCTTTTTGGTGCTTGGATGGCAACAAGGGAAAGTTGATTTTACTACTGAATGGATTTTTGATACAATTTTTCTGCTTTTTTTACTGCCCTTTTTTGCCATCATGGATACTTAATAGGGCATTCTTTCCACAGTCCGCGATTATTTTCTTTTGCTTCTTTTTGGGCCTCTAAAAATTGAGAAACATATTTAACATCGGGAGGAAAAGTTGAAACTTGGGCAAATCCCTGGCGAACTAGATAGTCATTAATAAAGATATTATCAACGTAAACATAACGAAGTAATCTTTTGTATTTATCAACTTCGGAAACATCCTTTTCCAAACTAACTGTTTTTCCTTCAACCAGTTTTTTATTTTCATCAGCAGCTGCTTGGGCAAAACATTCTACCGGACGACGGGGATCGTGAAGTTCAGGGGTATTTATCCCAATATACCTGACCTTAATTTTCCCCTCAATCTCAATCGTGTCTCCGTCGATGACACGAACAACCTTGACGTTTTGTTTTTCATCAGGAATGTTTATTACGATTAACGTCGGAACATTTGTTGGAATTAAAGAAATCTTCGGCAGGGGATTATTTTTATTAAAAAATAACTGCAGAATCGCTAAAATTATTGCTAAAACATAGACGGTTTGTTTTTTTGTCAGTCGGATCATTGATTAATTCTAACAAATAAATATTAGTCATTTATTTATTATCTATGCGACGATCGTCCACAAGATAATATTCACGGGGTCTGCGTCTTGTCTTACAACGTTTAGAGGGACTTGACAAGTAGTAGTAGTAGTAGTAGTAGAATGGTCTCAATATGAATGAACTTAGAATAGGACAGATTGGAATTGGTAATAACGAAGCAATGAAAGATGATAATTTGGCAGGAGCGTTAGGAATGACTTTTTTTGGGGGAGTTTGGCTGATATTTCATAAAGCCAATGATCAAGTGTTTGATGAAATGAGTGAGAATTATTTACACGGTCTTGAAACAGTGGAAAGAATCCAAAAAGGACAACCGCAAGCAAGAAGAAAAGGTAAGGCAAAATAATTATTTTTTCATGCTTTTTTCATTTTAGTATCAGCCTTATAACCCCAATACATATTAGCCGCGGCAATAATTGCCAAAAATATACCAGCAATGCCAACTAAAAGATAAAACATCATGAAATTATCCATACTACTTTTTTCTAACTAATAACACACTGCCAGTCCAAAAAATAAAAAAAACATCAAACCAGATAATAAAATCATTATATCAGAATTTTTTATCAAAAAAGGAATGACAATGGAACCCAAACAAACCTGACCAATGTCCATACAAATTTCTGAAATTCTGTTAATTCTTGCGTTAAAAATATTCATAAAAAAATATTAATAAAACAAAAAATATTTGTCCACCGCTTATAACCTACAAAAATATAGTTCTAGGTTATAGAGACGAGAAAAAAACGACGTTAGATATCTATAAAACTTAGCCTCAAATTCTGAAAGTCTTTATTTATTATCTTATCGACGGTCGTCTACAAGATAATATTATTTATGGAATTTTAATTTAACCCCTCTCTTGACCCCGGTAGAACTCTTACCTCGTCGCAAGGTTTACATCCTTGCCTCCCGAGGGGCGAGTCTACGGGGTCTTCGGGGAGCGTTGTAACAGGCTCCCCTTGACAAGTAGTAGTAGTAGTAGTATCATGACAATATGGTAGAGACTATACGAGAGGATAAGGGTTTAGATGAAAAAGGAAAAAAACGAAAAAGGATTCCAAAAACGGCCGAGGCCATCAGAGAAGAATATTATAATAAATTGAGCAAGGAATATTTACATTCTCTTAAGGTGGTCGAAAAAATTCAGAATGCACCTATAAAATAATTATCTATTTTGATTTACTTCTTTTTTTACTTCACCGTCACACTCTTCGCTAAGTTTCGAGGTTTATCAGGGTCGGCGCCGCGACCGACTCCTAAATAATATCCGAGTAACTGTCCGACGATGATGTTGGCAAAGATTGTTAGGTCTTCAAGATCTGGAGTTTTAATTAAAACATCAAATTCGTTTGATTCAAAAGGAGAGACTCCAATAATTAAGCCGCCGCGGGCTTTGGTTTCGGCGGCGCTGGAAAGAACTTCGTCTTTAACGTCATCGTTAGACGCTAAGACAAAACAAGGAGTTTCTTTCTGGATTAAAGTTATAACTCCATGTTTCAGTTCACCGGCCGCAAAAGGTTCAGCGTGAACATAGCTTGTTTCTTTAATCTTCAAAGCAAATTCCAAGGCAGCAGGATAGTTCAGATGCTTACCAATTAAATACATGTGTTCTTCGTCCATCAATATTTTAGCTAATGCGATCAGTTGATTAATTAACTGTACATTAAGCCATTTTGTCAAAACTTTACCCAACTCTATTATTTTTTCCTTTCCCACCTCATACCTATCCGTGACGGCCGTTGCCAATAGGTAAAGAATTGACAGTTGGGAAGTAAAGGCTTTAGTTGAGACAACGGCGATTTCCGGTCCGGCGCCAACAGACAAAACCGTATCAGCTAATCTTTCTAAAGTTGATCCGCGGGCGTTAACGACGGCAACAATTTGTCCACCTCTTTTTTTAGCCTCGCGGACAGCAATTAAAGTGTCAGCTGTTTCGCCGGATTGAGAAATGGCAAAGACTAAAGTTTTTTTGTCAATAAATTTCGAAAAGGGAATAAATTCGTAGGCGGGAATCGATTGAGTGTCAATTCCTTGTCCGGCAAAAAAATATTTAGCGGCCAGTGCGCAGTATGAAGCTGTACCACAACCTGTTAACACAACTTTATATCCCGAATGAATTTTATCAGCCAATATTTTTATTTCTTTTTCATTGATAGAAGTTGTTTTGGGAATAGTTTTCAGCTGTTCATAAATTTCTTTCAGTAAAAAATGAGGAAATCCGCCTTTTTCGGCGTCTTCCAGTTTCCAGTCCAACATTTGTGGAGTAAATTTTTTTTCTTTTTCTGTCTCAAGGTCAAAAAGCTTGACTCCGGGATTATTCAAAACAACCGCCTCTCCATCGTTCAAAAAATAAACTTTATTCGTTTCCTTTAAAAAAGCCGGGACGTCGGAAGCAAGAAAATATTGGCTGTTACCCAGACCAACAACGAGAGGAGAACCATTACGGCAGGCGATAATTGTCTGTGAATTTAAATCCAAAACTGCAATTGCATTGGAACCACGGAGCTGTTTAAAAGTTTTAAAAATTGCCTCGTTAATATTTTCTGATTTAGATTTTTCTTCAATCAGATGAGCAATCACTTCGGTATCGGTTTCGGAAACAAACCGATGACCTTTTTTAAATAACTCTTCTTTGATTTCCTGGTAGTTTTCCACGATACCGTTGTGAATGACGGCAATTTTTTTTGTGCAGTCAAGATGAGGATGGGCATTATTATCAGTGACTCTGCCATGAGTGGCCCAACGGGTATGACCGAGAGCGATTGTTCCTTGAGGAAGATTAGTTTTTGCTTCGCCGATTTTCCCAATGTGTTTATCGATCTTAATTTCTTTTCCACCATCCGGAATAATACTGATTCCCCAGGAATCGTAGCCCCGGTATTCCAGTTTTTTCAAGCCTTCGAGAACAGTTTGGGCCGCCTGATTATTTCTGTCGTTGATGATTCCGTAAATGCCACACATAAGTTAATGATATCAGAATAATCTAATTTGATCTGGTTTTTCCTTTTTCGGTTCCTCTTTTTTCTCCACTTCTTTTATATTAAAAATTCTTTTTGTTAGTGTGTTCATTTGATACTGTGTCAGAAAATCAATCAATTTTTTATTAAAATTTTTAAACTTTAATTTTTTAATATCAAGTTCTATTTTAACATCGGTTATAATCGTTGCCAGTTCTTTGGAAAGATAAACACTACCCCTTTCTTTTTTAAGAATTTCTTTGACTTTTTCCGATTCGACTTTTTCTAAATTTTTGTAAATATTATCAACTGTGCCAAAGGCATGAATTAATTTACAAGCAGTCTTTGGCCCAATACCCGAAGCCCCCGGATAATTATCAGAAGGATCACCAACTAAAGCTTTATATTCAATGATTTGATTGGGAGCAATGTCAAGTTTTTTTTCAACCTCGGATCGATCAAAAATTTTGACATTAGCTAATCCAAGCTGGGGGGCTGCCACATATACATTTTCAGTTATTAATTGAAACATATCCTTGTCTCCAGTAAGGATGACAATCCTGAATTTATTGGTTTTAAAAATCCTCGTTATGGTACCGATTAAATCATCAGCTTCAAAACCGTCTTTTTCCATTCTCTCAATCCCGGCTGCATCAAGAGCTTGTTTGACTAAAGGAATCTGAACAATAAAATCGTCATCTATTTTTGGTCTTTGACTTTGATATTTTTTAAATAACTTATTTCTAAAAGTTGGCTTGGGAGTATCAAAACAAGAAATCAAATAATCAGGTTTAAAATCTGTCAC
This sequence comes from uncultured Gammaproteobacteria bacterium, assembly GCA_964396395.1. GTDB lineage: Bacteria > Patescibacteriota > Microgenomatia > UBA1406 > GWC2-37-13 > GWC2-37-13. The sequence continues at coordinate 54,722 of CAYNFC010000005.1, read as the reverse complement.
GACCTTATTAAGCATCGAAAGATAACCGTAGACTACATTGGTGGGTGTTCCGTCCGCGGACTTAAAAGGAGGCAGGGCGTGGTAAGCGCGATGCATGATGGCGTTGCCATCTATTAGCAAAAGGGTTTGCATGAGTTTTTAGAAAATGGTTGTTAGAAAATTGTGAATAGTTATCGAAAATAGAAAATCGAAAATAGACTTTTATTTCTAATCTCGAATTTCAAATTTCTATAACTAATTTCTAATCACAAACAACTATTTTCCACTTTTCTTGCCAACAATCTTCTCAAATTCATCCTGATCAAGACTTTCTTTTTTAATCAAAACTTCGGCGACTTTAGCCATCAAATCTTTTTTAGACTTTACAATTTCAATCGCTTGGTTATAGGCAACAGTGATAATCTTTTTTATCTCGGCGTCAATTTTACTCATCACTTCTTGAGAAAGAACATTTTGTTCATAGTAAGTTTTGCCCCATTCGGTCACGTCCATATTCGGACCGAAGTTAATCGGACCCAAAGAACTCATACCGTATTCAACGACCATGGCTTTGGCAACTTGAGTGCCCTGATCAAAATCATTGGCCGCTCCGGTAGTCATTTCGTTGAAAATTACTTCTTCAGCCGCCCGGCCGCCCATCATGACGGCAATTTTTTCTAACAGATGAGTTTTAGTTTCATGAAGTTTATCTTTAGCCGGAGGAATCAAAGTATAGCCGAGTGCCATACCGCGGGAAACAATTGAAATCCGGTGAACGGGGTCGGTATTAGGAAGAAAATGAGAAACTACTGCATGCCCAACTTCATGATAAGCAGTCAATTTTCTATCCAAATCGGATTGAAGACGTTTTTTTTCCGGACCAAGTTTAACTTTTGTTGCGGCGTCTTCAATATCTTCCATGTTGATTTTTTCCCGGGCTGCCCGAGCGGCAGAAATAGCCGCTTCGTTCAACATATTTTCCAGATCAGCGCCTGAATAGCCGACTGTCCTTTTAGCGACTTTATCCCAATTTACCGATTCATCAAACGGTTTACCTTTAGCATGAATTTTGGCAATTGCTTTTCGGCCTTCAAGATCGGGAAAATCAACAATGACTCTGCGGTCAAAACGGCCGGGACGAAGAAGGGCCGTATCCAAAAGGTCACCGCGGTTTGTGGCAGCAACGACCACAACTTGTTCAGTCGGGTTAAATCCGTCCATCTCAACCAAAATCTGATTTAAAGTCTGCTCTCTTTCGTCATGCGATGGCATCATTCCAACGGAACGGGATCTTCCAATCGCATCAATTTCATCAATAAAAATGATTGAAGGGGCGCTTTTTTTGGCATTGGCAAAAAGATCGCGAACGCGGGCTGCTCCAATCCCGACCAACATTTCCATGAATTCCGATCCGGCAATTGAGAAGAAAGGAACATTGGCTTCACCGGCCACCGCTTTGGCCAACAACGTTTTACCACAACCGGCCGGACCAACCAATAAGACACCTTTAGGAGTTCGTGCCCCAAGTTTCTTATATTTTTCCGGATTTTTCAAAAAATCAACAATTTCCACCAGTTCTTTTTTAGCTTCATCAACTCCGGCCACATCATTAAAAGTAGTTTTAGTCATACTTTTTAAAAATCGTTTTCCCCGGTTTTGGCCGAAGGAAAAAACCGAATCCTGGGCCCCTTTAGCCTGGCGGAAAAGGAAGAGAAAAAAAACTACCATAAGAATGGTTGGCAAAAGATTTCCTATAATATTGGCCAGTCCCAATGATCCTTGAGTATCTTTAATGTTGATATCGATTTTTTCCGGATTGACTCCGGCGTCCTTGAGAGTTTTAACAAATGTTTCCCCGGCCTCTTTATAGGAAATAGCCAGAGTATCATTTTTGTAATAAATTAAAAGCTTATTATCAATCAGATCAATTTTTTTTATCTTTCCTTCTTTAGCTTCTTTGACAATTGTTGTGATGGATTTTTCCGGCGCCACCTGTTTAATTTCTTTGCTCACAGACTTATATGTATAGAAAAGAAATAGAAAAACAAAAAAAATCAGGAAAAAATTACGAAGATTGATATTAAATTTGAATTGAGTGATTTTAGAATTATTATTTTTTTTGGCCATAGAACCTATTTTAGCAGAAATTTTGATAAAATATAGCTCATAAAACATGAAACATATAACATGTAACCTAAAAAACGAAAATGTAATTCTTGGAGAAACGATTGACGTTCTCAAAAAAGGTGGGTTAGTAATTTTTCCTTCAGACACTGTCTATGGTTTGCTATGCGATGCTACTAACGAACAGGCTGTACAGAAGTTAATCAAATTCAAAAATCGACCTCCAGGAAAGGCGATTTCGGTTTTCTGCAATTTTGATTTAGCAAACCAATTAGTAAAAATTAACAGTCAGCAATCAACAATTCTCAAACAAATTCTTCCCGGACCATTTACCGTTATTTTGCCATCAAAACATAAAGTTAATAAATTATTAGAATCTGAGAAAGGAACATTGGGAATAAGAGTACCGATGTATCGATACATCGAAGTGTTGGTCAATAAGTTCAAAAAACCGATCACTGCTACTTCGGCCAATACGGCCGGCCGGCCACCCCATTATTCTGTTAGTACTTTATTGGATGAACTATCGGAGAAACAAAGAAAATTAATCGATTTAGTTATCGACGCTGGTCAGTTACCAAGAAATAAACCATCGACGGTAATTGATCTAACTCAACCTGATGTTAAAATTTTAAGACAGGGTGATGTGGGTTTTTCTGAAACAAAAATATTTTTATCTAAATCCGTAGAGAAAACGAAAAGTATTGCTAAGAAAATATTAAAAGAAAATATAAAAAATAAAAAAAGACCATTGATTTTTATCATTGAAGGTGAAATGGGGGTCGGTAAAACCGTTTTTGTCAAAGGAATCGGTGAAAGCCTGGGAATAAAAAATATTGTTTCGCCGACTTTTGTAATTTATTATGAATACGGAAATTTTTACCATTTTGATTTATACCAGATTGAGGAAAAGGAAGAGTTTAAACATTTAGGTATAGAAAAATTATTAATCGGAAAAAATATTTTATGTTTTGAATGGGGAGAGAAGGCGGGAGAGATTATAGAATTACTTAAGGAAAAAGGAAAGATAGTTTATGTGAAGATGAAGTATATTAATGAGAGGGAAAGAGAGATCATTGTTAAATCACAAATTACAAATAACAAATGACAAATGAATTTTAAATATCAAATAACAAATGTTTTAAAACATTTAATATTTATTATTTGTTATTCAATTGATATTTGAATTTTGTTATTTGTCATTATGAATATATTATCAATAGACACTTCCTGTGACGAAACCTCCGTTGCCATTACCGATGGCCGGCGTGTTTTGTCTAATGTTATATATTCTCAGGTCTTATTGCATAAGAAATGGGGAGGGGTTGTGCCGTCTATTGCCAAGCGGGCGCATGAAGAAAGAATTGATTTTGTTGTTGAAAATGCATTAAGTAATTTCCGCCGGTCAACGAAAATTTTATCTCAACTTAACTCCTCGCTTATTGAGAAAGGGCTCGTCAAACACTTAGTCTCGAAAAATTTTGTCGACCGGCTTTTTGAAAAAATCAACGCAATAGCCGTTACCCAGGGTCCTGGTCTAGCGGTTGCTTTGGAAGTGGGAATTAAGAAAGCTAAAGAATTGGCTCGGCAATATAATAAAAAATTAATTTCCGTTAATCATTTGGAGGGTCATATTTATTCAGCTTTTGTCCAAAACAGCCAAGGTAATCCAAAACGTGATTTTAAATTTCCATATTTAGCACTAATTGTTTCAGGTGGGCATACAGAATTTGTAATTTTTAAAAATCATTTAGAATATGAAGTAATTGGTTCCACATTGGACGATGCCGCCGGAGAATCTTTAGACAAAGCCGCCAAACTTTTAGGTCTTGGATATCCTGGTGGGCCGGTGTTAGAAAGACTATCAAAAGAAATTGGAAATATAGATAGTCACAATTTTCCCCGACCGATGCTAAAATCAAAAGACCTGAATTTTTCTTTCTCGGGTTTAAAGACATCATTTTATTATTTTTTAAAAAAACAGAACCCAAAAACCTCGGAGGTTAAATTATTAGCGAGCTCTTTTCAGGAAGCAGTTTTTGACACTTTAATTAAGAAGACTGAAAAAGCCATCAAACAAACAGGAATCAATCGGTTGGTTGTTGGCGGTGGCGTCATTGCTAATCTCCATCTTCGTCAACTATTTAGAAAACTCGCTGGAAAACATCACGGCGAAGTTTTATTTCCTTCATATAAATATTTAACCGGAGACAATGCCGCGATGATCAGTGTTGTTGCTGGATTCAAGGCAGAGAAGGGTTTGTTTGTTGATGATATTGATCAACTCGATCGAATTCCAAGAATGAATTTGTAATATTATTGACTTAACATTTTTTTTTGCTAAACTATTACTATCTTAGTATATGTTAACCCTGAACCAGAAAACCTTTGTCAAGGTTTACGGTACAGGGTTTCGCAAATATGCTCACGATTACTAAACAATCAGACTATGGAATTTTGTTAATCTCTCTTATCTTTAAAAAAAATAAATTAGTTAATCTTTCTGATTTGATTAAAGAAACAAAACTACCGAGAAGATTTTTGGCTCGAATCGCCGCCGAATTAGTAAAAAATAAACTACTAATAAGCCGTGAAGGTAAAAACGGCGGGTATCTTATTACAGAAAATATTAAAACAATTACCCTTTATGATTATTTAAAAATATTCAACGACAACATTTCTGTCTGCAGTTGTGCGGATGATACTTATGATTGTCAATTTGAAGATTTATGTACCCAAAAAAGCATTCTTAAAAATGAATTAAATAAAGTTATTATTTCTCAATTAAAAAAAATTAAGTTGATTAAATTACTATGAAAAAAATATATTTAGATTACGCCGCAACGACTCCAATAGATAAAAGAGTGCTGAATGCAATGATGCCGTATTTTTCCGATAAATTTGGAAATACAATGTCACTACATAAGATGGGACAGATTGCCAGTAATGCTGTCGAAAGTTCAAGAAAAATAATTGCTTTATTTATCAAGGCAAAACCCGAAGAAATTTATTTTACGTCTTCCGCTACTGAAAGTAATAATCTCGCCCTTAAAGGAATTGCTTTTGCCAACCGGGAAAAAGGAAAGAACCATATTATCATTTCTTCAATTGAACATGACTGTATTCTTGAATCATCCCGTTGGCTAAAACGTCAGGGATTTGAAATCGACGAACTTGAAGTTGACAAATATGGATTTATTGATATTGATCAGTTGAAAAGGTTGATTAATAAGTCAACGATTTTAATCTCAATTATTCATGGAAATAATGAGATTGGAACAATTCAAGATATTAAAAAAATTGGAAAAATTTGTCAGGAAAAAGGCGTATATTTTCACACCGATGCCTCGCAAAGTTTGGGAAAAATCGACATTGATGTTTCCAAAATGAACATTGATCTATTAACGGCTTCTTCTCATAAAATTTACGGCCCAAAAGGAGCGGCAATTTTATATATCAAAAAAGGAATCGTGATTGAACCGATTATTCATGGCGGCGGTCATGAAAAAGGTCTGCGCTCTTCCACTTCCAATGTCCCGGCCATTGTTGGTATGGGTAGGGCAGTTGGGATTTTGCAGAAAGAAAGCAAACAAGAAAATGAAAAGCAAAAAAAATTAAGAGACTTACTGATTAAAGGAATTTTAGGAAATATTCAAGGGACTCATCTTAACGGTCACCCGGTTAATAGACTATCCAATAATGCCAACATTTCATTTCCAAGCATTGAAGGAGAATCATTACTGATGGAGTTAGATTTTGCTGGAGTTGAGGTCTCAACCGGATCTGCCTGTTCTTCCCGCAATTTAATGCCTTCGCATGTATTGATGGCGTGTGGTGCAAAACCACAGATTGCTCACGGTTCGATCCGTTTAAGCGTCGGCAGGTTTACTACTGAAAAAGAAATTCATAAAGCAATCAAAATTTTTATCAAAGTTGTTGATAAACTTAAGCAATATTCGCCTTTTAAAATTTAGCAGTTTTTGTCGCTCGTGACGCTTCTCTTCTGCGAGGCTCTGCCGATTATCTCGGCAATCCGCTTCTCGAAGAGCCTCTTCACTCACGACATTTGCCATATAAATTAATATGATTTATTCAAAAAAAACTTTGCAACATTTCCGTTCTCCTCATAATTACGGGGAAATAAAAAATGCGGACGGAGTTGGGGAAGCCGGCAACATAGTTTGCGGTGACGTAATGTCTTTATATCTTAAAATGAAAAAGGTTGGGAAAAAAGATCCGATCATTGACCAAGTGAAATTTAAGACCTATGGTTGCGCAGCGGCGATCGCCACATCTTCCGCCATCACTGATCTGGTTAAGGGAAAAACAATCGAGGAAGCTTTAAAAATAAGCAAAAACGATATTATAGAATTTTTAGAAGGATTACCGCCAATTAAAATTCACTGTTCAATTTTAGCAATCGACGCACTGGACGAAGCGATCTACCAATATTTAATAGATCAAAAAAAGACAATTCCTTCAGATCTGCAAAAAAAACATGAAAGAATCAGTCTTGGCAGAAAACAGATTGAAGAAAGATACAAGAAGTGGATGTCAAAAAAGTAATTAAACTTGCCAAATCAACAGCTAACATCTAACATATAAGTTATATGAGTAATTTAAAAGATCCAAAAAAACCGTCTGGACCGGTTACTGTCCATAAATATAAAATTTGGGTTGACCGATCATTATGTATAGGGGCGGCTACTTGTATAGCGGTTGCCCCAAACACTTTTGAGCTGGATAGCGAGGCCAAGGCGGTCATTCTTGAGACGACCGATCAAGATACGATTGAGACAATAATTGAAAGCGCAAAAGCCTGTCCGGTGGCCGCCATAATTATTGAAGATGAAAAGGGAAACAGAATTTTTCCTAAATAATATGACAGACTTTACTTGGTTAATCGGCGGAGAAGCTGGTTTTGGAATAATGACAATCGGTGTTGTTTTTTCAAAGATCGCCACCCGCTCCGGCTATCACATTTTTGATTACGTTGAATATCCTTCACTTATTCGCGGCGGTCATAATACCTATGAAGTCCATGTTTCAGAAAATGAAGTTTCATGTTTAAATCCGACGATTGACGTTTTAGTTTGTTTAAACAAAGAAACTTATGAAAAGCATAAAATCAGATTAACTCCGAAAAGTTTAGTAATATTTGATAAAGATGAGTTTGAAATAAAAGAAGACTGCAAAAAAATCATTATTCCTTTCAAAAAAATTCTAACCGATTTAAAAGGTCAGCCGGTGATGAAAAATACAATTGCTCTTGGTGCAGTAATTGGGTTACTTGGAGGGGATATCGATGAGTTAATAAAAATAATTTCTGAACAGTTTGCTAAAAAAGGGGAGGCGGTCATAAATTTTAACAAACAGTTTGTTCAGACAGGCTTTGATGAAGTAAAAAAGAATTATTCCGGTTTAATTTTAAATTATTTAATCAAAAAATCAGAAGAAGATAAACTTGTCATAACAGGCAATGATGCCTTTTCTTTAGGGAGTGTCATTGCCGACTGTCGAGTTTATGTATCTTACCCAATGACACCGTCATCAACGGTTTTGACTGATTTAGCCGGCTGGCAAGAAAAAACCGGCATGGTAGTCCGTCATGCGGAAGATGAAATATCGGTCATCAATACAGCCATTGGTTCATCATTTGCAGGTGTCCGATCTTCTGTTGGTACTTCCGGTGGCGGATTTGCCCTCATGGCCGAATCGATATCTTTTGCCGGAATTACGGAAACTCCAATCGTAGTTTTTATTGCCCAACGGCCAGGTCCGGCGACCGGAATGCCAACTTGGACAGAGCAGGGAGATTTATTATTCACGGTTTTTTCCGGCCACGGCGAATTTCCCAAGATCGTTTTAGCTCCGGGAGACAATGAAGAAATGATTGAACTAACAGCAAAAGCTTTTAATTTAGCTGATGTTTATCAGTTGCCTGTGATTGTTATGTCTGATATGTATTTATCTGAATCGCATAAAAGTATAAAGAAAAGTTTTATTGATAAATTTATAACTGAATATAAGGTTAATCGTGGGAAATTAATTAATCAAATGACAAATGACAAATTACAAATGTCAAATCAAACTCAAAATTCAAATATTAAAACTCAAAACTTTCTGAGATATAAGATAACTGAAGATGGAATTTCTCCACGTTTAATTCCCGGAACGCCTGGATATTATTATCAGGCGAATTCTTATGAACATGTTGAAGACGGACATACGACTGAAGAAGCTCAGTCAAGGATAAATCAGGTAGATAAAAGAGCGAGAAAATGGCTAACTTATCTGAAAAAAGATTTTTCAATGCCTAAAGTCTATGGAGAAATAGATAAGTCTGAAATAGTTTTTGTTTCCTGGGGATCAACTAAGGGAGCAATACTACAGGCACAAAAATTACTTAAAGCCAAGAAAATAAATTCTGTTTTTATTCATTTTAATCATTTATATCCGTTGGATAAAGAAAAAATTACCAAGCTTTTAAATCAAAACAAAAAATATCTTTTGGTGGAAAACAATTCCTGGGGACAGTTTGGAAAGTTGTTGGCGATAGAGACAGGGATTGAGATTAAGGAAAAAATTTTGAAGTATGACGGAAGGCCGATTACAGCGGAAGAAATTGTGGCCAAAGTAAAATAATCGTTATAAAAATTATAATTATTATAAATATTATATGAACACAAGCACAATCCAAGATTTTTCCGGTTACAATCCTACCTGGTGTCCCGGTTGTGGAGATTGGGGGATTGGGGTAGCAATAAAACAAGCCTTAATACAATTGGGTTTGAACCCATCGTCTGTGGCGGCCGTTTTTGGTATTGGATGCTCTGGCAACATGAATGATTTTTTAAATGCTTATGCTATTCATTCTCTGCATGGCAGAGCCTTACCGAATGCAATAGGCATAAAACTGGCAAATCATAAACTGCCGGTAATTGCCATTGTTGGCGACGGCGATTGTTACGGCGAGGGCGGTAATCATTTGGTTCACGCCTGCCGGGGAAATCATGATATAACCGTGACTGTGCATGATAATGGGGTTTATGGCTTAACGACGGGCCAAGTTGCTCCAACTGGTCAAAAGGGATTTAAATCAAAATCAACCCCCTCAGGAGTCATCGAAATGCCAATGAATCCTTTATCTTTGTCAATAACTTCAGGCGCAACTTTCGTCGCCCAAAGCTTCGCCGGCGACGCTCTCCACACAGCCTCAATGATAAAGGCGGGAATAGAACATAAGGGCTTTTCCCTGATTAATATTCTTCAACCGTGTGTGACTTTTAACAAAATCAATACTTATCAATATTATCTTCAACACGTCTATAAATTAGCAGATGATTATCAAAAAAATAACTTGAAAATTGCAGTGGAAAAAAGTTTGGAGATGAATGAAGGAAAATTTCCTCTCGGTGTAATCTATCAGGTTAAAAGGCCGACTTTTACAGATCAAATACCCCAATTAAATGAAGAAACTTTAGTTAATAAAAAAAGATTTGTTGATTTTGAAAAAATAACGAAATTATTTGTTTAATTAGTCCAATATTGTTGAACGATTATTGAGGTTTAGAAGACTACAATAGGCTAATAATACTATAGGTTTAACCATAAAAAAAGGGGATTGACAGTTAGCAATTACTTTGTTATACTGCTAAATTATATGGCATTTTTAATTGGAGCGTCAGAACAATACGTTTGCCCGGTAACTCCAGTGCGTGATGGGATTGTTTTTCCAGGTACGGAAAATGTTTTGGTTTTTGGCCGGGCAAAAAGCGTTGCGGCTATTAATGAAGCCCTTCGTCGCGATAGAAAAATAATTCTTTTAATGCAAAAAAATCCTGCGGCCGATGATCCCAAAAGCAATGAACTTTATCAGGTTGGAGTGATGGCGACGATCGATAAAACCGTCCCCGGTGATAAGGGTGAGATTAATGCTTTGGTCAAGGGAATTCAAAGGGTCAAGATCTTATCTTTTACCAAACAGGATTCATGGTTTGAAGCTAAAGTTGAGGTCATTAAAGAAAAAATCATTGAAGATGATGAGATTAAAGCCATGACGAGACATATTTCAACGCAGATAAAGAAAGCCATCAATTTGGGTAAGACGGTCGACTTCGTTTTTCTGATGAACATTCTCAATACTGATAATCCAATAAATTTTGCCAACCAGATTGCCGTAGTTTTAGATTTAAAGCCCCAAGAAAGGCAGGTTTTACTTGAAGAAGCCAATTTAAAGGAAAAACTTAAAAGAGAAGTTGATCTTGTCAACCGGGAGATCAAAGTTTTAGAAATCGAATTCAGCTTGTCATCAAAAACCCAAAAAAAGTTTGAGCAGGGAATGAAGGAAAACATACTGAGAGAAAAGATGAGAACAATTGAGGAAGAGCTGGGAGAAAAAGGAGAAGATAAAGACACGGCCGAATACAGGGAAAAAATTAAAAAAGCCAAGATGCCTAAAGAAGTTGAAGAAAAAGCGGAAAAGGAGTTAAAGCGTTTAAAACAGATGTCCCAGTTTAATCCGGAAGCCTCATATGTCCGCACCTATCTTGATTGGTTAGTAGATCTACCTTGGTCAGTCATGTCACCAAATAACGTTGAAATTAAACAAGCAGAAAAAATTTTAGATGAGGATCATTATGGTCTGAAAAAAATTAAAGAAAGAATTTTAGAGTATCTGGCAGTGATGGAAATGAGAAAAAAGAAAGGGTTAACTCAAAAAACAAAAAGCAGACAGCCAACAATACTTTGTTTCGTCGGACCACCAGGGGTTGGAAAAACTTCACTGGGAAAATCTATTGCTAGGTCATTGGGCCGGAAGTTTGGCAAGATGTCACTGGGAGGAATCAGAGATGAAGCCGAAATACGCGGGCACAGACGAACTTATGTTGGCGCTTTGCCGGGACGGATTATCCAGGGAATAAAACAGGCAGGGACAAAAAATCCGGTGTTTATGTTGGATGAAATCGATAAAATAGGAAAAGACTATCGAGGCGATCCATCATCGGCCTTACTTGAAGCGCTTGATCCGGAACAGAACAATGCTTTTTCCGATCATTATTTGGAAGTGTCTTTTGATCTGTCAGATGTTTTTTTTATTACGACGGCCAATATCTTGGATACGATTCCTGACGCCTTGCTTGACCGGTTGGAAGTAATTCACTTTCCAGGGTACACGGAAGAGGAAAAATTCAACATCGCCAAAACCCATTTAATCCAAAAACAACTGGAAGCAAACAGTCTAAATAATAAAGAAGGTTCAATTACAGATACAGGTTTAAAGACAATCATCCGAAGATATACCCGTGAGGCCGGAGTGAGAAACCTGGAAAGACAGATATCAACAATTTTTAGAAAATTAACCCGAGAGATTATTGAAAAAAAAGTTAAGAATAAAACAATCGGTTTGACTAATATTCCAAAGTATCTCGGTCCTTTCAAATTTTCCTCATCAATGATTGAAGAAAAAGATACGGTTGGGATTACGACCGGGCTGGCTTGGACGCAGGCAGGCGGGGACATTCTCTTTATTGAAGTTGCCATCATGCCGGGTAAAGGCGTTTTAACATTAACTGGTCACTTGGGTGACGTCATGAAAGAATCTTGCCAGGCAGCCTTGTCATATATCCGACCACGCTGGAAACAGTTTGGACTAGAAAAAGATTTTTTTCACAAAATAGATATTCATGTCCATGTTCCTGAAGGAGCCGTACCAAAAGATGGCCCGTCAGCGGGACTAGCCATCGCCACGGCGATGATTTCGGCACTGACCAAAACTCCAACTGTTCGTACTGTTGCCATGACCGGAGAGATAACATTGCGGGGACGGGCATTGGAGATAGGCGGGATTAAAGAAAAAGTAATTGCCGCGCACCGGGCCGGGATAAAAACCATTATCATGCCAAAAGATAACAAAAAAGATTTAGAGGACATTCCTCAAAACGTTCTCAAAGATTTGCAATTTTTCTACGTCGATCACGTCGACCAGGTCTTAAAGGTTGCGCTGAGGAACAAATAAAGTTTAGTTTCTTCTTCTTTTCAAGCGGAAAATGGCTGATGGTAATTTTAGTTTGGATTCCCGCCGGAGCCTGTCCCCGAATGGGGGCGGGAATGACAGATTATCATCTTCTGAACTTTAGATAAATCTCCCGTAGTGAATAAATAACATTATAAATTTTATAAAGTAAAGGATTAATCACTAAGTCGTAACTGCCAACAAATTCCGTAAATTTGGTGCCGTAGCCTTCTTTGAAGCGGGTGAAACCGGCCCAAGCATTCGTTGTATCATAATTTGGTGACAGCGACCCCCACATGTCAAATTTTTCCGCCCCCAACTTCTTACCAAGTTTTATTGCTTCCCACATCAAAAGGTTTGAGGCCATAAAATTTCGATATTCCAAGGAAGTACCTCCATAAGGATAATAACAAACATCTTTAAAACAAAAGATTTCGTAGGCGGCCAGCGGTGTGTTGTTATAAAACGCAATCAAAATATAAGCGATGTTTTTTTTCAAACTATCCCAAATAATTTTGTGATATTTTGGCGTGTGACCAAAGTACTTTTGCCGCTTGCAGGTATCAAAATAAAGTTTAGAAAAAATCTCGAGACCCTGGTCATTAGACATTTCCTTGACAACCACGCCTTTTTTTTCAGCCAAGCGAATGTTGTAACGCGTTTTCGAATGAAAGGATTTGAGGAGTTCGTCTTCGGATTTGTTTAGATCAAGGATTTGAGTCCAACTTGGAAATAATGGGTGACTCGAATTTATAATTATGAATTTAGAATTATGAATTGATTTAGAATCTAGAATTTTTGATTCTGAATTCTGAATTTTAGATTCTAAATTTTTTATAACATTTGGTTCAATTTTGAAAAAAATAATCTTATTTTTCTTTCCATAATCAAATAAAAAATCTAAAACATCTTTTGTAGGAAAAACAGAACGTGGGAGATAGCCAATTTTAAAATCTGTTTTTGGAATTTTATGAAACGTTAATTGAAAAACGTTTTTACCGTCAGACAAACGCAAAACCTCAACCCCGGTTTTTTTTCTTGCTTCTCCCCACTCCCATGCCTGCAAAGGATGAAGAGCCTGTTTGTTGTAGTCGGTAACAGAATAGTCGTCGGTTACGATTTTGATCATACTTTATGTAGGGTCGGACCCTCCAGGAGGGTCCGACCCTGTTTTATAGCCTCTAACGTTTCTCTCCCGCATTTTTCCCAGGAAAAATCTTTAACCCGTTGTTTGCCTTTTATTATTAATTCATTTCTTAATTTTTCATTTTCCCTGAGGGATTTTAATTTTTCCAGTAAGTCATCAGAACTTTTCGGATCAAAATAAAGACAGGCTTCTCCGCCGATTTCCGGGAGAGACGAAGAAAGGGAAGTGATTACCGGGCAGTCGTAACTCATTGCCTCGAGGACAGGAATTCCAAATCCTTCGTAGAGTGATGGAAGAACGAGACAAAAAGCATTTTTGTAATACCAAATCAACTTGTCATCCGTTACGTGGTCGGTGAAAATAACTTTTTTCCCTAAATTCATATTCTCTACTTTTTCAAAAATACTTTCATACAACCAGCCTTTTTTCCCAACAATAATAAGTTTAAAATCTTTATTTGTTTGAATAAATTTATTAAAGGCACTAATTAATGTTTCAAGGTTTTTTCGGGGTTGAAGGGTGCCAACAAATAAGATAAATTTCTTTAACTCAACCTCCGCGGTTTGTGCTAAATTCATGTCAGAATGCTTAACCGCGGAGGTTTTCTCCTTGGCCGTTTTCTCAAAACCATTATAAATTACGCTTACTTTATCTTCATTAATTCCATAATTTTTCACGATATCTTTTTTTGTTGTTTTTGAGACGGCGATAATTTTATCGGCTTTATTTACTGAAAACTTTGTCCAATTTTTTAATTGCCATAAATCTTTTTTCTTAAAATCTTCAGGATAATAAAGATAAGCCAAATCATGAATTGTTACTACCTGAGGTACAGGACAAAAACGGGGAAGATAATGGGCCGGAGAAAAATAAACATCAATATTTTTATGACTGTATAAATAAATAGGCAAAGATATCTGTGACCACAGGAATTTTCCGTTAATGATTTTGTATTTAAAATATTTATTTTCTTTGGGGAGATCAGACATAGGAGAAATCTTTAGATAAATATTAAATTGAATTTCTTGACTGGCGGCTTTGTTAAAATACTTAAGCAAATTAAGAGCATAGACAGACACGCCAACTCTTTTTTCGACATTGGCCTCGTTCCCGTCGATACCTATTGTTATCATCGAATATTTTATAAATGTTGATAAACAAACTCCAATTGTTTTGCAGTTTTACTCCATTGATATTTTTCTTTGACGAGTTTATAAGCATTGTTTCTTATTTTTTCATATATGTTTTTATCCGTTAATAATTGTTTTATTTTTGCGATAAATTCCTGCTGGTTATTGGCAATAATAACATTATTGTTATTGGTAACTTCCAAACCTTCTATTCCGGTAACGGACGAAATTACCGGCATTCCGGATCCCATTGCCGCCAGAATCTTCAACCTGGTTCCGCCTGGTCCAAATATTGGAGCAATAAATAATGTATTTTTTTTAAATAACTGCTTAACTTTATCGATGTTGTCAGGCTCAATATTTATGATATTGATGTTTTTATTTATGAAGCTGCCTAATTTTTTTGCATTTTGTCCGGCAATGACAACCTTAACATTGGTTAATTCCTTAGTTAACTGTGGATATATTTTATTAATTATGAATTTAGCCGCTTCAACATTTTGCAGCCAGAAAAAATTACCCTGGAAAAATATTGAAGGTGTTTTAAAATCTTTTTTTCCAGATAATTTATCCGTGATCATCTCATCACCAACACAGTTGGGAATAATGGAGGTCTTGAGTTTCGGCTCTTCACTTTTAATTAATTTTTCATCTGAAGAAGAAACTACCACAACCGCGTTAGCTTTTTTCCAATAAAAGCGTTCCCAATATTTAAGTTTCATAATATCAATATCAAAATAAGCCAACATTCTTAAATAAAAAGGAAGCGAATTGACAAAATGTTTATAAACTTTATATTCAATCGTTTGCTCAACAAGAACAGTCGGGACTTTAGTCTCGGGTATATGAGGCATGACGTAAAAAGTTTCCGCATGAATAACATCGAATTTTTCCTGGGAGAGCAATTTGTTTATAATAGTTTTTGCTTCGTCGGAATAGTTTCTGACAACAAGAAAAGGAGATGACGAAAAAATTGTTTTAAAAATATTTTTAAATTGCCAAGGAGAAGAAGGTCTTTGGCAAAGGTAGATTTTTTTGCAATATTTTTCCAGATAAGATTCGTATTTTTTTTCTTCATCGTTTTTATACAGGGCTACCAATGTGATTTCATTATTTTGGCTTAAATATTTGAGAAGATTATATGTCCGGATCTGTCCGCCCGAAGAAGGCGGGTAAGGAACGTACGGAGTGACCATCAAAATTTTCATAATTTGAAGAGGGTAAATTTTTCATTCTTAAAAATAACTTCATAATCGGAGCCCATTCTTTTTACTTGTGTATCGTTTGAAGTAATAAGATACTTGTATCCTAAATTTTTTAAATCAACCGGTTCCCTAAAAATTGCCGGTGCACCTCGCCTGTCAGCTAAATAAAGAAGAGTCGTATCTCCGGTCCTGTCAGTAACAATTAAATCTTCAGCATTGGTTAAACTGTTGATGATGTTAGCCTCCTGAACCAACTCCTGGGAGTATTGATAATAATCGACCACTCTTGAATAGGAAAAATAAAAAGAAAAACCAAAAAGCAGAAAAATAAAAAAAGACAGGAAAATAGGACTGATGAATTCTTTTTTTGCAGTAAAAATAAAATTAATGCCTATACCGGACATCATGGCTAAAATCGGCAATATTAGAGTTTGATAATACTCATGTTGAAGATTGCCGCCCTGGAAAACCAGAAGATAGAAGATGGAGGATAGAAGAATAGAATATAAAAAGAAACGCTTTTGTTTTATGATGATTCCTAAGACAAAAAAAACTGTCAGATAGCCGCCTAAAATCAAATTATTAATTCTTTCAAAAAATATCCAGCGAAAAAATGAAGGCCGGAACAAAATACTTTTTAAACCCTGAGCGGTATTAGTTGAAAAAAACAACCAGTCTGAAGAAGGAATGCCTTCGGGATAATTTTTTATAAAAGATCGCCAGTAAATTAAAGGAACAAAAACAATTATAAAATAAAAATAAAAATCAAGTTTTTTAATTAAATTAAACTTATATTTTCTGTAAAAAAGAAAAACAATCGGCAGTAAAAAAAACAGCAACGTCGGTTTTATTAATAATGCACAGGCAAAAAAGATAATAGACAATAGATGGTAGACAGTAGATTTAAGACCTTTTACCTTGTTTTCAATACATAAATAAAAGACAAATATTGATAACATTGCAAATGCCAGTGCGGTCGTTTCAGGTAAAATGACGCGTGAAAAAAACACAAAAAAAGGAAAGACGGCATAGATAAAAGATCCTGATATTGCAGAAAGCCGACTGTTTTCTTTGAGAAGTAGATAATAAAGAATGGCAATAATTATCAATGAAAAGATAGCCGTTGTTAACCTTCCCCAGACTTCCAGAGAAAAAACCGGCATCAATTTATAAAGATAGGCAAAGATTGCGTTATAAATCGGAAATTCCACCATCCTGTATCCTTGAGGATTATTCGAGCCGGACTGAATATTGGAAAGATCATCGTATTTCGGATGTAATAAGTCAAAGCCGTTTCGGACAAAATTTCGGGCTACAGCGGCTGTGTCAACTTGACGCCATGAATGAAGATCGGCCAAAGGGGTATTGATTTTGTAGAGACGGAAAATGAAGGCGATGATTAAAATTATGGAAAGTATAAATATGTCAAGTTTTTTCATATTATGTAAATTGTCATCCCCGTGAAGACGGGGATCCAAGCTATAATCACATTTTAAAATGTATATTTAGTCTGGATTCCCGCCTACGCGGGAATGACTTCCGTTTTACTTTTAACTTTTTATTTGTATTTTTGACTTTTGAATTTTGACTTTTGAGTCTAATCCAAAATATCCAACATATAATCCCGCGATCGTCCAAAAAGTATAGGCGACCTTTGAGGCCTCAAAAACATCAATGTAGACAGCATTTATCAACAAGGCAAGCAGTCCGAAGATAAAGCCCATAGATAATAATTTATTTTCTTTCACAGATTCATTAATTTTGCCATATACATTTTTAATAATTGAAAATAAAATTATCATAAATAAAGTTGTTCCAAGCAGTCCGATTTCGCCTAGCCAGCGCAGGAAATCATTATCAGTTGCCTCAGTAATAGACGAGGGTCCGGTTCCCAAAATGGGATTTTTTTTAAAAGCTTCAATTGCCCTTGGCCATTCAATCTGAAGACGGGTGGCAAAGGAAATATCAGATACAACCGTGTTAATAGCCTTTAGATTAGCCGATAAAGAAGCGACTAATGAATTAAATTCATTAGTGTTTAGTTTTTTTCCGGTCGAAGTGGCTTCTTTGGCCTGTTCCAGGACAATTTGTTTTTTGAAATATTCAACATAAGCGGCTTCAGTAGCCTGTTCAGTAGTTTCGGTAGTCTGATCCTTTAATTTTACATAAAAAGACCCGGCAGGCAGTTCTTTAGTGGTAACGTTTTGGTTGATATAAACAGAGCCGCTTTTTTCATTAACAAGAATTCTTTTTACCTGAAAAGTTTTCAAAAATCTCTTTGCCAGATCTCCGGAAAAATACACCAAACCTATTGTCAGAATAACAACAAAAATTGTAAAAAAATATTTTCTGATTTGAAAAAGAAAAAATAAAGAGGTAAGAATATATGCGGCGAATGAAATTCTTGAGGAAGTATCGATAAGGACAATTGAAGAAAGCACAAATATAAGTAGATAAAAATAATTTTTTTTAAAGTAAAAATAAAAAGAAAGAACGATGGGAATGGCAAAAATCAGATAAGAGGCTAGATCATAATGACCGGCAAAAGTAGAAGAAATTCTTGCATCGGGGGTAAGATGTAAGATGTAGCCTTTAGCAAACTCCGGATTCATGGTTTGAACGGCTGGAAAACCAAAATATTTTTGACCCAAACCATACAAACAAACAATGAAAACCGATGTAATAAATAAATTTAAAAACAGAAAAAAATCCTTTTTATTATTTATTACCGAAGAAGCAATAAAAAAGACGATCATATATTCAACTCTTCGTAATGAGTGAAGAAGGCCGAGATGATAAAAATCCACCGTTTTTCCGATAAAAATACCCCAAAGCACCGAGGTAAAAACAGCTAACCAGTAAAGAATAAACAGCCACAGAAAAGTCTTGTTTAATTTAATTTTTTTTCGGATGATTTGAACTGCAAAAATTAAGGACATTGCCACTAAATAAATATCTTCAAACCTTATGGCTATGTAGGTATAATTGATCATTTTTATCGGCAATTTTGGCCACAGAGGAACTAGAAAGATAAATATTGAAAGGAGAATCTTGATTATATTGTTATCCAAAAACTTAAGAAATCTTGAAAGCTTGTTCATAGGTCTTAATTAAATATTGGTCACCTTTAATTTTACCAATTAAATATGCAATTAGGGCTTTAAGTTTGAGGATTGCATAAAGAACCAATAAGTGAAAGATGGAGTAGTGTTTTTTATAAAAAAACAAAAATCCCCGATAGACTTGAAGGATAGGGAACGTTTTACCGTTTGACGAAGCCGAACCGAAATGAATAATTTGTGATTCCGGATAAAAGAATGTGTTCAATCCGAGCTTTTTGGCGCGGTACAAAAGATCTACTTCCTCCATATACATAAAAATATTTTTGTCAAAACCGCCTAACCGTTGATAATGTTTTTTAGTTGTCATGATACAGGCTCCTGAGATCCAATCAACTCGGCAAAATTTATTTGGTGATGACCTTGTCAAACCCCAGTAGTCGCCTTTAAGAAGTAAAGTGGCGAAGACAACCGGTAAAGTAAAAAACCGGCAGGCGGACGGTTGGGGGGTCAAATCACGGTTAAACAATTTAGCTCCTAAAAAATGAACTTGTTTTTCGTTTTCCAGATAAAAATTATAAAGTTTCTCAATTGAGCGATTTAAGACAATCGTGTCCGAGTTCAAAAGTAATATATATTTTCCGTTTGTTTTTTTGACGCCAAAGTTATTACCGCGGCCAAAACCTAGATTAGCGTTGGTTTGGTAATAAACAGTATAATTGTTTTTATCTGCAGAATACTTTTCCAACATTTCTTTTGAACCGTCATGCGAGTCATTGTCAACAACTATGATTTCGTATTTGATTTTAGTTCCCGTCAAGGATCTATTTATGGATTCAAGACAATCTTCCGTGATTTTTTTGGTGTTGTAGGAAACGATAACAATAGAAAGATCTATTTTTGCCATAATGATTTTGTATATTATATAATATAAACGTAAAATTAAGCTATCGTAGCTCAGCGGTAGAGCACCCGTTTCATAAGCGGGACGTCACAAGTTCGAATCTTGTCGATAGCACTTTTTTTAATTATGCCAACCAG
Source organism: uncultured Gammaproteobacteria bacterium (assembly GCA_964396395.1). Lineage (GTDB taxonomy): Bacteria > Patescibacteriota > Microgenomatia > UBA1406 > GWC2-37-13 > GWC2-37-13. Next base: position 35,022 of record CAYNFC010000005.1, on the reverse strand, counting down.
TTGTCAACTGACTCAGTTGATTTTCGGGTGGCTGGGATGGGCTAATACGAATTTTTAGACGAGGAGCTCTCGTTTCTTCTGTAGGTTTTTCGCCATGTCCCGATTAAGTCGGGATTTAGGCAAACAAATTGTTAGGTAATTATAGCAATTTGTAAGGATAAAAAAATAAAAAGTGATAAAATAGTAATTATGTTTGAGCAATCCTTCAAAAATATTGATGATGTTCTTCATCGGGATGCAGGAGTTGGGACAGAGCTTGATTATATTGAACAAACTTCATGGATTTTATTTTTAAAATATCTTAACGATTTTGAAGAAGATAAAAAAACTGAAGCAGCTCTTGCTGGCAAAAAATATGGATACATTATTGATCCAAAGTACAGATGGGAAATTTGGGCATCTCCGAAAACTAATGACGGAAAGCTTGATCATAATAAAGCCCTTAGTGGGAATGATTTGACTAAATTTGTTGATCACGAGCTTTTTCCATATCTAAAAAAATTCAAAACGACAGCAGAGAGTCCTGACACAATCGAATATAAGATTGGAGAAATTTTTAGTGAACTAAAAAATAAAATTATGATTATTAAATAACATGTCCAAACTAATTTTTGATATCGAAACAGTTGGAGAGAATTTTGATAAGTTAGATAAAACAACTCAAGAAGTATTAACCAAATGGATAAAAAAAGAATCGTCAAATGAAACAGAATATAAAGAAGCCCTTAAAGATTTAAAACAAGGCCTTGGTTTTTCTCCGTTAACCGGTGAGATTGTAGCAATAGGGGTTTTAGACTATGAAAAAGATAAAGGGGCTGTATATTTTCAAGCACCTAATTCAGATTTTAAAGAAACAGAGGAAAACGCAATTAAATTTAAACCAATGACAGAAAAAGAAATGCTTGAAAGTTTTTGGAATGGTGCAAAGAGTTATCAAGAATTTGTTAGCTTTAATGGTAGAGGATTTGATGTGCCATTCTTAATGGTTCGATCTGCTATCCATAACATAAGACCAACAAAAGATCTTATGTCCAATCGTTACTTAAACAGCCAAAAATATGACAGCAAGCATATCGATTTGTTTGACCAGCTTTCTTTTTATGGCGCCGTTTGGAAAAAAGGCAATTTACATCTATGGGCAAGAGCTTTTGGAATTGAAAGTCCAAAAGCGCAAGGAGTAACGGGTGATGACGTTGGTAAATTATTTAAAGAGAAAAAATATTTAGAGATTGCCAAATATAACGTAGGAGATTTAATAGCGACAAAAAAACTTTTTGAATATTGGGAAAAATACTTTAAGTTTTAAAAAAATTACTTTTTCCAAACCCCAACTCTTTTTTCCCTCGCCTCTTTTTCCGCAGATAATAACTCATCCTGATATTTTATCTTGGGGCGCATTTTACATGCGCCACAAAGGGCCGTAATCGTAAACAACTATATGTTATTTACGAACGGGCCCTTAGCTCTTTTCTTATAAATAACAACTCGAACCAGTCCATTTCTATTTCCACCTCAGAGGTGTAATCTCCAAAATTTGACCTTTCGATTCACTTCGTTCACTCAAGACAAGTCCTTCGGCAGGGCTCAGGATAATAATCCTTCGACTTCACTTTGTCTTTTCTTTATAATGATCAGATGTATAATATCGGTAGATTATGCCCAACCGAACACTGGCATATTTTATCAACTTCGTAAAAAAAACCCATAGGTTAAAACCTAAGGAAGCAGATGTTTTGGCTCTTCGTTTAAAGAGAAAAAAATTAAAATCCATCGGACGCAAATACAAAGTATCTTACGAAAGGATTAGACAGATAGAAAAGATTTCCCTAAAAAAACTAAACAGTAAATCTTACCAGGAAAAACTTTTTTAAAAATAATCTTCAAAATTTGAATGAAATTTCATTGTTAACATTGTTTAATTGCTGCATTGTTATTCTTTTAGGCATTGGTTAGTAAATTTATCACTGAAAATATATGTATAGTTTTGTCCCAAGAGCCTGGCTTATCCTTTCTAATAAAGATAGAGTAGGGAATGACTGCATATTTTCAAGTCGAGATATAACCGGTTGTTTACTACCGATTCTTTTGGCTAATTCTTTTTGGCTTAAGTTTTTTTTAAGACGGGCGCCAATAAGACTTCTTATCAATTGATATTTTGATTCGTTTTTTTCTGACAGTTTTTTAAAACCTTTTCTTTTCATCAGCTTTTTTTCATAATCTTCCCAGCTGGTTAGATCATTAATGTTTCTCATATTTTTTATTTTATAAATATAACAAAATAATTATATTAATAATTTAGTTAAATGTCAAACTCTTTTAAACGATTAACGGCAGTTTTAATTTCATTTAAAGGTATTTTGTTGGTTTTTTTTATAAAACCATGAACAATTAAGAAAATGTTAGGGGATATAAAACCAAAAAACAATCGGATCTGAACATTGGCTTTGACTCTTAGTTCATAAAGATTTGAAAAACCACTTAATTTTTTTACTTTTGAAGCTGAAAGCAGAGAGAGTCCATACTCTTGAAGTAATCTTATATCAGATTTAATTTTTAGAACAATTTTGTTAGAAAACGAATCAATAAAATTTGTGATAATTTCTCTTCCGGAAGAAGATTTAAAAAAATATATCTTATAAGATAACTTTGACATTAAATAACTTTTATCATTTGTTTAGCAGTTTATCAGTAGGTTATAGCCAACAAAACGATATATACGGAGCTAAGTGACAACGTTATTATCTTGATATACTACTTATGACTGTTCTCTTTGATATTTGTAGAATTGGGAGCATTCATCCTTTGCCCACTGAGTCAGTGTAATTCCTTCCTTATCCTTGTCTGAGATATTCGCAGTTGATAAGCTTTGCTTATACTGTCCAGCTAGATCTTTATCGACCAAAGACCAATCAATATCTGAAGCAGCCGGTGAAATAGAAGCCTCGGTTTTTGGAGAGTATTCGGAAGAACAGTAATATTCAATTGTTGAATCTTCAAGTAAAAAAAGGCCGTGGGCAAAGCCGACCGGAATCCAAATCCATTCACTATAATCATTCTCGTTCTTACTCTCCAGCTTATAAGCGCCGATTTTTCCAAAAGTCGGCGAGCCGATCCGAATGTCCAAAAATAAGTCAATCATTGATCCGTTGACTGTTCTGATTAATTTTTTTTGGTAAGGATTCCATTGAAAATGAAGTCCGCGTATTACACCTTTTTTTGAAAAACTTTCATTATTTTGGACAAAAGTTTCGCCTTTCAAAAAATCAATTTGTTCAAAATCACTTTTTTTATAAAGTTCGGTAAAGTAGCCTCGATTATCCAAGAAACGAGCAAATTTTATCACCTTTATCTCGGGAAAAACCAATGACTTTATTTCCAAGATCTTCATAGCAATCATTATAACAAAGCAGCCATTAATTGTATAATTATGAAAATGCTGTCGGAATTATTCCAAGAATTAAAAAAATCAGCTGATCCGGAAAAGGCGAAAAATTTAAAGTGGTTTTTCAAGACGGGAAAAGGAGAGTATGGAGAAGGGGATCAGTTTTTGGGAATTACGGTTCCTCGCCTTCAAGCGATTAGCAAAAAATATCAAGATCTGGAATTAAAAGACTTGCAAAAACTTCTTGACAGTAAAATCCATGAACACCGGTTATCAGCTTTGATGATTCTTCGGTTTAAATATGCAAAAACCCTTCGACTCCCTATTGAGAAAAGGGTCGCTCAGGGTAAAGAAATTGTTCAATTTTATTTGAAAAATACAAAGAAAATAAATAATTGGGACCTCGTTGATCTATCTTGTCATTATATTTTAGGTGATTGGTTGTTGAACAAGGATAGAAAGATTTTATATAAGTTGGCTCGGTCAAAAAATCTTTGGGAAAGAAGAATTTCTATTATTACTACATTTGCATTTATCCGCGAAAATCAATTTGCCGATACATTAAAAATATCAGAAATTTTTCTTAATGACAAACACGATCTCATTCATAAAGCCGTTGGTTGGATGTTGCGGGAACTTGGAAAACGAGACAAAAAAACAGAGGTCGATTTTTTAAACAAACACTACAAAGCAATGCCGCGGACAATGCTTCGCTATGCCATCGAAAAATTTTCTGAAAAAGAACGTAAATTTTATCTCGCCAAATAATTAGTCCAACTTTATTTCCTCTAACGTTTTTTTGAATCCTTCAATATCTTCTTTAAAAAGAATTATTGAGTATCTGACGCTTTGTTTGGTCTCTTTATTGTATCGGGACTCGGTTATTCTTACGTATTTATTTTTATTTTTTGCCTCATATGTATCAAAGAAAATTGTCTTACTTGGGCATTTTAAAATTTTACTGTCGAGTTTTGGTTTGAGATTAGTTTTGGCATCCATTTTTATCACCTCCTTTCTTTAGAAACTCTTAACGAGTTTTACGAGTTTAAAGTTTCTTAAGTCCGTCTAAATTCGCTCCGTGAGCCGTGTACGAATAGTACTGAAAAGGCGAACGGTAAGAATTGGTGGACATAATAAATCGATCATAAATAATGGAATATTAATAGTCCACCGCTTATAACCTACAAAACCTCTATTTTGGAGCATTAGAGAAAGATATTTTTGACGAATGATCACTTATTTCGACTTTCCAGTTCTTTTTCTATATCCGATATGGTAATGTTTAATGAAGCTAAAAGAATTAATAAGTGAAATAGTAAATCCGCCACTTCGGAAATAATTCTTTTTTTGTTTTTATTTTTTACGGCAATGATGACTTCCATTGCCTCTTCGCCAACTTTCTGGATAATTCGGTCTTCACCTAATCTGAATAGGAAAGCCACGTAGGAATCTTTCGGCATTTTCAGCTTTCGATCTTTAATTATTTTGTAAAGATTTTTGATACTCATAAGATTATTCAGTCGACCTGGATTCCCGCCTTCGCGGGAATGACACCGGCGTAATAAAACAGGATAAATTTCCGGTGTGACAAACATTTTTTCCTATTAATCCTACTTTTATTAAAATAGCATCTTTATCACAATCGGAAAAAATATTTATAACCCTTAGTTTATTTCCGGATTTTTCGCCTTTCATCCATAACTTATTTCTTTTTCGACTCCAAAACCAGACTAAGCCGGTACTTTTTGTTTTTTCCAATGATTCTTTGTTAGAATATCCCAACATATAAATTTCCAAGGTTTTGTAATCCTGAACTATAGTTGGTATAAGTTTTTTCATATTTAATTTAATCGAACTGGTATTTTTTTATCGTTTAGATATTGCTTCACTTGTTTTATTGTTAATTCTTTGAAGTGAAAAAGGGAAGCGGCCAGGGCAGCATCGGCATTTCCTTCTTCAAATACTTCAAAGAAATCTTCTATTTTTCCGGCCCCACCCGAAGCAATCACAGGAACATTAACACTTTCTGATATGGATTTTGTTAATGCAATATCATAACCATTTTTAGTGCCATCGCAGTTCATACTAGTTAGGAGAATTTCTCCAGCCCCTAATTTGATTGCTTTTTTTACCCATTCAATAACATCTATTCCGGTTGGTTTTCTTCCGCCGCTTGTATATACTTCCCATTTATTTTTATTTTGTTTAGCATCAATCGCAACTACAATACACTGGCTTCCAAAAATATTAGCCCCATTGGTTATAAGTTTAGGATTATAAACCGCTGCTGTATTTATTGATACCTTATCAGCTCCAGCTAAAAGAATTGATCTCATATCATCAACTGTCCTAATCCCGCCTCCAACTGTAAAAGGTATAAAAACTTGTTTAGCTACATTTTTAACAACATTAATCATAGTTTTTCGATTATCACTAGAGGCAGTTATATCAAGAAAAACCAGTTCATCAGCGCCCTCATTGTTATATAACTTTCCCATTTCAACTGGATCACCGGCATCGCGTAACTTAACAAAGTTGACACCTTTAACCACGCGTCCTTGGTCAACATCAAGACATGGAATTATTCGTTTAGCTAACATATTTGATTACCTCCTTTAAATCAATTCTTCCTTCATATAAAGATTTACCTATAATTACTCCATTAACCTTCATTATTTTTAATTTCTTAATTTGGTCAATTGACGATATTCCACCGGCTGCGATTAAATTCATCTTGGTAGTTTTCCTAATCAATTTAATATCTTTATAATTTGGTTCAGTTAATGTCCCATCACGGGTAATATCTGTATAAATAATTGTTTTTACTCCAATTTTCTCTAACATTTTTATTGACGGCATTAGTTCTAAATTACTTGATTCTAACCAACCTTTTTTCATCAACTTGCCGTTATTTACATCAATGGAAACAATAATTTTATCTCCAAATAAATCAATGTGTTTTTTTAAAAGATCAGTATTTTCCAAAGCGACTGTTCCTAAAATTATTCTAGTTACTCCAATATTGATTAATTGTTTCACTGTCTTCAGATTTCGAATTCCACCACCGATTTCTATTGGTATTTTTACTTCCTTAATAATTTTCTTGACGATTCTTATTATTTTTGATTTACCAATTTTTGCACCATCAAGATCAACAAGGTGAATAATTTTTGCCCCTTGGTTTTCCCATTTTAAAGCCATATCAATAGGACTACTACTATAAATAGTTTCTTTGTCAAAGTCACCTTGGAAAAGCCTCACACATTTTCCGTTTTTTATATCAATTGCCGGTATTATTTGCATAGACAAAATCTACAAAATTTTTTAACAATCTTAAACCATTTTTTCCACTTTTTTCAGGGTGAAATTGGACTCCAAAAATATTATTCTTTTCTATCGTGTTACAAAAATTTATTCCATAATCGGTCATTCCTGTTATCATTTCTATTTCTTTAGGTTGACAATAATATGAGTTAACAAAATAAAAATAACTATTATTCTCAATTCCAGAAAATAGTTTTGATGATTTTTGTTTAACTTGATTCCACCCAATCTGCGGTACTTTTAAATTAGCGCTAAACTTTTTAACTTTTCCACCAACGACATTTAAACATTCAGTGTTACCTTCCTCACTTGAGGAAAATAATAACTGCATTCCCAAACATATCCCCAGTATTGGTTTTTTATTCTCAATTTGTTTAATAATTACTTTATCTAATCCACTTTCTCGTAAATTCTTCATTCCTTCTGTTGCTGATCCAACTCCAGGAAATATAAGTCCGGTTGCTGATTTTATATCTTTTACTGATTTTGAAATCATAGAATCAACACTCAATTTATCAAGGGCATTTTTCACACTCCCCAAATTTCCCAAGCCATAATCAATAATGACTATTTTCATATTATTTTTTTTAATTTATCCCAGTGACTTCCTGCTTTTACACCAGAGAATATTAATCCACGTTCTTTTACATAAAATGGATCTTGGAATTTCATAAGGTGAAAAGATATCCACTGTCTTTTTAGTATGTTTTTTCCCCAACTGTCCAGATTTTGAGTTTTCTCATAATCTCTACCTTCCTTTTTTTGAATAAAGCCATATCTATTTAGTTGAATCATTGCATCACGAATAAGCGGTTTCATATAACGACTAAATTCTGGTTCATATCTTTGATCAAAGCCATATTTTTCTTTTTCTTTGCCGCTCAGAAATTCATTAATAACACCCTCAACAGAAAGCTTGTTGCTGATGATAAAAAAATATTTTATTAGCGATGTTAAACACAACATTTTTATTTCTTCAAAAAACGATTTATTTCCAGCAATGGCTCTTCCTATGACAAACATACTTCGAAAAATCCTATAATCATTTTCATCGCCTTCATCAGTGATATTCCCCATTGGCTGAATATAAATTTGCCCATCTTTTTTAGAAAAACCTCTTCCGCCTACAACGTCATATGTTTGAGAAACGGTAAGAAAATCACCGGGAAAAGCGTTGTCAGGCTTAAAACCATACTTAATGTGAATGTCTCGGTAGCCAATCACAAATTTTTTCCACATTTTTCGGAATTTTTCTTGTTTTTTTATTATCATATCGTCTAGAACAACACAGATATCAATATCCATGTCTTTTCCAATCAAATATAGCGCGGCCCTGCCATTTATAAAGGCATAGACAAGATAATCCTTAAAAACGAATTCTATTAGTTGCTTGAGTTCCTGATCCATTTGAATAGGATATGTTTTGACAATTTTTTTTACTTTCATATTTTTATATAAATTTATAATTTCCCTGGAACTTTTTTAAATAGTCTTGGATCAATTCGAGTGGCTTGTTCAAGAGCTTTTGCCAATGATTTAAAAGCCGATTCAAATAAGTGGTGCTCATTCCCAGCACTCAAAGTTTTAAGATTTATTATCACTCGTGCCTCTTCGCAAAAGGCATCAAAAAAGTGAATAAGCGTGCTGCAATTTACATCACCGACTTTTTTTGTAACCGGTAAATCAACTATCGCCAATCCTCTTGTATATATATCAACCGATGCCATCACAAGGCACTCATCCATGGGTGCGCAAAAAGACCCGTACCTTGAAAGTCCTTTTACGTCGCCCCATTCCATTTGACCGATAGCTTTTCTAAAGGCTTGGCCGAACGTAATTCCAACATCTTCAATTATGTGGTGGTCATCGGGTTGATTTAGTAAATTTCCTTTTACTTTGATTGAAATATCAAAAAAACTAAACCAACTGAGAAGGGTTAACATGTGATCAAAAAATTTGTAACCCGTATCAATATCCGCCTTACCCTGGCCATCGAGATTGATAAACACAACCACCTCTGTTTCCCCGGTTTTTCGGGTCAGCTTTGCCACTCTATTATTTTTAGATTCAACATTATTCATATTAAATAAAATTAATTTGTAATAATTGGGACAACGATAGTTTTAATTCCTACTTTTTTTAAATTACTAATTGCAAATTTCCAAACTTCATTAGATATTTCACCACCACCGTGAACGTCAGAACCGATCGTAATAGGAATATCGCGTTTTATTGTTTCTCTTATAATCCAATCTTGAGGAACTAATCGGCCCGTAGCTTTAATGCCTCCAAGATTAACTTCTAGAAGCAGTTGCTTTTTTTGCATCAAAGATAACACCTGAATAAGCGACTTACGATACGACTCATCTTCGACAAAATATTTATTATTTTGGTTATATTTATTTATCAAGTCGATGTGAGCGACTATGTCATATCTCTGAGATCGTATTGCCTCTGTTAATAATGAAAAATAACGAGAGATTATTTTTTTTGCCCCTATTTGATTCATTGCAAATTGGAAGGCTTTTTCTGAATAGTCAAAACAGAATTGCTTTTCCATTTTTGCATCAATTTTTTCATCATAACAATCAATACCTTCCTTATTCGGTATAACCGTAATAGAATCTATAAAGTGTAAACCGAGCACCTTAATCTCCGGTTTAATATAACGGTCGATTGCATTATAAAATGCATAATATTCCGGAAAAAAATCATACTCACCACCGATAGCAATAGAGACTCCTTTTTTTTGAGCATATTTTTTTATTTCAATTCTTTTGTTTGTTAAAATATTTATCCATTTTTCTTTTTCAATTGCACAGTCTTTATTGGGTGATGGATCAAAACTCAACATAGGTAAAGGAATGTGTTCAGTTAGACAGATTGTTTTAATTCCATTTTTTGCGGCCATATCAATAAGATCCTTTATGTTTTTCATGTTAAATTCCTTCATTTCAATAGGACCGTGTTGAACACTGTGCATGTGAGTGTCAAAACACTGTATTAAATCAATAGGAATTAATTTAAATTTCATACATTTTTTTAAAAATGCTAATAATTTTTTTTGAGAGATCTATCGGTACAATATTTAATCTGATAAACGAAGCAGGAAGACCGGGAAAATCCATTTGTTTAATTAATATTTTTCGTTTATAAAAAACGCTTACGATTTGATTAGTTGTAAGTGGAGACTGAGGAAGAATCTCAATCATTACATAACCTCCATTTGACGGATAAACTTTTAGATAAGGAATATTTAGATTTTTAATTAAATAATTTCTACCTTCAATGAATTTTTTTGCTAAATCATTTTTTTTGCCTAAAGCTTCGGTTACAAGATATTGGGCAACTATATTTACCTCTTCGGGATTTTTAATTTTAATTAAACCTGAAATTATATCTTGTGATGCAATCGTATAACCCAAACGAATACCAGCTAAACCAAATGACTTGCTGAAAGTTCGAAGAATAATTAAATTTTGATATTCGTTAATAAGATCCGCCGAACTTTCACTTGAAAATTCTACATAAGCTTCATCTATGACGGTGGGTATCTCAAGATCAAGAATTTCCCTGATAGTTTTTTTTGGAATTAAATACCCGAAAGGGTTACTTGGACTATCAAGAAAAATTAGTTTTGTTTTTAAAGTAATTTTTTCTTTTAGTTTTTGAATATTAATTTTTTGATAATTTTCTCTGGGAAAAGATACAGACCTTGCTCGGGCCAATAATATGTAATACTCATACAACGGATAAGTAGGAAAAGAAATTATTACTTCATCTTTTGGATCAACAAATAGACGTATTAGAAGTTCAATCAGGGCGAGAGAGCCGTTACCAATAAAAACTTGGTTTGCCTTTACTTTGTTTAACTTTGAAAGTAAACAAATTAGTTTTTTTGACACCCCAGGATAATAATTTAATTTAAGATTAAAGTTTTTAGCAAATGATAAAGGTGTCGTTTCTATTACACTTTCCCCCATATCAATTTTGTCAAATTTTTCTTTGTACTCTTTACTCTCGAGAAAATTTGGTCTCAATGGCCAAAGTTTAAAACGATCGATATCTTTTCTAAAAAACGCTAATATATTCATATATTTGTATTAATTAATAATTATTTTTTTCAATAAATCTTATTTTGGTTGAAAATTTGTGTGCCGGTAACTGCTCAACTTCAGCTATTGTCTCAATAGTTTTTCTAATATTAGACAGGCCTTCCTTAGTGCATTCTTGAACCTGCATCCATTTGCCATAGGAATCAACTCCGAGCGGTGCGTACATTTTTGCCATTCCACCGGTCGGTAATACGTGATTAGCGCCTGTGGCATAGTCACCACTTGATTTAGATGTCCAATTACCTAAGAATACTGATCCTGCATCAGAAATTTTCTTAACTAATTTTTCAGAATTATTGGTCATTATTTCTAAGTGTTCCGGCGCATACTCATTTGTAAATCTAATAATTTCATCCATAGTTTTAGCTACAGCAAATAATCCATATCTTTTTAGAGATTCCTCAGCATACTTTTTTGTTGCCAACCTTGGTAGTTGTTTTTTTATCTCTTTAATGGTCATTTTGGCAATATATTCTGATGTTGTTATCAAAACACAAGCCGAATCTTCTCCGTGTTCGCCGTCTGCAAGCAAGTCAGCTGCAATAAAAGTTGGATTTGCTGTTTCATCAGCGATGATAAAAACTTCGGAAGGTCCGGCTGGCATATCGATACTAATTACATCTCGTGATATCATTTTTGCTGCCGTTACATAAGAGTTACCGGCGCCAAAGATTTTATATACACTAGGAATTGTTTCAGTTCCGTAAGCCATTGCGGCAATTGCTTCAGCTCCGCCAACTTTGAAGATTTTTTTAAGACCGATCATGTCTGCAGCAACAAGTGTTGCTGAAGGAATTTGCCCATTATTTCCAGGCGGCGAACACATTAGTATTTCTTGACAGCCTGCAATTTGGGCAGGAATTGCCGTCATTAACACAGATGAAGGATAAACAGCTTTTCCACCGGGAATATATAATCCGACTTTTTCAATTGACCGCCATTCTCTCCAAACTCTAATTCCTTTCTCTGATTTGACAACAGTATCCTTTTTAATCGGTAATTGGGCTTTTTGAACAAGAGTAATGTTTTTTATCATCTGCCTTAAAGCTTTGATTGTTTTTTTATCGACTTCCTTATAAGCATATTGAATCTCTTCTTTTGTCACGAGAATATCTTTATACCTATCCTTTCCATATCGTTCTTGATATTTTTGCATAATTACAGAGTCACCTATTTTTCTAACTTCATCCATTTTTTTCTTAACCTCAGGAATTATGGTTTTATTCAACCCGAATGAACGATTAATTATTTTTTGATAATCTTTCTTTGATAAATCTCTGAAGTTGATGATTTTAATCATAGTTTTATTTTTAACTATTAATAATTGATAAATTAGTGGTTTTGATCATTTTTGTTTTGAGTTGTTTTGGTATCAAATTGGTACCAATTTGATAAAGTTTTTCAACATCTTTTTTTGTTGGAGCAACTGCGATTAAAGCGTTATTATTTTCAATTTTTCCCAATAATATTTTATATCCCTTATCCTCTAGAGCTTTCAGAAAGATCAAATCATAATCTGGGTAGTATTTTTTACCTCGATTACTTGGAAGCCAAAGCAGTCCATTTAGTTTTTGCTGATAAATTTGCCAACCTGCCCAGATTGCAGCAGGATATGAAGTTTTTTTATATTCATCGTCGATAAGATTAGAAAAGCCACTATCATAATCGTAAATATCAATTGTTATATTCTTTCCAGTTTTTTTAAGTTGTTCAAACGATTTAAGCTTAAATTTTTTATTATTTTCTGATTTATAAACTTTACCGGAAGAAATAATATTATAAGAATATTGGAGAATACCACTTATATCACAAGCACCAATCATAACCCCCCAAGTATTTTTTTGATTTTTGAAAGAACTTGTGCCGTCAAGAGGATCAATGATTAATTTCCAAGTTGTATCTTTGTTAATTTGTTTTACAAATTTTTCCTCGGCAACGATTTCATACGTACCTTTTAATAATGATTTTTTAAAATAATTTAATAAATATTTTTGAATTTCAATATCGACTTGAGTAACAATTTTGTATTTATCGTTATCTTTCTTAATAAGACTTTTATCAGTAATTAATCGTTTTTGAATTTTTTTAGCCATTAAAATAATATCTCTTGATTTTATTTGATTAAAGACTTCTACTATTTGATTTAATGGAAATTGTAGTTTTTTCATAAAATTAATTTTTCAACTGGTAATACGACGATATCTTGGACGCCAAGTTTTAAAAGCCGATCAACAACATTCCAGAAAACATCTTCCTTTATGATTGTTTGGACCGATATCCAACCAGGAAGAGCCAACGGTGAAACAGTAGGAGATTTTAAGCCTGGTATTACTTTTCTTAGTTTGGGAAGAATTTTTTCTGGCGCATTCATTAAAATGTATTTGTTCGATCTGGCTGACAAAACTGCGGTGAATCTTCTTAATAATTTATCTATCAGTTTTTTCTTTTTTTCATTGTTGATAGCTTTGGGATTAACTATTAGAACTGCTTCTGATTCGTAGATTTTATCGATAACTTTTAAATCATTGATAGCCAACGTACTGCCGGTTGAAATAAGATCTACAACTGCATCAGAAATTCCTAAAGCGGGTGCCGATTCTACCAAGCCGCTGATCTTTATTATTTTTACTTTAATATTTTTTTTGCTAAAGAAATTTTCCGTTGAAACGGGATATGAAGTGGCAATTTTTAATCCTTTCAAGTCAAGGACGGCTTTAATTTTGGATTCCTTAGGAACGGCAATAATTAAAGTGCAAAAACCAAATCGCAGATTAAGTAATTTTTTAACGTTGTTGATTTTTTCATAAAGAAGATTCTGACCAATAATTCCCAAATCAACAACGTCACCGGCAGTATACCCACCAATATCATTATCACGGCTATAGATAATCTTTAAAGGAAAATTTTTGCAATCAGAATACAACCGTTGATTGGAGCTTTCAAACTCCAAGCCGGCCTGTTTCAAAAAGCTAATTGTTTCTTCCGTCAACCGGCCATTTTTTTGAATGGCTAACTTAAGTTCGTTTTTATCCATATTTTTTACTAATTTGTAATCATTGTCCGCCATATCTTCCTTCAAGACCAAACTCATCGCTATTCGCTCGGCGTCTTGAAGAGCGATATTCGGCGGACATAAGAAAGCGTATCACGACTAAGTCGGGACGCTTTCTAATGGGTGGCCGACGGGATTTGAACCCGCAACTTTCAGCTTCACCGGCTGACGCTCTATCCAGTTGAGCTACGGTCACCAAGACCCGCCTACGTTCAGGTTCGTCTCGTGGTCTACGTCCACGCAGCCGAAACTTCACTTCGGACGGGTTTACTCTCACTAATCTTCGTTTTACTCAGAAAGTGAGAGTACAAAAAACCCCGCCTAAAGCGGGGTAGGGAATTAATTCGTTAAATAATTAATTACATAAAGACTGACCCCGCCTGAGGCAGGGGATGATGAACTAAAGAGTTCATAAAGTTTTTAAAGTTAACCCTGTTAAATTTGAAAAACCATTTAACAGGGTAAATAAAGTTCATAAAGTTATCGAATATGAATATTAACGTGTTAACATGATAATATATCGTATTTAAAAAGTCAAGGACTAATTTAAATAACTTTTATTTATTAGTCCGAAGATCCCGTATACGTGCCCCTTCGACGCGTGGATGTAAACCACGGAAGAAGGTAAACGTTATACTTGGGATCAAGTGATATAATTCTTATATGTCAAATTTTCAATCTTATAAACCGAAAAACGACAAAGAAAAGTTTTTGGTGAAAGCATTTTTAAAGTTAAAAACGGAACAAGAAGTGGCTAATTTTCTCAGGGATCTTTTGACTATAAAAGAAATTGAAGAATTTGCTAATCGTTTGGAAATGGCGAGATTGTTAAAGCAAGGCATGTCTTACAAAAGAATTGCCGAGAAACTTAAAGTATCAACCACTACAGTGACCCGTGTTGCTCATTGGCTATTTCGCGGCTGTGGAGGGTATAATATCGCATTAAAAAAGTTGTCAAAATAATCTAAACTTCATACTTTGTTGGTTATAACCTACTGACAAATGAAAAACAGTTGTTTATCATATATTTATGTACCCAATATTGAATGAAATTGTATATAAAAGAAAATATTTATGGCATAAAGCATTGGCGGGTTCTTGTAACAATCTAGCATCAACATTATTTGCAGTTGTTATAATTTCACCAGGTTTAGCGGTATTTTTTAAACCTTTCAATTTACAAAATGTCATTTCTTTGTTAGAATCAACATTATTAGGTTTGTCTTTACTAACATTATCAGTTTATTTTGACAAAAAATGAATATAGATGCTTTTTGGAAAATATTAAATAGCACGAATGTATCTTTAGCTTTGGTTTTGATTGCTGTATTTTTAGGTCTATTAACAGCGAAGAAATATAGCAAATAGCCTTCGTAAATCTCAAAACATGATAAAATATTAGTCATGGATATTAATCAGGAAGAAAAAAAGTTGCTGGAGAAAATAATAAACAGAGATGAAAGAGCGCTTCTTCGTGTTTACCAAAAATATCAGCCTTCAATCTTCAACTTTGTTAAATCACAGATAAGTAACTATCAAACCGCCGAAGAATTAACCCAGGATATTTTTATTGATTTTATTGAGGCACTTCGTGATTTCCGATTTCAGTCTTCTCTAAAAACATTTTTATTTTCAATTGCCAGACATAAGATAGTCGATCAAATAAGGAAGAAAAAATTAAAAAGCGTTCTTTTTTCTAAACTCCCCTCGTTTATAGTGGAAAGTTTGAAAGTAGTTTTTATTGATGAAGAGATTGATAAAAAGGAATTAAAAGAAAAAATAGAAAAAATAATTAATTCGCTTCCGAATGATTATCAACTGATACTACGACTAAAATACATAGAGGGAATTAAAATCAAAGAAATTGCCGATAAATTAAAAATGAATTTTAAAGCAACAGAGAGTTTGTTATTTAGGGCGAGAAAAAGTTTTATTAAAGTATTTAATAACGAATTATGAAAAATATTAATTTTCGGATGAAGCAAAAAATGAACGAAGTCTTTTCAATTGAACCAAACGAACTGGGTGTCAATTTTTTGACGAATTATTTCAAAAAATTGACAGCTTATTTAAAAGTTGCCCCATTTGTATACATAATTCCCTTAACATTTATCCTATCTATATTCCTATATTTTGTGTTAGGTAGGTTTTTGATTAAGTTAGTCACAGTTCTCCAATATGGATTTTAAAAAAATGTTGGTAGATTTCTTAACTTCGTTTTTAATTGTAATCAATAGATTTATTGGTCTTGTATTTAACCCGTATAAAACAATGCGTCACATTAGTGAGGAAAAAGACTTATTTCAACCGGCAATAATTATTGGAATAATTTTTATCTACTTTAAATTTATTTATTATTTACGAGATAAGATTTATCCAGCAACGTTAATTTATTTTTTATTTATTATTAATTTATTATTAACGGTTTCTTTCTTTTATTTTTTATCAAAATTATTTAGTAAGAACAAAAAAGAAATTACTTTTTCAAGCTTTTTATTTACATTCTCATATTCATTATTACCAACTTTAGTTTGGTTTTTATCAACGTCAGTTTTATTTATCTTTTTGCCGCCTCCTCGCACATTCTCCCTCTTAGGAAAAGGTTTTAGTATTTTTTTTATAGCTTATTCTTTGAGTTTGTTAATCTGGAAGTTAATTCTAGGATATTTGGCGATTCGATTTTCCTCAAAACAAAACTTTTTTATAATTATTTTTATGATTATTTTTTATTTAATTTGGTTTACTCCGTATTCAATATTTTTGTATCAACTTAAACTATTTCGAATTCCGTTTATTTAATCATCTTGACTATTTCTTCAACCCATGGAGCGATTTTAAAATTTTCAATTTCTTGTTTTTTAATCAAATCAAATCCATAGGCATAGTCAGGGTTTGGAATGGGAAGATTTTTTAATTCGGCTATATAAATATAATCAATTTCATGTTCGGTAAAAATACTATTAGGGTCCTTAGCTTTATAGTAAAATTTACTCAAAAATTTTGGTTCTTCTATCAAATCTGTTTTGTCTATATTCCACTCTCTTTTTAAAGTTTCATAAATTGCTTCCAAATCTGTTTGTAGTTTTTCATTAATATAAATTTGATGGGAAGAAAAAGTTAAATCAAAATATCCGTCAAAAGCTAGATGCTTTCGGTGTTGGAGAACTATTTTGTCATTGTACATCAACATCATTGTAAACCCGCGATGGAGAATACCTTGTTTGTGCGCTTCCCATCTCTCAACTTTTCCAAGAATATTATCATCTTTATCTACCTCCGCAAGAAATAATTCCTTTTTGTAATAATTCATAAAAGATAATTATAGCATGACAAATAAATGTATTATTTTGGAATGATGAATCGTTCCACTACTTTTAGTGAATGATTCTCTAAATTAACTCGACTAATAGATACATGATCCTTAAAGATTTCAAAACAACCAAAGAAAGACGGGAATTTTTAGAAAAAGAACTGAAGATCAAATTAGAAAATGTTTCTAAGGCTCAAATTGAAGACGAAAAAACAATTCATTGTGAGAATTTAATTGGAGCGACCTCTTTGCCTTTAGGAGTTGCTGGACCATTATCAGTTAAGAATTTAGAATTTAGAATTAAGAATTATTTCATTCCTCTTGCAACAACCGAGGGAGCTTTAGTTGCTTCAGTTAGTCGAGGGTGTAAGGCAATTAATCTGTCTGGTGGGGCTACAACATTTGTTGAGAATATTGGTGCAACCCGTGGGCCTGTTTTTGAAACTTCAGGACTTGAAAAAAGTATCAAATTAAAAAAGTGGCTTGAAGATAATTTTAAACTTCTTAAAGCCGAGGCGGAAAAAACTTCTTCTCACTTAAAGTTAAAAAAATTAGGAACGAGAATCGTTGGTATATATGTCTACGTAAGATTTTATTTTGATACTCAAGATGCAATGGGTATGAATATGGTGACGATTGCAACTGAATTAATGACTCAATTTATTGAACAAAAGACAAAGGTTAAATGTTTATCAGTTAGCGGCAATTTTTGTATTGATAAAAAACCTGCCTGGCTCAATTTTATTTCCGGTCGGGGAAAAAGAGTTTGGGCTGAAGTTATCTTAAAAAAAGAAGTAGTGAAAGAAGTATTAAAAACAACTCCAGAAAATTTTTTTGAGGTTTGGCTTGCCAAATGCATGATCGGATCGGCTATGAGCGGTTCTTTAGGATTTAACGCCCATTTCGCTAATGTTGTAGCCGCTTTTTTTGCTGCAACCGGCCAAGATTTAGCTCATGTAGTCGAGGGAAGTATGGGAATAACAACCAGTAAGATTCTAAAAAATGGCGATCTATATGTTTCTGTTTACCTACCTGCGGTGATGCTCGGCACAGTTGGAGGCGGAAGCAAACTAAAAATAAAACAAGAAGCATTATCAATTATTGGAGCAAAAAATTCGACAGAATTGGCAAAAGTTTTAGGTAGCGCGGTTTTGGCAGGGGAAATATCACTCCTTGCATCACTTGCCCAAGGTTCGCTTGCAAAGACGCATGAGAAATTAGGGCGCTAATAAAAAGTTAAAAATTAGAAATTAAAAGTTAAAAATTAAATTCAAAATTAAAAAGTGATCCGGTGTCATCCCCGTGAAGACGGGGATCCAGACTATAATCACTTCTTTAAAATGAATATTTAGCTTGGATTCCCGCCTCCCATCCTTCGCATGAAGCTACGGACGGCAAAGCGCGGGAATGACAAACATATTCTATGATTGGAGTAGTCTCATACGGTTTTTACATTCCCAAATATAGAATCAAAACTGAAGAAATCGCTAAAGTCTGGGGAAAAAATCCAGAGGATGTCAAAAAATCTTTATTGATTGAGGAAAAAACAGTCGCAGGGATAGATGAGGATTCTCTGACAATGGCCTTTGAGTCGGCCTCTTTAGCCCTGTCAGATATTAAGGTTGACAGAAGTAAGATTAAAATCGTTTTGTTCGGCTCAGAGACACATCCCTATGCCGTTAATCCAGCTTCAACCATCTTGGCTGAGTTTTTAGGAATTGAAAAAAATTACTTAGCTTATGATACGGAATTTGCCTGTAAAGCGGCAACTGGCGCACTTATTTCCGCACAAGGTTTAATAAAATCCGGTTACAGCGATTATGCATTAATTACGGGTTCAGATAAAGGGATGGGAAAAACCCATGATGTCTTAGAATATACAGCCGCTTCAGGTTCAGTATCGTTATTATTAGGAAAAGATGATCTAGTTTTAGAAATTCTTGATTTTGAGTCTTTTTCGTCTGATACGCCGGATTTTTGGCGGAGAGAAGGAATCCGCTATCCATCCCATGGAGGCAGATTTACCGGAAAACCTTCTTATTTTTATCACATAGAGGAAGCCAGTAAAAGTTTATTTAAAAAAACAGATCTTTCGCCAAAAGATTTCTCTTTTGCCGTTTTTCATATGCCCAATGGTAAATTTCCAGTTCAAGTGGCTAAATCTTTGGGATTTTCATCAGCCCAAATAAAAGATTCCTTAACTGTTAATTATTTAGGTAATTCTTATACAGCTTCCGCCTTAATGGGTTTGATGGCCGTTTTAGAAAAAGCAAAAACAGAAAATTTAATTTTTCTTTGTTCTTATGGAAGCGGCGCCGGTTCAGATAGTTTTGTTTTAAAGGTAACTAAAAATTTAGCAAAAAGAAGAAAAGAGTTTACAAAAATTATTGGAGATAAAAAATATATTGATTATCCGACTTATTTAAAATTTATGGAAATGATATGATCAGCCTGATTGGTTATCACACAACTCAGTTCGGTGAGCTTTGGGATAAGTCGTTATTTGATTTAGTGGAAGAGGCAATCGCAGGTGTCTTTACGCAAACTAAGTTGGCAAACAAACAAATTGATGCAGTTTTTTTTGGCAATATGTTGGCTGGTGTTTTGGAAAGTAATCTGCACTCAACATCAAAAATTGCAGAAATTCTAAAAGTTAATATTCCAATTTTTCGAGCTGAGGCGGCTTGCGCTTCCGGTGGGGCGGCTTTTAATTTAGCAAAAACCTATTTAGAGGCAAATACTAATAAAAACGTTTTAGTGGTGGGAGCGGAAAAAATGACGGATTATTCGCCGGAAGAAACGATCACTGCCTTGTCCGCCGCCGCTTCAGGGGAAGAGCAAGAAGCGGGTCTTACTTTTCCGGGTCTTTATGGAATGATGGCGAACTATTATTTAGAAAAGTATCACTACACAGAGGAAAATTTAGCCTACGTTTCTGTCAAAAATCATTATCACGGGAGTTTAAACAGTAAAGCTCATTTTAGAAAAAAAATCAGCATTAAAGATGTTTTAAGTAGTCCATATGTAGCGTTTCCATTAAAGGTATTGGATTCTTCCCCAATTTCGGATGGGGCATCAGCTGTAATATTGACAAATAATCGGGATTTGATTAAAAAACAAAAAAATTCAGTTTCAGTTATTGCTTCAGAATTAGTGACAGATACGATTTCTTTAAAGGAAAGAAAAAAGATAGATGAAATTTTAGCAACAAAAAACGCGGCCGATATAGCTTTTGAAAAAGCAAAAATTAGTCGAAAGGAAATCAAAGTAGCTGAAGTTCATGATTGTTTTTCAATTGCTGAGATTTTAGCTATAGAAGATCTAGGCTTTTGGAAAAAAGGCCAAGGAGGGGAAAGGATTAAAGAACTATCAACAATGTTCGGAAATAATGGTGATCTGGTTGTCAATACTTCGGGAGGTTTGAAGGCGGCCGGACATCCTGTTGGGGCAACAGGAATAAAACAGATAGGGGAGATATTTTTACAACTGACCGGACAAGCAGAAAAAAGACAGGTTAAAAATGTTAAATACGGTTTAGCTCATAATGTTGGCGGGTCTGGAGGGACGGCGATAGTCACAATATTAGCAGTTTAATTTTAAATGTAGAGACGCGGCATGCCACGTCTTTACTAACAGATATGATTAGTCCAGTAAAAATTTGGCGGAGACAAAAAGAAATTAGAAAAATTTTAAGAAAAAAAGGCAAGATATTAGCTTGGACAAAAATCTTTACTCCGGGTTCGGATTTTAAAAAATATGCGCCTTATTCAGTTGTTCTCGTCGAATTGAATAATAACGAAAAAGTTTACGGACAGTTAGTTGACTGCGATGATAAAAATTTGGAAATTGGAAAAGAAGTTATATCAGTGTTACGCAAAGTTCGAACCGCGTCCGTCGATGGAGTAATTGCTTACGGTGTAAAATTTAAACCCCCTGAAGTAGACTAAAGTCACTTCAGGGTAAACACTATGAAAATTTCATATTCAGTACCAGCCAAAGTTATTTTATCCGGTGAACACGCAGTAGTTTACGGCAAACCTGCCTTAGTTTCAGCTATTAACTTAAGACTGAAATTTAATCTTACCAACTTTGTACGATCGAGCAAAGATGGTAAAGATGATAAAGAAATTTTTTTTATTAGTAAAGAAGTAAAAAAATATTTAAAAAATCAAAAAATTAATTTTTCAGATAGACCATTTAATTTTAAAATTGAATCAGAAATTCCAACCGGTCGGGGGCTGGGATCATCGGCGGCATTATCAGTTGCATCAGTGGCCGCTTTTTTAGAATTTTATACCGGACGACAGTTTGAAAAAAAAATAGTAAACGAACGAGCCTTTCAGATTGAAAAACATTTTCATCAAAATCCCTCAGGGGTTGATAATTCAGCTGCATGTTTTGGCGGATTAATTTTGTATCGAAAAAATGTTAGTTTAAAAAATTTGGACTTTAAAATACCAAAAATTATTGAAGAAAAATTATTTTTAATAGATAGCGGTAAACCAAAAGAGACAACAGGTGAAATGGTAAATTTCGTCAAGACGAAAACTGTTAAAAAGATATTGGATGAAATAGAGATAGTAACTAATAATTTGGTTATTTCAATTAAAAAACAAGATGGGGTTTTATTTAAGAAATGCTTAGTTGAGAATAATGAATTGTTGGAAAAATTGGGAGTTATATCCATAAAAACTAAAAAACTTCTTATTGACTTATCAAGATTTGGATCGGGTAAAGTTACTGGTGCGGGAGGATGCGAAACTAACTCAGGGTTTATCTTATTTTTAGCTAAAGATAAAGAAAAGTTAGAGGAATTTTTAAAAACAAAAAAAATAAATTACTATCAATTTGCCCCAGATTATCAAGGGCTAAAAAGACTATGAAAGTCAAGGCATCAGCCCTGGGAAAATTAATGCTTTTTGGAGAGCACACAGTTGTTTATAACTACCCATGTATTGTAACGACCGTCTCGCCGCGAATTTATGTTGAAGCGGAAATAATACCGGGACGATTTAAAATAGATGCTCCACAAGTCAAAAATGTTCGTTTTGTTGAAGAAACGGTCAAATTATTTTGTGAAAAATACAAAGTTGATAATAAAATTATCATTAAAACATACAGTGATTTTTCTTCTCAGTATGGTTTTGGATCATCTTCCGCAGTCATTGTTGCCGCAATTCTTGCGTTAAGTAAACTCTATAAAATCAAAATTTCAAAAAAAGACATTTTTGATTTAGGATATAAAGTTGTTTTAAATATCCAGGGAGTTGGTTCGGGATTTGACATTGCTGCAGCTACTTTTGGCGGAACTTTATATTTTATTACTGGTGGTAAAGTAATAGAGCCGTTATCTATTGAAGAACTACCTCTAGTAATAGGATATTCCGGAACCAAAGCAGACACTTCCTCTATTGTTAAGAATTTAGAATTTAGAATTCATAATTCAGAATTAGAACACAGAAAAATATTTGAAAAAATAAGAAAAATTGTTGAGAAAGCAAAAATCAGTTTATTAAATTCTGATTGGAAAACAACAGGGGAGTTGATGAATCAAAATCATAGGCTTCTTCAAGAGTTAGGTGTGAGTACGGAGAAATTAGATAAAATGTGTCAGGCGGCAATTTCCGCCGGAGCATATGGTACAAAGTTATCTGGAGCTGGTGGGGGAGATTGTATGATTGCCTTAGTTCCCGAAGATAAACTTAAAAAAGTTGGGTCATCTATAATTAACGCTGGAGGAGAAATTATTAAAGTTAAAAATAATATATGAAAACCACTGCAATTGCCCCATCAAATATTGCTTTCATTAAGTATTGGGGTAAAAAAGACGAAGATTTAAAAATCCCGGAAAATGGCAGTATTTCCATAAATTTAAGTAATTTATTGACTACAACTACGGTTGAATTTAATTTGAAATACAAAAGGGATTTGATAATCATTAATAATAAAACTGACCATGAAGAAGCTAATAGAGTAATCAAACATTTAGATTTGATTAGAAAAAGCGCCAATATTTTTCTGAAAGCAAAAGTTGTATCAAATAATAATTTTCCCGAGGGAACAGGTCTTTCATCATCAGCTTCTGGTTTTGCTGCTCTGACGCTAGCGGCAACGAAAGCAATAGGACTCAAGTTAGAAGAAAAAGAATTATCGATCTTAGCTCGTCAAGGATCGGGTTCCGCTTGCCGATCTATTCCCGATGGGTTTGTTGAGTGGGTAGGGGGGGTGGCAAAATCTCTATATCCTCTTAATTATTGGAAGATAATTGATGTGGTGGCAATTGTCAGTCAGGAAAAAAAAGAAACCTCTTCAACCGATGGTCAAAAATTAGCCACAACAAGTCCTTTCTTTAAGACAAGATTAAATAACATTAATAAAAAAATAAGTCAATTTAAGGAATCACTGAAAACAAAAAATTTTACTCAATTTGGGCAAATAATTGAGGAAGAGGCGCTGGAGCTTCATGCTATCATGTTAACTTCAAATCCATCTCTTATTTACTGGCAACCGGAAACAATTAAGTTAATGAAATTAGTTAAGAAATGGAGAAACGAAGGACTTGAGGTTTATTTTACCGTTAACACTGGCCAGGACATTCATTTGATAATTGAAGAAAAAAATACGGAGAAATTAGTCAAGAAATTAAAAGGCATAAAAGAAGTTAAAAATATTATTGTTAACAGTCCAGCCGTTGGAGCAAAATTAACTGGAAAACATTTATTTTAATTATTTACCAAATCTTCTTTGCCTTTCAGAGAATTCTTTAATGGTATTTTCAAAGTCTTTATCATTATAATCTGGTAAGTATTTTTTTTCAAAAACTAATTCAGAATATTGTGACTGCCAGAGCATAAAACCAGAAAGCCGCTGTTCTCCGCTGGTTCGAATTATCAAATCAGGATTAGGATAGGGTAAGTCTTTTGTGTCTAAAAATTGATTAAAATTATCTTCAGATAAATTTGAACTTTTCTTTATGGCACGAACAATTTCGTCTCGCCCACCATAATCTAACCCTATACAAAGATAGTACTGAGTAAAATTTTTAGTTTTCTCCTCAATATTAACAATCTTATTTTTTAAAGTTTTATTGATTCTGTCTTTCCGTCCTAAATGAATAATTTTGACTTCATCTTTTAAAGCATCTGCTAAATATTTATCAAGCATGATTTCATATAGTTTCATTAAATAATTGACTTCATCTTTGGATCTTTTCCAATTCTCAGTGGAGAATGCCCAAACCGTAAAAACTTTAATACCTAATGTCCTGGCTTTTTTGGCAATTTTGATTAATCCGTTAAAACCTCTTTTGTGGCCTTCATAAGTATTCAGACCTTTTTCTTTGGCCCAGCGACGGTTTCCATCAGGAATTATAGCAACGTGATTTGGGATATTTATTTTCATATTTATTTCCAATCAATTATATAATATTTTTTTCCTCTGAGATTTTTAGGTAAATATTCTTGTATTATTTTTCTGCCGGTTTCGCGTTCAACTTTCCAGGGATAGCGGACATGTCCTTGGCCGTAGCCCAAAGACTTCATCACTTTATTTTCTGGGTTTCTAAGATGTAAAGGAATTGGATCAAGGTTTTTTTCGTCAATATCAGATAAAGCACTCCAAATGCCCATAGAAGAAGAAAGAGATTTTTTGGCAGTGGCCAAATAGGTAGCTGTTTGAGCTAATATTAAAGATGCTTCCGGCCAGCCGATCATATGACAGGCCTGCATAGCAGTGGTGGCCAGTACTAAAGCCGTCGGTTGAGCGTTACCGATATCTTCTGAAGCAAAGATAACCATTCGTCTGGCAATAAAGATCGGATCTTCGCCGGCCTTAATCATCCGTGCTAAATAATGTAAAGCCGCATCAGGATCTGATCCTCGCATGGATTTTATGAAAGCGGAAATCGTGTCATAGTGCCAGTCGCCCTTTTTGTCGTAATAAATCGCTTTTCTTTGAACAGCTTCCTCGGCAACTTTTAAAGTAATTTTTTTTGAAAGTGATGCGGAAAGTTCAACAGCATTAATGGCGGTTCTTCCATCGCCGTTGGCATTTTTAATAATATGTTCAACAGCTGGTTTTTCAAAAATATGTTTCGGGTAAAATTTAATTGCCCGTTTGGTAATGGTTTGAATTTCTTCTTCGGTCAAAGAATAAAGAACATATATTTGACTGCGAGAAACGAGGGGAGCGATGACTTCAAAACCGGGGTTTTCCGTCGTGGCTCCGATTAAAGTTATCGTTCCGTCTTCAACATAAGGAAGAAAAGCATCTTGCTGGGCTTTGTTAAAACGATGAATTTCGTCAACAAATAAAACAGTCGTTTTTTGAAACAGTCCATAGTTTTTTTTCGCTTCAGCAATAATTTTCCGGACCTCAGCGACGCCTCCACCGGCAACGGCTGAAAAAGAAACAAAGTTAGCTTCAATATATTTGGTGATGATGCGGGCGAGAGTCGTCTTTCCCGTTCCCGGTGGACCCCAGAAAACCATTGAGATAACTTTTTTATTTTCAATCATTCGGCGGATCGGTTTTCCTTTTCCAACCAGATGTTCCTGGCCAACGAATTCGTCAAGAGATTGTGGCCGCATTCTTTCAGCCAGTGGGATATCCATATTAATGAACTTTCGTTCACCATAATAATAAAGGAGTGATTTTTGAAAATCAAGAGGTATTTGTTCATTTTTTGATAAACTGGATATATGGGACTTAACCGTGCCAACGAAAATATACGAATGGTTATTGTTTTAATAATTTCTTTTTTCATATCATCTTTTATATTTAAATTTATTTTTGTTAACCAGTTTGATATAACAAAAAGTTTTTCTCCTTCAAGCATGAGTCTGCTAAAAGAAAAAATCATCGGTTTGATTCCTAAATTTGATTTTTCATCGGATGACACGCCCTTATTAAATAATCAATTAAATAATCAGGGATCGACGGAGATCACTTTTGATAAATCTTCGGAAAAAATATATCCAACAATAACTACCGCCGTATCCCCGACCAGAGCAGTAATTTATCCTTCAAGAAAAGCAAATATATCAACCCCAACTAATGTCCCTGTACCATCTCTCACAAAAAAACCGGCCGATAGTTGTAACATGGGCAGTGACCAAGTTGACGCATTAAGGGCGATGCTTCAAAATCCGCTTCCACCCATCAGTCAAAGCGGTCTAAATAATAAAAATAATGTAGCTAAATGTTTGGTGAACAAAGAAATTTATAAAAAAGCTGCCTGTGTTAATAAAGTGCCCTGGCAGATTTTGGCCGGGATTCATTATATTGAGGGAGGTTGTGACAAGCGGAGATCCTTACATGACGGATCAATATTGCCGTCAATCAATGTTAACATTGCTCCTGTTGCATCAAAATGCCCGAAAGGAAGTCCGAAATCAACGGCGGGTTATATCTATATGGAAATAAACGGAAAAATTGGTTGCGGGTTTGAAACTATGTATGACTCGGCTCTTTCGGCCGGATTTGCGATCAGAAATTTATCCGGCAGTCCGTCGGCGATGAATTTTTCCAGCGTTGTTAAAGGGTTGTCAAAATATAACGGCTCGGTAAATATGAATTGCGGAAAAACATCCTATAAAAACTGTCCACCGTTATTTTATGGAGAAGATGACATGTATCCATTGAATTTTTTTGACAGCAGACATGAAGTGATGTATTTTGTTTACGATGTGGCAGCTGATCCGGCAAGAAACAATACAAGATTTTTAACGCCGGGAGTCCTCACCGTCGCAAGATTATTAGGCGGATTGTAAAATAATTTGGCAAGATTAGGTAATATTTGGCAACATTAGGCAAGATTAGGTAAGATATGGTAAAATGATTTCATGAAAATTCCTCCAGGTTATAAAATTACTTCAGAAATATTAAACTTAATCAGTAAAGTAGACACAAACTTAATGTATTTGTCTTCGCTTACTATTCCAAAAGGGCTCAAACAAAAAATTCAAAGAATTAGTTTACTGAAAAGCTCACTGTTTTCCGCTCGAATAGAAGGAAATCCCATGACGTTGGAAACTATTAATAAAGGCAAAAACGATGAAGAAAAAAACAAAGAGATTTTTAATATTATGAAAGCAAATAAATTTCTTGAAAAAACAATAAAAAATAATTTTAAGATAACTAAGAAATTTATTTACGATCTTCATTCACTCGTGATGTCAGGCGATTCAGAAAAAACAAAGAGTTTCAGACATGAAATGGGGGCGATATTTAATCAGGCAGGAGTCGCTGTCTATCTTTCTCCACCGCCAACACAAATAAACAGTTTATTTGATAAATTAATTGGCTACATAAATTCAAACAAAGAAAAATTTCCTTTGATCTGTGCTTTAGTTTCGCATTTAATTTTTGAGAAAATTCATCCGTTTATCGATGGCAATGGACGGGTAGGCAGGCTATTAATTTTCTCAATCTTAAAAGCAAAGGGATATGGCGACGGTTATTTAATTTCATTTGAAAAATATCTTGATGAGAATAAAAATGATTACTATTATTATTTAGATCAAGGTTATAAAAAAACTGAAGACTATTTAATTTTCATGTTAACGGCTTTTTTGAAGGAATCAGAGGAATTAAAAAAACAGATAGAGTCAGCTCAAAATGGAAAAGAGATTTTGTTGCCTCCACGGCAGGAAGAAATATACTTGATAATCAAAGAACACAAAATAGTTTCTTTTGACAATATCAGACGACGGTTTTTGAAAGTACCGGAAAGGACTTTAAGGTATGATTTGAAAAAGCTAATTGATAAAGGGCTGACTATTAAAATTGGGCAAACAAGAGGAAGTTATTATAAAATAAAACAATAAACCTCACTTCATTATATTAATATAATGAAGTATTCAGCTTCAGAAAATTATTTGAATAATATCTTAACCAAAGCAACTAAACCGATTATTGTCCAAATGATATTTAATACAGCTGGTTGGTAGGTTTTTTTCCGCAATGAAATTATTGCAATTCCAATTGCTCCCGTTACATTAAGTAGTTGGTAAATCAACGATTGGGAAGAAACAATGTTAAAACTCGAAAGACCATAAGCTCCAACTATAGCAATAGTTCCGTACCAGCCAACTATTTCTGATAATTTATTACTCATATAAGTAAAATTACTCAAAAATCAAATCAAACCCATTTTTTCTTTGACTTCTTTGACGGTTTCTCTGGCAATTTTACGGGCGCGAGCGGCGCCATCTTTAATTACTTCATCAACGTATTTCTGGTTAGCGGCGATCTTGACTCGACGTTTTTGAAAAGGTTCAAGTTCCTTATAGATTGCTTCAGCAATGGCATCTTTTAATAAAACAAATTGAAGTGTGCCATTTTCGAACTCTTTCTTGTACCTATCCGTGACGACCGAAAGGAATAGGTTAGCAAAGGTAAAAAGAGTTTTTATGCCAGGCGTCATCTCTCCGCCGGCAGTTGTTGCGGTAGGAACGGAACGGACTTTTTTTCTAATTTCTTCTTTTGAGTCAGTCAAATTAATATAGCTTCCTTCAACAGTTTTTGCCATTTTACCTTCACCAGTTAGAGAGGGGATATATTCACCTTTAGTTGCAAACCTGACTGGTTCAGGAAAATTAGTTCCATATTGTTGGTTCATTTTGCGGGCGACTTCACGAGCGACTTCCAAATGAGGTTCTTGATCAATACCAACTGGAACGAGCGATGCTTTGTAAATTAAAATATCAGCGACCATTAATATCGGATAATTTAAAAGCGCCATGGTGACATTTTTCGGATATTGTTTAATTTTATCCTTATAGGTGGGAAGATGAAGCATTCGGGCAACTGTTTCAACTGTGGAAAAATAAAAAGCCAGTTCAGTGTGTTCCGGAACATCGGATTGATAAATCAAAATGCTTTTTTTCGGATCAAGTCCTGCGGCGAGATAATCAATAATAATTTCTCGTTTGTTAACGCGTAATTCTTCGGGTTTGTAAGGAGTAGTAATCGAATGAACGTCAACGACACAATAAACCATTTCATATTCTCCTTTTTCTTGAATTTCCAGAAATCCCTTGACTGCTCCCAGATAATTTCCAAGGTGTAATCTGCCTGTTGCCCTAATCCCTGAAAAGACACGTTTTGGTCCAGTAGTTGTTCCTATAGATTGAATTTTTATTTCTGAAATGTCGATGATTTCGCTGTTAGGAATTTTATTTAAATCAGTTGTTCTGTAATTAATACTTTCTGTAAAGCTTCCGGATCCCGCCTGCACAAATTCTTTTTCAAGAATTTTTTTATCAATATAGGTTTTTTTTACCTCGGGAATATAAATTCTGGCCGCTCCCGGCTCAAGTCCGGTCAGTTCTGTAAATTCTTTATCAGTTGCCATATCAAAGACTTTAGAACCAATAATTTTCTTTAATTTTTTTAAATCAATTTTGCAATCATCTCTTCGAATAATGGCAATATAACCGTTATCCACTTTATAAATCAAAGTTGAGGCACCGTCTGCAAAAGTTAAATTACAATACTTTAGCACATCCTCAACTTCCTTCAAAGAAGGGTGTTCAACTATTTTGTGTTCAATTCCCATTTTTTTCAACCGTTCGCTATACGCTAAAACGTTTTTGTCTATCATATTGTTAAGTTTATCAAATTTAGTTAATAAAGTTTAGAAATTTTGATGTTAATGTTTTTTGGCCGGTTTCTGATTAAGTGTCTGGTTGTTTTTGAAGGAAAGATTTTTCCCTGCAGACAATAATTAATAACCGCTTGTTTAATATCGGCAAAACTAAATTCTTTTCTTCTTAGGGTGACGCCGATGTTTTTATCTTGATAATTGACTAAATATGCCGGTATTTTACTGGCGCCTAATTGCTTCAGGGCGGCGACCCGGTGATGGCCGTCAAGAATAATGTTGTTTTTTCGGTCAACCACCACCGGATTTTTGATAAAACCTTTGACTAATAAATCATTCCTGACTTGTTTCAGTCTTTTAAAGCAAACCATTTCATGGCTTATTAATTTATCGATGTTAACAAGAATGATTTTATTTCTCATAATTTATTATGTAAAAACTTGTCATAACCGTCGAGATCCAACAAACCATGACCGGAAAGATTGAAAAGAATTATTTTCTTTTTACCCTCTTTCTTAGCGGTTATTGCCTCATCCATGGCTGCCTTAACCGCATGTGATGATTCCGGGGCGGGAATGATTCCTTCGCAACGGGCAAAGTCAACACCGGCCTGGAACACCGGATTTTGGTCGTAAGCGACCGCTTCAATTAATTTCTGTTCATAAAGAAATGAAATCTGCGGCGCCATGCCGTGGTATCTCAATCCGCCGGCGTGAATCGGCGATGGAATATAATCGCAGCCTAAAGTTTTCATCTTTAAAAGGGGAGTCATTTGAGCTGTATCGCCAAAATCATATCGATATTCTCCCTTGGTTAAAGATGGACAAGAGGTTGGTTCAACTCCAACGTATCTGGTTTTCTTTTTCCTTTTCAGTTTGTCGACTAAAAATGGAAAGGCTAGGCCGGCAAAATTGCTGCCTCCGCCGCAACATCCAATGATGATATCCGGGTATTCTCCGGCTTTTTCCATCTGTTTCTTTGCCTCCAAACCAACAACTGTTTGGTGGAGTAAAACATGATTTAAAACACTGCCAAGAGAATATTTATAACCTTTGTTTTTAACGACCGTTTCTAAAGCTTCGCTGATGGCAATTCCGAGGCTTCCAGGATGATCAGGTTTAGCTTTAAGGATTTTTTTCCCAAACTCGGTTTTTTCTGATGGACTGGCAAACACTTCAGCGCCATAAGTTTCCATGACGGTTTTTCTGAAGGGTTTTTGGTCAAAAGAAACCCGGACCATAAAGACAATTAGCTTCATACCGAAAAAATTAACCGCCAATGCTAAAGCAGAACCCCATTGACCGGCTCCGGTTTCGGTCGTTAGGTTTTTTATTCCTTCCATTTTGTTGTAATAAGCTTGAGGGATAGCGGTATTTATCTTATGACTTCCAGACAAGGTAGCCGACTCATTTTTATAATAAATATGAGCCGGAGTGTCAAGGAATTTTTCTAACCTTTTAGCTCGAACAAGAGGAGTGGGACGGTATAACTGATAAATTTCTCTTACCTGATCTGGAATCTCAATCTTTTCCTCTAGAGAAATCTCCTGTTTAATTATAGCTTTGGGAAAAAGACCTTCCAATTCTTCCGGTTTAAGCGGTTGTTTTGTTCCAGGGTTCAAGGGTGGGTCGGGCAATTTTCCTAAATATTTTTTTAAATAATAGGAAATATTAAGATAATATTCTGGTATCTCTGATTCCGAAAGTGAAAATTGTGTGTTTTTCATAATTTTGTAAAATTTAATAACTAATAAAAAACCCCGCAAAGCGGGGCTAAACTTCGATGTATCGATACATCAGAATCGCCACCCGCTTCGCGGATAGTTTATCTGCCACCAATTTTTTGAGTTTATGTTTTGCATATGTTTTTATATAGGGTCAGTCCTTATAAGGACAGTCCTGTTAAGGACTGACCCTAGAAAATCTCCCCATTCTTAATTCTCTAGATCCTCGTGTTACTGTTGCCACGCCGACTTTGAGACGGCGGGCGATTTCCTGGTGGGGGAGACCGGATTTTAAAAGTTTAACGATTTGCAAACGGGTAACTATCTCGTCAAACTCACTAGGTGTCAAAATTCCTTTTAAAAAATCAAGCATTTCAGCGCTTGTTTTATTTTTCAAAAAGGCTTCGACCAACTCCCCTACCTTACTCATATTAGTAGGTAGTATACTAGTACGATTATATAATGTCAAATGATTTTTAATTATTTTATTGTTGGATAATATCAAAGATTAAATATCAAATATCAAAAATTATTTAAAAATTAAAAAACAGTAATAAACTTAGAAATTTAAACTTGGTTTTGAGGTTTGATCTCTAAGCTTTAATCTATCTTTATAGTCTTATATTCTGAACTGGCTCATTTTCATGACTACAGTCAACGCAATAAAATCCAAAAGCATCTTTGATGATGGTTTTTTCTTTCATCTCAACTTCCGGCCAGTTTGCCGGCGCCAGTTTATCATCTTTAGTTACTGCAATAGTTTGTTTGAAAATATGAGATTCTTTCGGCTCGGTTCCTTTGATGAAATATTCAAATCTGGAAGGACAGTTATCCTTACCGTCATCCCCTTTGATTACCAAATCACCCGAGTCCCAACATACCTGTCTGCCAGTCACTGTTTCCGGACGGACCGGCCAAAGATCCGCCTGGTTTTTCAAAAGAAATCCCATAATCCGATTCCAGATAGGGGCGGCGCCGGTTACACCGGAGGAAAGATAAGGATTCATTGGCGTATTATCATTATTTCCAACCCAGACCGTGGTCATAAAATTTGGCGTATAACCGATAGTCCAATTATCCCGTTTGTCATCGGTGGTTCCGGTTTTGACCGAGACGGCATGACCCGGAACATTAAGATATGACGATTCTCCAAACATAGCACTTCTGGCGTTATTATCAAGGAGAATATGAGAAATAATAAAAGCGGTTTCCAGAGAAATTGGTTTTTTACCGGTAATTGACAAAAAACTCGGCGGAGGAACGGATTTTTTGATATTAGCAATAAAATTTGGATCTTCAAATTTGAAAAGAGTTTTTCCAAATTTATCCTCGATTTTTAAAATAGGATTAAGAATCTTTACTGTTCCCCGATTAGCAAACGAAGAAAATGCCGTTGCCATTTCAGTCATTCTGACTTCGCCACCACCCAGGGTAAGTGACAGTCCGTAGTTTTTTGAGTCCTTAAAAGAAGTAATACCAAAAGCTGAAGATGAAGCAACAAAATCAGCAACTCCGTTGATGGCAAGCATTTTAACGGCAGGGATATTAAAAGAGTTTCCAAGCGAAAATCTTAAGCCCTGAGGTCCATGGAATTTACCGTCATAGTTGACAGGACAGTATCCTTTCGGTTGTCCGCCGCCGGTAAAACAGGTTGGAACATCATTAAAAACCGTAGCGGCAGTGACGAGTTTTCTTTCCAGTCCGACGGCATAATTTAATGGTTTTATAGAACTTCCCGGTTGACGTAAAGCTGTCGTGACATTAAAAGTTCCGCTCCCGGTGGCAAAATAATCTACCGATCCGAGCATGGCCAAAATTTCCCCGGTTGGTGGCCTGGTGACAAGAACAGCTCCGTTTGACACATCGAGATCTTCAACTTTTTCCAACTCTTCCTTCAAAATTTTTTCCGCTTCTTCCTGGATAACGAGGTCCAAACTTGTTATTACTTTAAGACCGCCTTCTTCAATATCTTTAGTTGAATATTTTTGTTCGAGCAAGCTTTTAATATAGAAAACAAAATGCGGGGCTTTGATTTTTTCTTCAAACGGCTTGACAACAAGTTTAGCTTTCGTCGCTTTTTCATAGGTTTTATTATCAATATATTTTTGTTGAAACATCGCTTTTAGGACTTCGTTACGTCTTTTTACAGCAAGCGCAGGATTATTATAAGGAGAATATTGAGAAGGGGCCTGAGGCAATCCGGCTAAAAATGCAGCTTCTTCAAGAGTTAATTTTTTTGCCGGTTTTTCAAAAAATCTTTGCGAGGCTTCCTCAACTCCATAGACAGCTCCACCGTAAGGAATTTGATTAAGATAAAGCTCAAGAATTTCGTTTTTGGAAAATATTTTTTCTGTCCAGAGGGCTAAAATTATTTCCCGGATTTTTCTTCTTATTGTCCGTTCCGACGTTAATAAGGCCGATTTGACAAGTTGCTGAGTAATGGTTGATCCGCCCTGAAGTTGTTGTCTCAATAGAGTGTCCTTAAAAGCTCTGATAATTCCTCCCACTACAGAAACACCCTGATGCTGGTAAAAGTTTTTGTCTTCGATGGCAATGGTGGCTTGAGCTACATAAGAGGGAAGGTCTTTGAGTTTGATTGGTGTTCTTTTTTGTTTTTGATAAAGTTGGTAAAGAAGTTTCCCGTTCCGGTCAAGAATGTGAGTCGATAGCGGAGTAGCTTTAAAATTTTTTAAACTTTCTGGAGTGGGTAGTTTATAGAAAATAAAAAAATAGACAAAGATAAGAAAAAGAATACCGCTAATTAAAAAAACAATTTTTTTGTGAGATTTTATTTTATCAAATAATATATTTAACTTTGTTTTCATAAGATAATAGTTTAGCAAAATTATTACTTCGTGTCATCCCCGTAAAGTATAGCCCCCTTTATAATTATTATCTCCTATACGATCGTAGTATAGATAGAATTTGATGACTTTTAACAATCTAAACTCTATCTTAAAGACGGCCGTCCACAAGATAATAAGATTACTATCTTGGCACGATCGTGACAAGATGGTAATTGTTCATTAAGGTTTGATAAATCAAACCACTACAAAAACGAATAATGAATATATATACGAGCATTATCTATTTATTAAGACGTAAGGCGGGGGAAGAGAGGTTTAATTTTTTTAATTTTTCCAGTAGTGGCTTTTAAGATCTTTTCGGCTGTCTCCGGTAAAAAGGGTTGTAATTTATAGCCAACTTGGTTAATTTCATTTAATGATTTAATTAAAAATTCTTTTCGTTCTTCAGCGCTTTTTTTCCAAGGAGCAAAGTCGTCGGTTTGTTTGTTGAGGGTTTTGATTTGTTTCCAGATGGATTCGAGGATGAGGTTGAATTGGAAAGAATCAAATAGACTGTTAGGGGTTAGGGGATAGGGGTTAGGGGGTGATAGTTCGATAAAATCCTTTTCTGCCAGGGTGGTGATTCTCATAACAAGATTGCCGAGTTCGTTGGCGAGATCGGAAGTGTAAACTTCGTCCAATCTTCTGTATGAAAAATCAACGTCA